>JBEKQP010000104.1:0-21305 GCA_049519595.1 Candidatus Korobacteraceae bacterium | reverse complement strand
AGCGCGGTGACTTGCTGCAGACGGTACTGTTACCACAGCATCGACGGTTGCGGAATGATCAGGCGGCACCTGACCCACCACACGAGGGGTGCTGAATCCTATCACCACCAGCAACGCGCCCGTGGCGAGACAAAAAGCAACTTTAGAGAAGCAGGAGCCCATCGTGGAGATTCCTTATCAGTACGAGCTACTCGCGAGTTTAGCACAGGGCGTTGCTATGTTTAACACGAGGAAATGCTATTTGGCGTCTCAAAGTAGTTACCATTGGCCTCGTCACGTCGGAGTCCCCGGCACGGTGTTCCGGGACCTGCAACTCGAGGGAGTATCTAACGAAGCATGTCCGCCGATGGCCGCATAACGGTCCGAGTCGTCGAAAGTGGCACGGAGTGCGTCACCGATGGACAAGGCGGCTATCTGTTCAGACGGATGCCGGCTGGGACTTTCACCTTAGCGATCAGCGATCAACCAGGGAAAAGAGCACAAGTTATTCGTCAGCTTGCCTGGAACGCCTGCTTTCAGTGTCTTGAGTGTTGAATCGAGATTAATTCACTAACACGCTTGGAGAGAATGGTGCTTCCGTCCCGCAGATTTACCTTCGACTTGCTGACCGTCTCGATCGCCGGGCGACAAGCCGTTCTTTCTTTGGCCAGGATCAGCTATCAGGAGCTGTTTAGCGACTCGACACTCCAGGTCAACCGAGGCTGGCCTCAGTACTCATAACCGGATATCCTGAGCAGGAGCCGGGGAGGGTTGTGGCAAGACGGCGGCCGGCAGCCAGAAGGCGACCAGGATTGCGGTAGGGAGAGCTTCGTTCGACTATTATTTTGGGTGTAACCTCGGAAAGGAAGAAAAGCGTTGGCCTCGACATCATCCCGAACGGCATTGATTTCCGGCATCACTGGGCAAGATGGAGCTTATCTTGCTGGATTCCTATTGGAGAAAGGCTACACCGTTCACGGCATTAAGCGGCGCACCTCTCTGTTCAATACCGACCGGATCGATCATCTCTATCAAGATCCGCACGCTTCGGATCACAGGTTCATCTTGCATCATGGCGACCTAACCGACTCCAGCAGTCTCGTCCACATTGTGCAGCGAGTTCAGCCGGACGAAATTTACAACCTTGGGGCGCAGAGCCATGTGGCCGTTTCGTTCGAGCAGCCGGAATACACCGCCAATGTCGATGCGCTTGGTACGCTTCGGTTCTTAGAAGCGATTCGCACCCTTGGGCTGGAAAAGAAGACGCGTTTTTATCAGGCTTCGAGTTCGGAACTGTATGGTCTGGTGCAGGAAACTCCGCAGAATGAACGCACACCCTTTTACCCGCGGTCGCCTTATGCTGTTGCCAAGCTCTACGCCCATTGGATCACCGTGAACTATCGCGAGGCATACGGGATGTATGCATGCAATGGCATTCTTTTTAACCACGAGTCTCCGACGCGGGGAGAAACATTCGTGACGCGCAAGATCACCCGTGGATTGGCGCGCATTAAAGTCGGGCTAGATCGCTGCCTCTACCTCGGTAATCTGGACGCGCGACGCGATTGGGGCCACGCCCGCGATTATGTCGAGATGCAGTGGCTGATGCTGCAACAGGATAAGCCCGAGGATTTTGTCATCGCTACAGGTGAGCAGCACAGCGTGAGCGAGTTGGTTCAGTTGGCCGCGAACGAGCTGGGAATCGAGTTGACCTGGACGGGTTCCGGGATCGAGAAGAAGGCGGTTGACCAGACGGGTAGGGTCGTGGTCGCTGTCGACCCGCGCTACTTCCGGCCTGCCGAAGTGCAAAACCTTCTCGGTGATGCGACGAAAGCCAGGCAGAAGCTGGGCTGGAAGCCAAGGACTAATTTCAGCGAACTGGTGAGTGCAATGGTGCAGAACGATTTGCAAGTTGCGGAACGCGACAAACTGATCCGGATGAGCGGCTATCGCATCAACGATTACCATGAATAATTTGTTCGCGCAGAGTCGCATCTTCGTCGCCGGGCACCGCGGACTTGCCGGGTCGGCGATGGCGCGGTGTCTACAAGGCGCGGGGTGCGCTGAAATCATCACTCGCGCCCATGCGGAACTCGACCTCACACAGTCCACGGAGGTCGAGGCATTTTTCAACGCGGAGAAACCCGAATATGTGTTTCTCTGTGCCGCCAAGGTAGGCGGAATCTTGGCCAATAGAACGCGGCCTGCCGAATTCATCCAACAGAACCTCGCCATCCAGACTAACGTGATCGATGCATCCTACCGCCATGGAGTGAAGCGGTTGCTGTTCCTCGGCTCCAGTTGTATTTATCCGCGCGACTGTCCGCAGCCGATGCGCGAATCGTATCTGCTGACGGGTCCGCTGGAATCGACCAATCGGCCTTATGCAGTTGCCAAAATCGCGGGAATCGAGATGTGCTGGTCTTACAACCGTCAGTACGGTACGCAATTCCTGGCGGCCATGCCCACAAATCTCTACGGACCCAATGACAGTTACGATCCAGAACAATCGCATGTGTTACCGGCATTGCTTCGCAAGATTCACAGCGCGAAGGTCGCGGGTGAAAGGGAAGCGGTCGTGTGGGGAACTGGTACCGTGCGCCGCGAGTTTCTGCATAGTGATGACATGGCCTCGGCTTGCCTCCATTTAATGTCGCTTCGAGACCCGGAATTTAAGGCGCTCAGTTCATCGCCTTCGGAATCGCCGCTCGTGAATGTCGGATGTGGGGAGGATCTTACGATTCGCGAACTGGCTGAGCTGATCGCGGAAATTGTCGGTTTCCGCGGACAGCTTGTCTTCGACACTACAAAGCCGGACGGCAGTCCCAGGAAGCTGCTGGACATTTCGCGTATCCGTTCCCTGGGATGGCAGCCGACGATTTCACTTCGGCAAGGAATAGAATCTGTCTACCTGCAATACGCGGCAGATGTGAGACCTCTGTTCTAGCGCGGCTGAATCTGCTGTGCTACCTGAAATGTCGCGGAAGGCATGTCCTGGGCGCCATATCCCCATGACACCTGATATCTCCGAACACAGCTATTGGGGGATAGCGCGAATCAAGTCTGACACCGATCGTGAAATTGCCCCCAAAAGGTCTGCAAAAGAGCTCCATAAGAAAAATTGAGGTACTCGCATATCGCCTCTTCCAGCGACAAAAGCATCTCAAGTACCTAGGGCCCTAGGTACTGCTTGGAAGCGATTTTCAGATTGGGATTGATTTTCAGAGCAGATAGCTGCAAAATCGTGAGCAATGAATCTAGGTTTAGTGTCAAGTTCAAGAAAGAACATGCCTCCATCGCGGAGCTTCCCCTTTGACCTCTTGGCCGTCTTGGAACGGCCCCTGCTCGCTTACGGCTTGGCCATAGGCAGTTGCGTGAATGCACTGCTGCTCACGTTGGTTGTGGGAACGCCGGGCGAGAAGCCGCTCTTCTTTGCTTTTCTGACGGCAATTGCGATCAGCAGTTGGTTCGCCGGCTGGCGTCCGGGTCTGGCGGCCATGCTGCTCAGTTTTGCGGCCGTAGGTGTCTTGGAGTACCACGCCGCGCAAGGTCGCGCGACTGAGTCGGTCGCGCTCGACATTGCGTTTGCTTTCACCTCCGTTCTGATCTGGGTCATTGCATCGGCGGCGCGGGCTTCGACCATGGAGCTGCGAAAATCGAACACCAAATTCAGCGGCGTGGTGCAGATATCCGAGGATGCGATTGTGACCGTCGACGAGTCGCACGCAATCACCTTGTTCAATCCCGGGGCGGAAAAAATCTTCGGCTATCAGGCGGAGGAAGTGCTCGGCAGGCCGATCCACCTGCTGCTGCCGGAGCGCTACCGGGCGATGCACGCGGCGCATATGGGCAGGTTTCTTTCGTCAGGCGATACCTTGCGGGCGATGAGCGAACGCACAATGATCTATGGGCTACGCAAGGATGAAAGTGAGTTTCCAGCCGAAGCTTCGATTGCAAAGTTCAAGGCCGGCTCGGAGATGATTCTGACGGTCAGGATGCGCGACATCAGTCAACGCGTGCAAGCCGAGCAAGGGCTTCGCCAACTCGCGGCGATTGTCGATTCGTCCGAGGACGCCATTATCAGTCAAAGTCTGGACGGCATGATTACCACGTGGAATTCCGGGGCAGAGAAGATGTTCGGGTACGCCGCCGCGGAGATCATTGGCCTTAACGCATCGATCTTGCTGCCGCCGAAGCTTCGCGAAGAATTGTTGCAGCAGGTTGAACAGGTGAAACAAGGCACAAGCTGGAGGGGCGAGACCGTGCGCGTCCGGAAAGACGGCAGAAACATCGACGTAGGGCTCAGCATCTCGCTGCTCAAGGGCGAGAAGCGCACCAGCCCCGGGCTCTCGATGATTGCGCGCGACATTACCGAAAGGAAACGGCTCGAAGAGCAACTGCGCCAGTCGCAGAAGATGGAAGCAGTCGGCAGGCTCGCGGGAGGTGTAGCACACGATTTTAACAATCTGCTGAGCGTAATTGTCGGCTACGGCTACCTCATTCACGCCAACACCGCGCCTGATCATCCGGCGCATTCGTCCGCACAGGAAATTATGACGGCTGCCGGGCGCGCCGGAGCATTGACTCGGCAATTGCTTGCATTCAGTAGAAAGCAGGTGCTGCAACCCGAGGTGCTGGACCTGAACTCCGTTCTCAAGAACATGGACGAGATGCTCCCTCGCCTAATTGGCGAAGATATCGACTTGCGGATTGTGCGCGGACAGGATCTCAAGCGCGTCAAACTGGACCCGGTACAGATCGAACAGGTCGTCATGAACCTGGTGGTAAATTCGCGCGACGCGATGCCGAATGGCGGTAAGTTGACGATCGAAACGGCGGACGTTTTCTTCGACGAACGGGATGCCGCGCATCATGGTGTCATCCCAGGTCAATACGTCTTGTTGGCGGTCAGCGATACTGGCGAGGGCATGGATGAAAAAACCCAGAAGCTGATCTTCGAGCCGTTCTTCACCACCAAGGAACCCGGCAAAGGGACCGGACTCGGGCTCTCCACTGTTTACGGAATCGTTTCACAGGTAAAAGGACACATATGGGTTTACAGCGAGCCTGGAAACGGCACGACGTTCAAGATCTATTTTCCGGCGACGGCGGAAGCAGCCACGGAAGACCATGCAGCCTACGGCTCCAGGCCCGCGCTGTGCGGTACGGAAACTGTACTTGTGGTGGAAGATTCGGAATTGCTTCGAAACCTCATCACGCAGTTCTTGCGCGATAGCGGCTACACGGTTCTGATCGCTCCGGAAGGACAGCAGGCGCTGAAAGTTGCTGGCGAATACCCTGAGACCATCGACCTTCTGCTCACCGACGTGGTCATGCCGGTCCTCGGGGGGCAGGAGCTCGCGGCTAAACTCTCCGCTAAGTATCCCGACCTCACGGTCCTTTTCATGTCTGGTTACACTAACAGCGCCCTGCTGCACCAGGGTGCCATGGACGGTGACAGGTCGTTCCTGCAGAAGCCATTCTCTCCTGACGTGCTGCTGGCGCGGGTGCGTGAAGTGTTGGATCGCGCCAAGGAAAATAAAGCCACCAAACGACTTGCGGTGTAGCCAGGGTGGCTACCCGCAGGTCTCTGCCTGCTACCATCTCCGTTGCCGTCCCCTGTTTGTGCCTTCTTTCGTCCCTCTCGATCGTTTGTTGCTGACGGCTGCCAGGGCTTGCGTCAGATGTCACATCTATGCGTGATCGCCATCACGAAAAGCCATTCCAGACCGTAGTAATTAAAGATAGCAGGGCTCCCCGCCATGTTCACGACCGTCTGTCAAAGGAACAGCGCTACGAGGTTTAGCAGGCTGCTGAAGTCCGTTGAAGCCCTGTATACAGCAGCTGATTAGGAGAGGTGGACGAAAATGAAATTGATCTCCTTGAACCCTCTTGTCGACCAGGACGCATGCAATGGCTGCGTGGTGTGCAGCAGCGTTTGCCCCACGCTGGCAATCACCCTGGTGGATAGGAAAGCCGTTGTAAAAGAAGAGGATTGCCGGGGGTGCGGCGCCTGCGACCAGCGTTGCCCGGTTTATGCCATCAGCATGCATAAGCTGGATGCGCCCTACACCGTTGGGGTCGCCGTGAGCGACGTTCCCTACGACAAGATCGAAGCACTCTGCCTGAAGGCCAATCTCAATCCGCAGCAGCTTATTTGCTACTGCACCGCCACGCGAGCCGAAGAAGTGGCCGCCGCTATTTTGAAAGGGGCCACGTCTCCGGAAGAGCTTTCCAAGCAGACGGGCATTCGCACCGGATGCAAAGTCGAATGCATTGAACCCGCCCTGCGGCTGCTGCAGGCGGCAGGAATTACTCCCGAGCGGCCGGCTGGCTGGCAATGGTATGGGTTGACGCCCACTGTGTGGGGCATCCCAGAAGAAGTCAAGGCCAAATACGGCAGCCGGGGTTTCTATTTTGAAGAAGATATCGAACTGTTCAAGAAGGTCGCGGCGGCTAAGCCGGAGAGGAGTGATGCCTGATGAAAAACGAACGGACGTCCAAGCGTAGCCCGATTACGCCAATGCTACCGAGGGCTTCCCAGTACGGTATCGCACCGGAGCTGGTGACGAAGCGGCTGGCGGAATATCCGGAGATGACATCGCTGCTGGTGAAGGATCTTTTCGCCGACACGCCCGCGGTGATCTATCCCTCCGAGACTGGTATTTCAGCGGTTCGCAAAGCGGCGGAAGATGCGCTGAGCCGGGTCGATATGTCGATGATCAAGCCCGGTCAATCGGTGAATGTTTGCGCCTCCCACCACGGCTTCACGTTGTTGGGCGGTGAACCGTATGCCGAGCTATTGCGCGTGGTCCGCGACGAGATTGCCGCCCGTACGGGTACGCAGAACATTCGCCTTCGCGCTGGCGTTGGCCTGCGCTTCCGCGAGACCGAGGAATACATCAAGCGCTACCGCCTCGACGAGCATTACAAGGGTAAGGCCAGAGGCGTAGCCCCGATCGACGAAGGCGTTGCCATCCAAACGGAAATCGGCACGCTGTACGGCATCAAGGCTATCTATGACGCCGATTGGATCGTACACGTGCACAACAGCGACGTGCGAGAAGTTCATTTCCACCGGCAGGTCGACCGCGCGGTCAAGCCGTTCGGCATGTCCTATGCCCGCATCGAAACCCGTTCCACCTATCACTGGAATATGGGACCGCGGGGAGCGAACTTCACCGCCCGCTCCATCTTCGACTCCGAGTATGTGAAGAACAAGTTTGCCTTCACGGCCTTTCTGAACATGTCTCCCAGCGGCGTGGTTGGAGTCAGCGCGGAAAACAATCTTTATGCCTTGAATGATCAGATCACGGTGGAAGGATTGCAGTATTACGGCAAAATCATGACTCTGCTGGGCGAGATCGACGAGTGCATCACGGGCTTGGATTTTCCGTGTCCAGTGCCCTACGTCTTTGCCGCCGGCGTGATTTACGCGAACTTTATTGGCGCCAACCAGGACCTGTTCGATCTTGATCAGCCATTGCCGCCGTACACCTGGTATACGGAGGCCTTTTACGGCAAGAACGGCAAGCCACTGGTGGACGGCATTCTTCCGGTGAACCCGGCGATCAGGATGGTAGTTCACAACTATGCGTGGGGCGGATATCCCAGCGCATTCTTCTCCGAGCATGTGCCGACCGTGGTGGTGGGCCAGAAGCAGGCCGAGCTGTTCAATTCCGACCCGCAGAACCTGGATTACATGAAGTGGGCGGTGGTGACGAACCAACTCGATGATGCGATGCACTTCGCGTACAAGGTCGCGAAGACCGACAACGTGATCATCTTCGACGGTGCTATGGGCGGCATCAACGTGAGCGAGAGTCTGGCCGAGTTGTTGGTGCGCAAGGCCCCCGAGGTTTCGGCCCGGGTCGATGCGGAACTGATGCCGAGGTGGCTCAAGCAGCGTGGCGTCATCGGCAAAGTGAAGCAGTGCGAACTGGCCGCCGCAAGGTAGTGGATTAGAGGGGGTAGTTGAGTGCAAACCGCGGCCACAGTGCAGCAGGATATCAGGGAAATTATTTTTGCCGGGATCAATGGCCGGCAGTTCAGCGCTGGGATCGTCGCCGAAAGAGACGGAGTTGTAGCCGGAATCGTCCGTCTGCAAGCCGCTTTGACGGAGGCGGGAATCGGCGCTGAATTGTTGCTGGCCGATGGTGCCGAAGTGAAGGCCGGCTCAGTTGTCGGTCGAATCGCCGGTACCGCGAGACAGATTGCCGTCGCCGAAGAATTCGCGATTGGCAAGCTGGCCAAGTCGTCCGGGATTGCGACCGCGGCCCGCCGAGCGGTCCAACTTGCCGGTGACGAGATGAAGATCGTCTGCGGCGCGTGGAAGAAAATGCCCGCGGAAATCAAATCGATTGTCAGGGAAGCGGTCGTTTGTGGCGGGGCTGCCTTCCGGATTACGGACCAACCTTTTCTCTATCTCGATAAGAACTTCGTACGCATGCTGGGCGGAATTGAGGCTACGCTCAACGCAGTGGCGTCGGTCCATGACAAGCTGAAGGTGATTCAGTTGAAGGGCGAGTTCGCCAGCGTGGCTCAGGAAGCAATCATGGCCGTCACCTGTGGCGCGGATATCCTGATGATCGATACCGGCGATCTTGCCGATTTTGAAGCGGCCCGCAGGGCGCTTGACGCCATAGGACTGCGGCAGCAGGTAAAACTGGCGTTTGCCAAAGGCGTGCGCTTGCAGGATATTCCCGCCATGAAAGGCCGTGGCATCGACATCCTGGACATCGGTTCCGAGATCGTAGACGCTCCGCTGCTTGATATGAAGTTGGACGTCAGTCTGGTGCCGCCGTGCAATTGAATCTGCTGGAAAAAACCGAACTGCGGATCTACGGCCTTGATCTCCACGAGGTGAACCTGACCACCGTGGCCGCCGCCGCCGCGAAGGTTCTGCAGTTGCCTGTCGAACAAGTGCTGGTGGTGGACGTAAGAGACGATCACATCTGTCTCGACATTCTGGCGAAGACGGTTGATATGCGACAGCTCATCGGCAAGCAGGGCGCTCTGCTCGATGAGTTGCGCGGCGTCGAGGGACTGAAGGTGAGAGATGATGCCTACGTCGACTCGGCGGGCATCATGGGACTCATCAGTTGTGAGCCATTGCAGTCCGGCGAGATCGTCGCCCGCACCGCCGCCATGAGCGACGAGATCGAACGCACGGTCCTGCGTCGCGCAAGGGTTTACGCAACCGGCTTTGAAGTTAAGAAGGGAATGATCGAAGACACCAATTCTCCCTACCTTTTAGAACTGCTCAGATTGCTGGGCTACAAGGCCGAGTTCGGCGGAATTCTGGAAGACGATGTTCACGCCATCTCTCACGCATTGCGGGACGCAGCCGAGCGGGGATTTGGTTTGGTGATCACGACGGGCGGCGTGGGCGCGGAAGATAAGGATTTCAGCGTGGAAGCGGTGACCAGGCTCGACCCCGAGGCTGCCACTCCCTGGATTGTCAAGTTCGAGGCGGGCACCGGACGCCATTTGAAAGAGGGCGTGCGCATCGGCGTTGGCCAGTATGGGTTGACGACCTATGTCAGCCTGCCTGGGCCGCACGACGAGGTCGAAGCCAGTGCGGTGGCACTGCGGAAGTTCTGCACCGCCGGCCGGGTGGATAAGGTAGCTCTGGCGAGCGCGGTAGTCGAGATTCTGCGGGAAAAACTGCGCGGCAAGCAAGCGCACTGGCACGCACATCACCACTGATCGCGATGGCGGCCATCGAAACCTTGGAGATCGGAGAAGCCTTATGTCGGCTCTTGCAGAAAAGCGCATTGCAAAAGCGCAGGCGATGATGTCTGAGCTTGGGTTGGACATTCTATTCGTCAACAATCGTGAGAACCTGATCTACTTCACCGGGCTGACCCAGATCGAATGCCAGGCGATTCTGATACCGCGCGAAGGCGAAGCCTGCACCGTGGCATTGTGGCTCGATGCCGGATACGTGCGGAGCGAAACGGGACTCGCCACGTACGGCTACGAGTTTCCGCGAGAATCGTTGGTCGAGAAATGCATCGAGCGAATCAAGGCATTCGGTTACGCCTCTCCACGGATTGGATTCGAGCGCTATTTTGTGGCGTTCGGCGTGTACGAAAGTTTACGAAAAGAGTTTTCCGAGAAGAATTTCTGTGGCGCCAGCGACCTGTTTTATCGCCTTAGGGCAATCAAAGATGACACCGAATTGCAATGGATGCGCCGGGCCGGCGAAATTGTGGCCGTTGGCATGGAGGCGGCCGCGAAGTCCGTGGGTTCGGGCGTAAGAGAGGTCGAAGTGCTTGCCGAGGCCGAGTACGCAATGCTCAAGGCCGGCTCAGACGGTTCGCCCTTTCGTCCCCAGGTAGTGTCGGGTGAACGCGCGCTGCTTACGCATCCTTGCGCCACCGGTAAAAAGATAGAGCCGGGCGAGATCGTCGTCATCCACCTGGGTGCGACCTGCCAAGGCTATTGCGCAAAGATGTGCCGCACTGCTGCTGTCGGTGAGGTTGCGCCGGACTACCATCAAGTGCACGAGCTGCTGCTCAGGGCGCAATGTGCCGCGATTCAGGCGCTGAGACCCGGCACCAGCGCCAACGATGTGGACGCCGCGGCTCGGGCAATAGTGATTGAGGCAGGGCTGGAAAAGCAGTATCTCGAACATGCGGGCTACGGCGTAGGGATCAGGCAATCGGAGTTTTATCCCATTATTGGCAAGGGCCGGAGCGAAAAAATTGAGGCCGGGATGGTGGTTGACCTGCTGCTGTCGACCATCTACCGCAAGCAAGGCGGCGGTCCGAGGATTACGGATTGTATCCACGTCGGTCGCGAGGAAAACGAGATTCTTACTCGCTTTCCGCGACAAATGTTTCAAGTGTGATAGTGCGACAGCGTACCGCAATCTCTCAGAGAGCGGTCAATCCCATTAAGGAGGCGAACGAAGTGATTTTGGAAAAAGGGTACGATCTCAGAGAAAGTTTCAAGATTCTGTGCACGAATATTAACGCCGCCGCGGTCGGGACCGGTCTTGTGGCTACGCTGTTCAGCACATTAGGTCCCGGCGTGATTGTGATGAATGCGGCCAAGCAGGGCGGGTTGACCGACGCGCAAGCCGTGTCGTGGCTGCTTGCCATATACGGCTTCGGCGGTTTGGCCACCATGTTCGTGTCTTTGCGCTACCGCATACCGCTGGTCGTTGCCTACAGCATCCCTGGAGCGATTCTGCTGGGCAAACTGTTGGCGAGGTTTCCGCTAAACCAAGCGGTTGGGGCGTACATGGTGGTTGGCCTGGTGACTTTGATTCTCACGCTCACCGGAGCCATCAAGAAAGTTGTCGAACATATTCCAGTGCCCGTGATGCTTGGCATGGTGGGCGGCGTGCTGCTTAGTTTTGGCGTCAGCCTGTTCAGTGCCGCCATCAAAACGCCTTCGATTTACGGTGTCATGCTGGTGCTGTTTCTCGTCGTCATGGCTTTCCGGAAATTCAGCCAGAAATTTCCGCCGATCATCGTTGCCATGATTGTGGGAGCGGCGCTGCTGTATTACTTCGGATTGATTAAGCCGGTGGCGATGAGCTGGCAGTTTGCTGCGCCGCGGCTTGCGCTGCCCTCGTTCAGTTTGTCCGCCATTCTCAACATCAGCGTGCCGCTGTTCTTCCTGGTGATTGGGGTGCAAAACATCCAGGCGGTCGGCGTGCTTTTGGCGGAGGGCTACACGCCGCCAATCAACGCCATGTACCTGATCCCCAGCATCGGGGCCTTTTTCAACGGCTTTCTCGGTGCCCATCCGGCGGTTACCGCTGGTCCCAGCACGGCTATTTGTTCCGGTCCGGCGTCGGGTGAACGCAAGGAACTGCGCTTTATTGCGGCCTTCTCTGAAGGGGTATTCTGGTTCTGCTTCGCGCTGTTGGCCAAGGTTGCGGTGGATGCTGTGAAACTGGTCCCGGCCGAGTTCACCGCCGTACTTACCGGATTGGCCATGTTCGACGTATTCGGCAGCGCGTTCAAGGGGGCATTTAGCGGACAGTTCAAGTCCGGAGCCGTGGTGGCCTTCTTCGTAACGATTACGAACCTGTCGATCCTCAGCGTCGGCGCTCCGTTCTGGGCTATCGTTCTTGGAGTGCTGACGTCGCTGCTCGTGGAGCGGGGAGATTTTAAGTTCTTTCAGAATAGGAAGCAGGCGAAAGCGGTAACGGCGTAAAGCGGAAGACGTTTTCGCGAAACTAGTCTAAGTTCGATGACTATGATTGGAATTGCAATTGAACAGCCAGCGAGGGCAAAACTCGCAGAGTTTACGGCAAACATGGAGATATGACCGTGCCAGTGACGGAACCAGCAGTCGAAATCGCGGAAAAAGCAGCGAACCTTTTGTGGACGGCGCAGCAAAATCTTCGGACGTGTGCCCCTGTGCGTGAGTTGTTGAGCGGCGCGGGGCCGGATTTTGCCTATCGAGTGCAGGAGCTGAACACAACCAGACGACTGGCGGAAGGCGCTCGCCTGGTGGGTCGCAAGATCGGGCTCACTTCGGTAGCGGTGCAAAAGCAGTTGGGCGTGGATCAGCCCGACTACGGAATGTTGTTTGCCGACATGGCCCGGGCCGACGGCGAAACAGTCTCAATGGCGCGGCTGATTCAGCCGAAGGTGGAAGGCGAAATAGCCTTCGTGATGGGACGCGACTTGGATTTCGCAACGCCGACGATTGCGGACCTGTTGCGGGCAGTCGATTTCGCGGTCGCGGCGATCGAGATTGTCGATTCACGCGTTCAGAACTGGGACATTCGATTGGTGGATACGATCGCCGACAACGCTTCAGCTGCGATGTACGTGCTGGGCACGCAGCCAAAATTGCTGCGGGATATTGACCTGGTGCATTGTGGAATGCTGATGGAACGCGGCGGGGAGCAGGTCTCGATTGGCGCCGGCGAAGCCTGCATGGGGAATCCGCTGGCGGCGGCTCTCTGGTTGGCAGCTACGATGGCTCGCGTCGGGCGTCCACTCAAAGCTGGCGACACGATCCTATCCGGCGCGTTAGGGCCCATGGTTCCAGCGAAATCCGGCGATGCCTTCGAGGTGCGGGTTTCTGGCTTGGGCTCGGTGCGTGTGTCGTTCGCCTAGTTAGCTCCTTCGGTGAGTGCGGCGTACCCGACTTTACGTTCGATATGCAAGAAGCTGTTCGGGCGGAGCGGAGCCATCCTTTGTTTCCGGCGGCAGGGACAAAAGGTGGCTCGGCTTCGCTCGCCATGGCAGTGTGACACGCCCGGATATATCTGCCAGGAATCCCCCACTAAGCCTTTAAGTTTCGGTTCCATCTGAATTTAAAGGCCTTCCGCACCATGCCCATGGCTGAAGAGCGAACCAGCTCTGGCGATGTCTGACCGGGGGGTAATCACTTCAGCAACCCACATTCAGAAGCTTGCATCCAGAGTCACTAGAGGCGCTACTCACGAAAGTACGCCGAGCTGACGATGCCTCGTGGGCTCCGTTGGCGACCTGACACCGCATATACCGCCCAGAGGAGACCGCCGCAAGTGACCTGCTATTCCCGCCGTTCGTGCGGTGCTGTAACCGTGTTGATCGCAGCGGCTGTTCTTACCTTTGGGGCACATTCCGCGCACGCGCAACTACCTTCCGTTTCACTGGCTTCCGGGGGGGCGACCGTGGTGAGTTTCGCGGCGACGTCGGTAGGTGTGGCAACGCCCTCACAGAATGTTCTGCTGGCCATTAACAGCTCACTCACCATTTCCAGTATTAGCGTGCCGAAATCGCAGGGTGGGGTGCAGGAATTTACAGTTGGCGCCGTCACGGGGTGCGCGACGGATGGAGTGACGACCAATTTTGCCGGGAGCAGCTGCACGGTGCCGGTGACCTTCCAACCCGGTTATCCAGGGTTGCGGCAGATGCCGCCAGCGCCCAAATTCAGAATCCAGAGGGCGTAGCGGTGGATTCCGCAGGCGACGTGTACTTTGTGGATTACGGGAATGAGCGCATCCGAAAGGTGAATGCGACTACAGGCGTGATCACAACGGTGGCGGGCAACGGAACGCAGGGCTTCAGCGGCGACAATGGACCGGCGACCGATGCCCAATTTGACTTTCTCGTGGATATTGCAGTGGATTCGGCCGGCAACCTGTACATCGCGGATAGCGGAAACAATGTCATTCGGAAAGTGAGCGCGGACGCAGGCATCATTACGACCGTGGCGGGCGGAGGTAGCGGGTGCGCGGGGCAGACCGACTCCGTCGGGGATGGTTGCGGGGCGACCAGCGTCGAATTAGCTTATCCGGCGAGTATTGCGGTGGATTCGGCCGGCAATCTATACGTTGATGATTCCGGACGCGTTCGGATGGTTAACGTAGCCAGCGGCATCATTACGACCGTGGCGGGCGGGGGTAGCGGATGCGCGGGGCAGACGAACTCCATCGGGGATGGCTGCGTGGCGAGCAGCGCTGAATTGAACTATCCGGTCGGTGTTGCGGTGGACTCGGCCGGCAATCTGTACATTGCGGATCAAGGCAACAATACCGTCCGGAAGGTGAGCGTAGCCAGCGGCATCATCACGACCGTAGCGGGCAACGGGACGTTAGGCTACAGCGGCGATAATGGTCCGGCGACCGGTGCCGAGTTGAACTATCCCCAACGTGTCGCGGTGGATTCGGCCGGCAACCTATACATAGCAGACCAAGGTAACAATGTCGTCCGGAAAGTGAGTGCGGCCACCGGCGTGATCACGACCGTGGCAGGCAATGGAACGCAAATCGCCCACGGAGCTGTTGGCTATACGGGTGACAATGGTCCGGCGACCAGCGCCGAATTGGACTATGTGGTCGGCGTTGCGGTGGATTCGGCCGGCAACTTATACATTGCGGATAGCGGTAATCAGCGGGTTCGAGCTGTATCTGTAGCTACGCCACCTCTGAGCTTCCCACCGACCCAGATCAACTCCAGCAGCGGCGCGCAGACGTTCACGGTGGCCAACATTGGCAACGCAGCGCTGAATCTGAGCGGCATAACGCCGAGCACGAACTTCGCGACCGATGCCAGCACAACAAACTGTGCAACTTCCTCTCCGCTGGCCGTGGGAGATTCCTGCGTAGTTGGCGTGGTGTTTTCTCCCACTGCTGGAGGCACTCTCAACGGCACACTGATTTTGAAGGACAACGCTCTGAACGTGCCGGGTTCAGTTCAGCAGGTTAGTCTTTCCGGCACCAGCGAGCAGACGGCGGCGACGGCGGTAAACTTCCAGCCGCTCACGCCCGCCAGCCCTAACTTTGGACAAGTTGCAAACGTTACAGTAGATATAGTGGCGCAAAGCGGCCCAGGCTCGCCATCGACTGGTTCGGTAATCTTCACGGTTGATGGCAATGCTCAGCCAGCGGTTCCGTTGGGAAGTAATGGCACGGTCGGCTTGCAGTTAAGCGGCTTGGCAGCCGGTCTACATCGAATCAGTGCCAGCTACGGCGGCAGCACGGATGGCACTTATCTGGCGAGCAGCAATTCCACTTCGTTTACGATTTCACAGGCGACGACGACGCTGAGTTGGACGCCGGCGGCGAACGCTCAGGTGTATGGCGCAGCGATTGGCGCAGGCGTGCTTGACGCCTCCGTCACGGGGGGCGTAGCAGGGACGATCACTTATACGGCAACTCCGTCCGGCGGGCAGCCAGCGGCGATCACAGCGGCAACGGTTCTGCCGGGGGGCAACTACACGCTGACGGCAAACTTTACGCCCACCGACACGACGGACTACAGCAGTGCTAGCGCGTCCATCGCTTACTCAGTCACCCAGAACAGCACGGCGACCAGTTTGCAGGCCAGCGCCGCCAGCATCTCGGCGAATGGCAGCGTGCAGTTGACAGCGAGCGTGACCTGGACCGCGAATGGCGGTCCGATGCCCAGCGGCACGGTTACGTTCTACGATGGCGCTAATGCAATCGGCAGCAGCGGGTTGTCGCTGAACGGAAGCGCGCTGCAGGCGGTGGCGACGGTGAGCGCCAGCCAACTCGTGCCCGGCAGCAACAACCTTACGGCGGTCTATGGAGGTGACTCTTCCTATAGCGGGTCCACGTCGAACGGCGTAAGCGTGAAGGTGCTCTATCCTGCAGTGAGCTTTGGATCAGTTGCGGTTGGACAAGCGGCGGCATCGCAGGCGGTGAGCATTGGTTTTTCGCAGACGTTCACGGTCGGCAGCGTAGGGGTGCTGACGAAGGGCGCGGCGAATAAGGACTTCACCGATGCGGGAGGCGATACCTGCAGCGTGGGACAGACATATAATCCCGGCAATTCGTGCACTGTGAACGTGGGTTTTCAGCCGACGCGTGTCGGGATGCGGACGGGTGCGGTCGTGCTGACGGCACAGGGCAGTTCCGCAGTTGTGACCAGCTACATATACGGTATTGGCCAGGGTGCGGTGCTGGCGCTTGATCCGGGCGTGCAAAGCGCAATTGACAGCAACCTGAGCAATCCCAAAGGCATAGCCTTTGACGGCTCAGGCAACGCGTATGTCGCCGATAGCGGCAACCATCGAGTGGTGCGGGTTCCGAACGAAAATGGCACGCTCAACCCAGCTGACCAAACAACGGTGGGCCAGAGCCAGCTTAACCCGACCGACGTGGCCGTGGATGCCGCCGGAAATGTCTACATTGCCGATGCCGGTACGAACGGTAATAACGGACAATTGATTGAAATCAGCGACAACAACCAGCTTGTATTGATAAACGGCGGGCAACCGCAAGGGGTCGCGGTGGACAGCACCGGGAATCTCTACGTCGCCTCGCCGGGGCAGGTGAGTGAGATCCCGAACGAAAACGGCGCGCTGAACGTAGCCGATCAATCCACGGTGCTGACCGGACTGACGAATGCGGAAAGTGTGGCGCTGGATGCGGCAGGCAATCTCTACGTGGCCGATGCCGGCAACGCCTCGTCCAGCAACAACGGCCAAGTGATCGAGGTGCCAAATACAGGCGGCACATTGAACTCTGCTCAGCAGTTGGTGATCGGCGCAGGTTTCGTGCAGCCGACGGGCGTGGCCGTGGATGCCGTTGGCGATGTGTATGTGGCCGACTCGGGCAACGCTCGCGTCGTGAAGATTCCGAATGAAGGCGGTACGCTCAACAGTGCGGACCATACAACAATCGGCTCCGGCTTTGTTCTTCCGACCCGCGTGACCGCATCGGAGAGCGGGAACGTATTTATCACCGACAGCAGCGCGAATCAGTTCGTTCTGATGAATCGCCTGCAGGCTAACTTCACGTTTACGGATACGGCAGTAGGCGTGGCCAGCGCAACGCAAGGGCTTACGCTATGGAACGTCGGCAACCAGCAGTTGACGTTCCTGCAACCGCCGTATTCGGCAAGTGGCGACGTAAGCTCGTTCATCGTAAGTACGGCCGCCAGCAATGGCTGCGACACAACAGGCGCGACACCAGTGAACAGCGGCTACGGATGCGGCCTGACGGCACTCAGCCAGCCCTCGAAGTTGGGACCCGTGGCCTCAACCCTAACCTTCTCCAGCAACTCCGCGAACGCCCCGATCTCCTGGCAGATGACTGGCACCGGAGACGCAATCTCCACGACAACCACCTTCCAACCAATCACGCCGGCGAGCCCGGCCTACGGACAGACCGTGACGATAGGAGTTAGTGTCGCAGCAGAGTCCGGCAGCGGAACCCCCACAGGTTCGGTCACGTTCACGCTGGATGGCAATGCACAGTCCCCGATATCGGTCGGTGCCAACGGATCTGCTAGTTTGCAGTTGAGCGGGCTTGCTGTCGGACCACATCAAGTGACCGCGAACTACGGAGGCAGCAGCGACGGGTTATATCTTGCCAGCAATAATTCAATGTCGTTTTCAATCGGACAGGCAACAACAACGCTGAACTGGACCCCGGCAGCGAATTCGCAAACCTACGGCACGGCAATTGGGGCGGGCGTGCTTGACGCTTCGGTCTCGGGCGGTGTGGCGGGAGCGATTTCCTACACGGCTACGCCCGCGGGTGGACAGCCTTCTGCAATTACAGCCGCATCGATTCTCTCCGGGGGCAGCTATACGCTGACGGCAAACTTTACGCCCGCCAACACAACGATCTATGCGGCTGCCACTGCGCAGGTCGGCTATACGGTGAATCCTGCCAGCCAGAGTATTACCTTTACCGGCGCCCCTTCGACGGCAATTTACAACAGCACCTTCATGGTTTCCGCAACTGCAAGCTCAGGACTATCGGTGACGATCACGCCCTCTGGGGCATGCGCGCTTTCAGCTACCACGGTGACAATGACCAGCGGTACGGGCGTCTGCGCGCTGACTGCTTCCCAGGCCGGCAACTCTAATTACAGCTCTGCTCCCCAGGTCACCCAATCTGTCACCGCCCAGAAAGCGAACAGCGCAACCAGCATCACATCAACTTCGTCCAATCCGGCGGTAGTCGGGCAGTCGGTTCAGGTTGGCTTCCAAGTTGCCGGAAGTGGCTCCCCTACCGGTACTGTGACTGTGAGTGCGAGCACCGGCGAGAGTTGTGCTGGTTCCGCATCGACAAGTAGCTGTCTGCTCACCTTTAGTACCAGTGGGACACGAACGCTGACTGCAAGCTATGGCGGGGACAGCAACTTCAAGCCCGCGTCTTCTGGCGCGGTGAATCAGACCGTGAGTGATTTCGTCATTTCGGTTTCACCGGCGTCGCAGACGATCACACCGGGGCAGTCGGCCGTCTATGCGCTCACCGTAGCGTCAGTGAGCGGTTTCAGCGGCAACGTATCGGTGGGATGCAGCGGCGGTCCGACCAACTCCACCTGCAGCGTTACCCCCTCTTCGGTGACGCTCAACGGTACGGCTGCTGCCACGGCCCAAGCAACCTTGGTTACCTCCGCGAACAGCAACTATGGTGCTTTCACATTAGTGATCACCGGCACGTTGGGGGCTCTGACGCGCACAGCAAGCGCGAACCTGGCATTGGCCAATGTAGCTGTTAGCTCTCCGCTGCCCAACTCGACGGTGAGCACCACGGTGCCGTTCGTGGCGTCGGCGACGTCGAATTCGTCAACTGCGACGATCAAGACGATGAAGATCTACGTGGACAGCAACAACACCGCCAAGTATTCGGTGAACGCCGCCAGTATCAACACGAAGCTTACGCTGAGTACCGGATCGCACCACATCTCTGTGCAGGCGTGGGACACGTTGGGCACGGTCTTCCAGAGCACCTTCACGATTACCGTGCAGAGCAACACTGAGCCCTATGCCCGGTGGTATTCCTCCAATAGTTTCTGGAATATCCCGATTGCGGCAAGTCCGACGATTGATCCCAATTCCTCGAACATGATCGCCACTGCAATTTCAGCTTATGCCTCCAACGCCATTCTCGATAACGACAACAACTGGGGCATCAGCTACGTTTATGCCTCCTCGACCTCGAAGACATACACGGTCGCCTGCACCGAGTACTGCACGGGCGACATCATCAAGTTCCCCATCCCATCAGGCGCCAAGCCCAACCTTGGGTCCGATCACCATCTGACGGTCATCAACGGCACCCAGGAGCTGGACATGTGGGAAGCCTCCTATAACAGCAGAGCAGGCACTTGGTCAGCCGGCGTACGTACCGTTACGAACATAACCGGCTGGGGCGCCAATTGTGCTCAGGGACAGCACTGTGATGGCGCGATAGCCGCTGGGACAGCGATGTTAGGTGGTTCGATTCGTCCTGAAGAAATTTCGAGTGGGGCCATCAACCACGCGCTCGCCATCACTACTCCAGCGACTAAGTCCGGTTATATCGCTTGTCCTGCCACCCACACCGACGGCGCCAGCAGCAGCGCTAACGCCATTCCGGAAGGTGCACTTATACAGTTAGATCCCGCCTTCAATGTCTCCGCACAATCCTGGCCGGCATGGGAAAAGATCATCGCTACGGCATTGCAGACCTATGGGGCCTATGTAGTAGATACCAGCGGTGCGCTGGCGCTATATGCCGTAAATGACATAAATACAAGTAACACCACTTGGGCTTCAGTCGGAATGACCAAGTTTCCGAGCTTATCCAGCTTGCCTTGGAGCAGCTTCCGCGTGATCCAAATTCAATCTTGCAACTAGCGTAGCTCCGGCACGGTTGCGAGGATTGGCAATGGTAGATAGAGGTGTCGCCATCTGTTCTGGACAGCGATGCAAAGCGGCCCGCAGTCTTTAGCCCAACGAGCTGGATGTTTTCGACATTTGTGGTTTGCAGGGAACCGATAATCAAACGTTGCCGTCGACCGATCGTCGCGCTGTGGCGATCCGAAAGAACCACGATTCTTGTTGCTGGACGGGCGGAATCGGACATAAGATGTGCCTCAGGTGTTCGGCGACACAAGGCGGTGTGAAGCGGAAGACGTGAGCCGCTTATCTTTAATAATCATTAATCACTATTCTTGAGGCCATCCATTGCGTAAAGAAACCGGTGTTTTGTTTCGGCAGGATCAACCCACTGCACGTCCTCGTATACAGGCACTCTCCGCATCGCTGATCCGTGAAGTCGCCAATTCCGCCATGAGTCGCGAAGGCATCCTGCCGTTCTGGTTCGGCGAATCCGACCAGTCGACGCCAGCCTTCATCCGCGAAGCTGCGATCGCCTCTCTTCAAAAGGGTGAAACGTTCTACACCGAAAACCTGGGGCGCGGCTATCTGCGCGAGCAGGTTTCGACTTACCTGACGGATCTCCACCAGACACGCATCGGTACCGATCGCATCGCGATGACATCGTCTGGCGATTCAGCTCTTATGTTGGCCAGCCAACTCATCCTTGAACCGGGCGACCACGTTGTGCTGATAACTCCGCTCTGGCCAAACCTTGTCGAGATGCCAAAGATCCTGAGCGCTGAGGTCACTTGCGTCCCATTGGAAGTGCACGAAGGACGATGGGTGCTGCCGCTCGAAAAAGTGTTGTCGGCACTCAGCCCTAACACGCGTATGCTCTATGTGAATTCGCCCAACAACCCGACCGGGTGGACGATCAGCCGCGACGAACAGCGCATCCTCTTCGAACACTGCCGCCGTCACGGAATCTGGATTTTGGCCGATGATGTATACGAGCGTCTAATCTATCGCGATGGGCTCCGCTCGGCGCCTTCCTTCCTGACACTTGCAGAAGAAGGCGACCGGGTGATCGGAGTTAACAGCTTCTCGAAGGCCTGGCGCATGACTGGATGGCGCGTGGGTTGGATGGTCGTTCCACCAAGCGTCGTGGCTCAATTAGCGTGTCTCATTGAATACAACACATCCTGCATTCCTGAGTTTGTGCAGCGCGCTGCTGCCGCCGCCTTGCAGCATGGCGAAACACATGTCGCAAGCCTTCGCGCGGAATTGATCGCGGCACGACAATA
>JBEKQP010000103.1:0-14017 GCA_049519595.1 Candidatus Korobacteraceae bacterium | reverse complement strand
CAAGATGGATCAACAGGAAAACCACGCTGACCACCAGCCAGAGGACCGGGAGCGTGTAGAGCAGACGGGTGGCGAACTGGCGCAGCATTAGAGGCGCTCCTCTTCCACCCGGAAGACGGACGCCGTATGGAGCAGACCGGTGGTGAGCGAGCGCGGCATCAGGCGTGCTCCTCCTCTACTGAGTCGAGCTGCTCAATCCGCACGGCTTCCACGCGATTACCGTCCATGCGCTCGACCGTGAAGCGGCGGCCTGCGAACTCGAATGAGTCGCCCTCCCTCGGTATGCGCTGCAGGGTGGTCATGACGAAGCCCGCGAGGGTTTCAAACCCCGCATCCCGTGGCAGGCGCAGTTGATACTGCGAATCCAGGTCACGGACACTTGTCGAGCCTTCCAGCACCAACACGTTGGGGCCGGCAACCAGAGCCTGGGGCGCGATGTCGTATTCGTCCTCGATCTCGCCCACAAGCTGCTCGATCACGTCTTCCACGGTTACGACGCCTGCCGTCGAGCCGAACTCATCAACCACCACAGCGAGGTGTCGCTTTCGTCGCTTGAACTCCAGCAGTAGATCGGGCAGGGTCTTCGTCTCTGGAACGACCAGCACGTCGCGCATAATATGGCGCGCGCGCCATCCCGTCGGCCGCCGGGGACGTTCGCCATTCTCGTGCATCATGCGAGACTGCATCCAGCGCATCAGGTCTTTGGAATAGAGCACTCCGATGATTGCTTCGGTCCCGCGTTGCGGGTCGTAGACAGGCACCCGCGAGTGCTGTTCTTCCACAACGCGCTTCATGGCCTCTTCCAGAGGCATATCCGCGGGAAGCGAAAAAATATCGATTCGCGGCACCATAACCTCGCGTACGGTGACGGTGTCGAGATCGAGAGCGCGGTGAATCATCTCCTCCTGTTCGAGCGGGATCAGCCCAAAGCGGCGGCTCGCGGTTACGATCATCTTCAGCTCTTCTGCCGAATGGACGCCGCCGGCGCGCAGTTCACGAGTTCCGAAAAGACGCAGCACCAGTCGCGAGGAACGCGCCATGAACTTCAGCAGCGGGCTGAAGACCGTCATGAAAACGTCCAGCGGCCTGGCAACAGCCAATGCCACGCGCTCTGCCTGTTGCAGTGAAACCGACTTAGGAACGACCTCGCCGAGGATCACGTGGAAATAAGTAATCAACCCGAAGGCCACCGCGATCGAAATAGCATGGGCGTAAACGGCAGCGTGAGGCAACTCTGCAAGCGGCTGCTCCAGCACCCGAGCCAGTGCATTCTCCCCGAGCCAGCCTAGGGCAAGGCTCGCCATGGTAACGCCCAACTGGACCCCGTTGAGCACCTCGTCGAGCTTGCCGTGGAGTTTCTTGATGGTGCGGGCGCCGACGCGCTTGGCCTCGATGAGCTGCTCGATCCGGGTATCGCGGATGCTGACCAGCGAGAACTCGGCGGCCACGAAGAACGCATTGGCGGCAACCAGGAGCAGCACGGCCAGTACTCGCAATAGCACGAAGGTAAACATGCGAAAATCCAGGGTCCCCGACATGTGCCGTAGTCGCGCATGTTGGGGTGGAAGGAAATTCTAGCATCCGTGGGGTCTCCGGCACCGCCCCGGCCTATATTGCACAGCTTCCCGCTTGACGGAAGCGTCGTTTACGGGCTAGTGTCGGCTTTCACTTAGTTTTGGAAAAATCGACAGCTTTCCCAGTAACGATGGAGACCTAAATTTTGCCCGCGCGGAACATCATTACCATAACAACTGATTTTGGCGTGCGCGATCACTTTGTCGGCGCGATGAAGGGCGTGATCCTGACGATCAATCCCGAAGTGAACCTGCTGGACATCTCGCATGACGTCGCTTCCTACAGCGTGGTCGACGGCGCTTTTACGATTGCCCAGGCCTACACGTATTTTCCGTCCGAGACGGTCCACCTGGTGGTGGTCGATCCCGGCGTTGGCGGCGAGCGCCGTCCCATCCTGGTGCAAGCCGGCAGGCATTACTTCGTGGGGCCCGACAATGGTGTCTTCTCGTTTATCTACGAGCGGGAAGAACGCGTTACGGTCCGCCACATCACGGCCTCGCACTATTTTTTGCAACCGGTGAGCCGCACCTTTCATGGCCGCGATATTTTCTCGCCCATAGCCGCATGGCTCACCAAGGGAATCGATGCCGCAAATTTCGGCGAGGCGATCAGCGATTACAGGCGTTTCGCCAACCTGAATCCCAAAATGGAAAGCGAGAACCTTGCGCACGGAATCGTACTCAAGGCGGACAAGTTCGGCAACCTGATTACCAATTTTTCGATTGCGCTTTTTCCGCAGTTCGTGCAACCGAAAGCCCCTGTGTTCCAGCTCGAGATCAATGGACAACTGCTCACGCGTTTGCACAATACGTTCGACGAGGGCGCGCCCGGCGAAACTTTTGTGATCGTGGGCTCCAGCGGCTATCTGGAAATCGTGTGCAATGGCGCGTCGGCATCCCGATCTCTCAAGGCTGCCTCCGGCGATGACATCGTTCTCACGTTTCAGTAGCACCGCTGCACCTGCGCCCGCGTCGGGGTTCCCAGCGAGGCTCTACTCGCTGGGGTGACTGGGCTAACGTGGGATAGTTTCTTGTCGTCGTTATAGGGAACGAGAACGCGCTTGTTGGCAATTCCCGCCATCGGCGTACTCAAGGATTCTGGGGTTTTACGCGGGCGTATTTTGCCATTTGCCCCGTCCAGCGGAGAAAACGCAGAATCTGCATCCGCTCACGCCAGGCGAAGGCCCAGAATTCGATAAAGCCGATCCGGTTCATCCTGATTCCCGTGTAGGTTTCAAGACGCCATCGCAGATAGGGACTCCGCCACGGAGCCAGGTGATGGCCGCGAGTCGCGTTCCACAGAAATCGCAGAATGTACCACATAGGCTAGCCGATACCGATTGTAATTGTAACCACTGGATTCATCGACTTACCGAAAACGGCCAGCTTGAGGCTAGTTGGCGCTGCCGAAGTCCTCTGGCTGCCTGCATCCGGAGATCGCTGGCGTATTGACTGGACGCGTGCGAATCGGGGTCGGTGAGCGGTCCGCCCCGTCCTCCGCAGGAATGCCGGGGATCAGAAACGCTAACGCAAAGAAGGGCAGCGGCAGCGCGAAGAGAAACAAGACGACAAAGCTGGCTATTTGCGACAATAAGCATCTGGATTCAAATGGGCTACGACAATCATGCCGTGCTTGGTTTCGTTGCAGTTGTAATCGGCGTTATCGGTTATATTCCCTACTGTCGAGATATTTTGCGCGGCACGACAAAGCCCCATCCGTTCTCATGGCTTGCGTTCGGTGTTCTGAACGGAATTACGTTCATTGCTCAAGTGGTTTCAGGTGGTGGGCCAGGCACATGGGTGACCGCCATTACAGCTATTGCCACGTTTGGAATCGCTATTTTGGCTTTCACCCGCGGCGAAAAAGATATAACTATATTTGATTGGATTTGTTTCGCTGGCGCGCTGGTCGGCATTATATTCTGGAAGCTAACGAGCAATCCGCTGTGGGCAGTTGTTATAGTTACGATTGCGGATTTATTAGCATTCGCGCCGACGTTTCGCAAAGGATTTCTGCGGCCATACGAAGAGACGATAAGCCTATATGCGATGAGTACACTTAAGTATGCAATAAGCCTTGTTGCGTTAGCAGTGTTTAGCGTAACAACGGCGTTTTTCCCTGCCGCAATGGTAATATCTAACGTCGGTATTGTTGTGCTGCTACTTCTGAGACGGCAGTATATTTCCACAACTACAAGGCCGTAGGCTAGACAGGCTGCAAGGCAAGGGTTTTGACCAAGATGATGTGCTGATGATTGCCGAACAGAAACGAACACTCGATACATTCCACGACATGAGGCAAAACAGTTTAAAGATCGGCTGTGAGAGCTTTTCAATCCTTCTTTAACGACTAGCGGGACGGTGAATCGCGCAAGCTAACCTTTCGGCACTGCCGTATGATTATCCACAGGCGATCATGGAACGCAAAACCTTCTGGATACTTTTTTCAGTTCTGAGTTGTGGCGGCTATTTTCTGCCCTTTGGTTGGGCCGTTGTGGAGATGTTTGTGTCGTTGTTCGTAAGCTGGTGGATCGTCTACCGCTCGGGTTGGTTCTGACTCTGCAATGATTTGCTCCTCACGCCGTCTCTCCGCGAATTGTAGATGTCACAGATCGTATTTCTTCATCATATGGCGGAAGCTGCGATAGCTCAGTTTGAGCATTTCGGCGGCGCGCGTCTGCACGCCCTGGGAGCGGCGCAGCGCCGACTGCAAGAGCGAGCGTTCCACATCGGCGATGTAACGTTCCATGTCCATCCCGTCGGCCGGCAGAGCTACTCCGGGAGCGCCTCCGCCTCCAGCAGAAGCCGCAGCGGCCGCGGCACGGGCTTTGCTACGCTCGTGTGGCAGTTCTATCTGCAGCGGATCGCCAACCGCCATGGCGACGGCGCGCTCGATCGTGTTTTCCAACACCCGAACGTTGCCGGGCCAATCGTATCCACGAAGCAGATCCAGCGCTTCGGGGGAAATCTCGCTCACCTTCTTGTCCATCTGGTGAGCGAACTTTCTCAGAAAGTAATTCGCCAGCAGCACGACGTCGGCACCGCGTTCACGCAGCGGCGGCACATCGATGGGGATGACACGCAGGCGGTAGTAAAGGTCTTCGCGGAACTGCCCTTCGCCGACGAGGGCATCGAGATCTTTGTTGGTGGCGGCAATCACGCGGACATCGATCGGAGATTCGCTTCCGCCTCCAACCGGGCGAACCGAGCGCTCTTGCAGCACGCGGAGCAGTTTGACCTGCATGGCGAGAGACATTTCGCTGATTTCGTCGAGGAAGATCGTACCGGTGTTCGCCAGTTCGAATAAACCGCGCTTGTTCTGGTTGGCGCCGGTGAACGCGCCCTTGACGTAGCCGAACAGCTCACTTTCCAGCAGCGTCTCTGGAAAAGCGCCGCAATTGATGGAGACAAACGGCTCGGCGCTGCGTTGCGAGCAAGCATGGACCGCCCTGGCGACCAGTTCCTTGCCGGTGCCGCTCTCCCCGGTAACGATGACGGTACTGTTGGTGGTGGCCACGGTGCGGATCAAGCGCTTGAGATCGACCATCACTATGCTCTCGCCAATAATGTTATCGAGCGAGTTGTGCGCGGCCGCGTCGCGCTTGAGCACGGCGTTCTGCTGGCGCAGCGACTGATTTTCCATTGCCGCCTGCACGGCTGCCCGCACATCGGTGGGAAGGTTCGCGCCAAGTTTGCGCACATACAACGCTCCGGCATTCTGCGCCTGAATCGAGGTCTCATTATCGTCAACCGCGGTGATCACGATAACCCTGGTTTCCGGCGAGACGCGACGAGCGTGGCGAAGCACCTCCAAGCCGCTGATGCCGGGCATGCGAACGTCAGTTATCAGCACGTCGTAGAGCGCGCTTTCGAGCTTGTGAATAGCCTGCTCGCCGGAAGTCACGGTCTCGACGTGATGGCCATCGTGCCGCAGTGCAATCTCCAGCATGGTGCAGATGGAGCGTTCATCGTCGCAAACCAGTATGTTGCCCATACTTCTTTCCTCGATTCCTTTCAGGCGTTCTTTGCCTGAACCATAGCCGAAACTGCGTCGGCAGGCGCCTCTGTCCGCAGAAAGCTCAAAACGAACTCGGCGCCGGCGCCCAGTTCGGAACGCACCAGGTGCTTCGCCTGATGCGCCTGCAGAATTTGATAAACGAGAGCCAGACCGAGTCCCGTACCGCCCTCGAAATTCGACTGGAACGGTTCGAACATGCTTTCCATCTGCTGCTGAGGTATTCCCGGACCGTTATCGCAGAAGCTCAGGACCCAGTATCTGTCGTTGGCACTCAGCCCGACAGCCAGCACTCCAGAAGAAGCTTCGCTTGGACGCTGATTGATCGCATGCACGGCGTTGTTGCAGATGTTCCAAAACACCTGCTTAAGTTTGTCGGCATCGCCCATGGTGTAGGCATGTTCGACGGCGAAGTTGCGCCGGATCTCGATGCTGCAATCGGGCGAGTGCTCCAGTAAGGTCAGAGTGTCATCGAGCAGCTGGACGAGGTCGACCGCACGCATCTGGTATTTCTTTTCGCGCGAATAATTCAGAAAATCACCGATGATTGAACTCAGACGGTCTGACTCGCGGGTAACGATATCGACCAGAACAAGCTGATCTTCATTCAGCGCGGCGAGCGAGGACAACAATTTCACCGAGCCGGCGATGGACGACAGCGGGTTGCGAATTTCATGAGCGATTCCGGCCGCCAGTCTGCCGACGGCGGCGAGCCGGTCGCGCAGGCGCACCTCGCGTTCCAACCGCTTGAGCAAGGTCAGATCGTCAAACGTGTAGACGTAACCGATGGTGCCGCTTCCTTCCCCGAACAGCGGCGACACGGTGAGGTCAAAGGTCCGCTCAATTCCCGAAGGCGTGACCGTGTTCACCTCGTAATGCTGTCCCGGCTTTTCGGTTGAAGGCAGCGGGTCGAAAAACAGGTCCTGCACCAAGCGCTCGCCGGGCGCGGAGTCTCCGAGTTCCAGCAAATCGCGGCCGGAACGGTTGACGAGTTTGATCTTGCCGCTGAGATCGGTAGTGATGAGTCCACCGGAAATGGAATTGACGATGTTCTCATGCAGCGCCTGAAGGTTCTCCAGCGCTCCGCTCTTTGACTGCAACTCGCTCCCGACCTGACGAAGGCGGTTGCTGAGCTTCCCGGCCAAATAGGCCACGGTGACGAACGCAAACAGGTTGATGAGGATGACAGCCTGCATCGAACGCAGGTCCGGTCGCGTCACCGAGTACGAGGGAACGAATTCGAAATATCCCAGTTCCAGCGTGGTGCCAAGGAGGATGAAGCTGAGTGCGGCCGTCAGGTAGGCCCACCACGGCGAAAGCAGAACGCTGGCAACGATAATGATGAGGGGATAGATGAAGTTGAACGAAGTGTCGATGCCGCCGGTGATGTAGATGACGGCGGTGGTGAAAATCAGGTCGGTGAGGGTCTGTATCTTAGCTTGAGTTTTCCAGTCGCGCCAGAACGCCACCAGCACGATGTGCAGTCCGGAAATCGAGTACCAGAGCAGAATGACAATGACGAACAGAGGCCGATTGACATTGGTGACGGTCAGGTTCGTGATCGCCAGTTCAATCGCCAACACAAATGTGATGACGATGACCCGAACCTTGACCAGCCATTCAAGCCAGGTCCATTCGTTAAAGCTCTTGGTTGTCCTCTGCACCATTTGCGTTCCGCTAACCGGCGAGCTTGCTGATCATGGAGAACAGCGGCATGTAGAGCGAGATGACAATGCCGCCCACGCTCACACCGAGGAAAGCGATCAACATCGGTTCCAGCAAAGTCAGCAAGTTCTTCGTCGCGGCATCGACTTCGTCCTCATAGAAATCGGCGATCTTCTGCAGCATGGAATCCATGGCGCCGGTGGCCTCGCCGACTCCAATCATCTGCGTCACCATGTTGGGAAAGATCTTGCTCTCGCGTAGCGGATCGACGATCGTTCTGCCTTGCTCAATTGACTTCCGCACATTCTGCAGCGCGTGCTGGACCACGGCATTGCCCGCCGTGCGGGCGGTGACATCGAGGCTCTCCAGAATTGGCACACCTGAGGTAATCAGCGTTCCCAAGGTTCGGGTGAAGCGCGCCACCGCGATCTTCAGCAGCAGACCGCCAAAGACAGGCACCTTCAGCATTATGCGGTCGGTGAACAGGCGTCCTTCGGGCAATTTGCGAACCTGTACCGTGGTCACGACGATCGCAACGAGGCCGAGGATGATTGCCCACCAGAAGCTCCCAATGAAGTGGCTGAGATCGATAACAAACTTGGTCGCCGGAGGCAACGGCACTCCCAATCCAACGAACATGTTGGCGAAAATCGGGACCACGAACTTGAGAAGCGCACCGACGACCAGTACCGCGATGCTGATCACCGAGACGGGATAAATGAGAGCGGACTTGACGGCCTGACGCAGCCTGAGATTCTTTTCAACGTAAATCGCCAACCGTTGGAGGATGGCGTCAAGGATACCGCCGGTTTCGCCCGCTTCGACCATGTTGGTCGTCAAGTCGTCGAAAATCTTGGGATAATTGCGCATGGCGTTGGCAAGGGTCGCGCCGCCCTCGACGGACTCACGCACGCCGGTCAGGCATTTCCGGAGGGCCGGATTCTCCTGATTCGAGCCGAGAATCTCCAGGCATTGCACCAGCGGCAGGCCGGCATCGATCATGACCGAAAACTGACGGAAGAAAACGGCCAGTTCGGTGGTCTTTACCTTGCCGCCGCCGAAGCTGATGGACCTGAGGCCCCCCTTTTCTTTCTTCGCGGGCTTCGCGCCCTCTTTGCCGGAAGCGGGGCGCGGTAATGTCTTCCCTGCTGCGCTCTTGCCGTGACTCGTGAAAACAGGCATCGTCTTCTCCTTACTACTAATGTCTCAAACCGTTCTACCGCCGCATGGCACTTCCGGCGGGCGAGCTCTTGGCGGCCGCAAGGCCGCGCTGAACCATATCGCGCAGTTCATCAGGCATCGACGAACGCTGCATGACCGCATCGAGCGTGACTGACTTTTGGAAGTAGAGCATCGCCAAAGACTGGTTGAATGTTTGCATCCCGAACTTGTCTTGCCCGGCTTGCATGGCCGAGTAAATCTGATGGATCTTGTCTTCGCGGATCAAATTGCGAACGGCGGCATTGGGAATGAGAATTTCCATCGCCATGACACGCCCCGCCCCGCCCACGCGCGGCAACAACGACTGGCAGAGGATTCCTTCCAGCACAAGCGAGAGCTGCGCTCTGATCTGCGGTTGCTGATGCGAGGGGAAAACGTCGATGATGCGATTGATGGTGGAAGACGCCGAATTGGTGTGCAGCGTACCCAGCGTCAGATGGCCGGTTTCGGCGATACGGAGAGCCGACTCGATGGTCTCGAGGTCTCGCATCTCGCCCACCAGCACCACGTCCGGATCTTCACGCAATGCGGCACGCAGGGCCTGGTGAAATCCCTTGGTATCGGAGTGAACCTCGCGTTGGTTGACCAGGCAGTTCTTGTGGGGATGCACGAACTCGACTGGGTCTTCGATGGTCAGAATGTGTTCGTGACGATCGCGGTTGATCTTGTCGATCATGGCCGCAAGCGTGGTTGATTTACCCGACCCGGTTGGCCCTGTGATGAGGACCAGCCCGCGCGGCCGCTCACAGAGCCTGGCCACGATCGGGGGCAGATGCAGGTCCTCGAAGCTCTTGATCTCCCAGGGAATGACCCGGAAAACGGCAGCCACCGAGCCGCGCTGGTTGAAGCAGTTGCCGCGGAACCGCGCCAGCCCCTTGAGGCCGAAGGAGAAATCCAGCTCCAAGTCTTCCTCGAAACGGTGCTTCTGCGCATCTGTCATGACGCCGTAGACCAGTTGCTTGCTCTCCGCCGGAGTCAGCGGCGGCAAATCCAAAGCGTGCAGTACGCCATGCACCCGAATTTGCGGAGGTGAATTGGTCGTGATGTGCAGATCACTTCCACTCATCTCAATCAGCTTGCGCAGCAGGTCACCTAAAGTAAGATTCATCAATCATTCCGTTCTTGAAGTCGTGGATATACCGATTTTGAAACCGCCCTAGACTATGGTTTCGCGCGCCACTTCCTCCATGGTCGTCATGCCCAGCATCACCTTCGTAAGGCCACTACGCCGCAAGGTGGTCATCCCGTTTTCAATTGCTTTCTTCTTCAATTCCATGGCCGAGGCGCCCACCAGAATGAGTTCCCGCAGCTCGTCATTGATCTCCATCACTTCATAAAGACCGACGCGGCCTTTGTAGCCGGAGCCGTTGCAGGTCGAGCAGCCGTGTCCTTTTTTGATCTTGGCCTGCCGCGCCTCGTCGGGCGTGTAACCCGCACGGACGAGAGCTTCGAAGGGCACCTCGATCTGCTCGGCGCACTCAGAGCAAATCTTGCGAACCAGGCGCTGAGCAACAATCAAGTGAACCGAAGTGGCCACCAGGAATGGCTCTATGCCCATGTTCATCAGGCGGCTGATGGTCTCAGGCGCGCCGTTCGTGTGCAAGGTCGAGAGCACTAGGTGGCCGGTCAAGGCGGCCTTGATCGCGATCTCGGCGGTTTCAAAATCACGGATTTCGCCCACCAGGATGATGTTCGGATCCTGGCGCAGAAAGGAGCGTAGAGCGGCCGCGAAATTCAACCCGATCTGTTCCTTCATCTGGACTTGGTTGACGCCGTGAAGCTGGAATTCGACCGGGTCTTCGGCGGTCATGATGTTGGTATCAGGTTTGTTCACCAGCGAGATCGCCGAATAGAGCGTGTTGGTCTTTCCGGAACCGGTAGGACCGGTCACCAGAACCATGCCGTAAGGCTTCAGAATCGCTTTCTGAAATTTTTCCAACGAGTCGGGCTCGAAGCCGAGCTTGGTCATATCGAGACGGAGGTTTTCCTTGTCGAGCAAGCGAAGCACAACCTTCTCGCCCCACAGTGTAGGCAGGGTGCTGACGCGAAAATCGAGCTGCTTCTTCTTTCCGCCGATGTTCATCCTCAGCATGATGCGGCCGTCTTGCGGCAGACGCTTTTCGCTGATATCGAGCTTGGCCATGATCTTCAAACGCGAAGTGATGGCGTCCTTAGTTTTCAACGGTGGCGTCATGATGGGGTGCAGGATGCCATCCATGCGCAAGCGCACGCGATACTCTTTCTCGTAGGGTTCCAGATGAATGTCACTGGCGCCGCGCTTGACCGCTTCGGACAGAATCATGTTCACCAGTTTGACGATAGGCGCCTGGTCAGCCGCTCGTTCCAGATCCTCGAGATTCATCTCGGCTTCGTCTTCTTGAAGTTCGAGATTGGTTTCGGTACCGTCCAACGACGCCATGACCGACTCGAGATTGTCTTCCTGCTTGGTGTTGTAGGCCCGTTCGATGCCTTCCTGAATCTCGCTCTCGGAGGCGACCACCGGCTCGACGTTGTAGCCGGTCATGAATTTGATATCGTCGAGCGCGAATACATTTGTGGGATCGACCAAGGCTATGGTCAAGGAGGAGCCTACACGGCTGAGCGGCAATATCTGGTATCGTTTGGCAGCATCGTAGGGAATCAGTTTGACGACGGCCGGATCGATTTCACAGTAGGCAAGATTGACCGCCGGTATCCCATACTGGCGGGAAACAAAAGTCGTAACTTCAGTTTCTTTGAGAAAACCCAGCTTGACTAACGCGGAGCCAAGCCGCCCGCCGCTCTCCCGTTGCAGCTTCTGCGCCTGCTCCAACTGCTCTGGAGTGATCGCATTCTCCTTGATTAGCAGATCACCGAGCCGCTGAGACATACGTTCTCCTCTTTCGCGAGATACTCTCGTCCAAAACTCAACCCGCAATTGCTCCATCTGAGGAGCAACAAGAAATTAAGTAGCGCGAATGTAGGTCGTGTGACAGAAATTGTCAATCCGGCAATGCGCTAAATAACCGACTTGTAAAATTGCCCAGGACTGGCTGACGGGGGTAAATTAACTCAGCCAACAAATCACCACATGCGATCATGTTTCGGAATCCGATCGCATGTTATAGCTAAACTATCGGCGACTAATCCGCAAGTAACGGTGGGGCATGCACTTCTCTGCGGCAAGAAAGCCCGCTAAGCGAAAAGTCAGGGTTGGCCCGTCCGCAGGCACGCCGCCCGCCGCTCAGCGTGTGATTGCAAAGTTTTACCGTTCCCTGCTCCGGGAATGGGGTCCGCAGAACTGGTGGCCGGCTGAGTCGAAGTTCGAAGTCATTGTTGGCGCGATACTTACCCAGAACACCGCGTGGATCAACGTAGAGAGAGCCATGCGCAATCTGAAAGAGGCGGGGTTTCTGTCGCTGGATGCGATTTATCAAGCAGATAGCGGGTATTTGGAGACGTTACTGAGGCCCGCCGGGTACTTTCGGCAGAAGACACGCCGATTGCAGGACCTGGCTGCTTTTATCCTTGCAAGCTACGGAACAGACAGGACTTCGGCCAACAAAGAAGAACACCCGGCGATTGCGCGCTTGTTCGATCAGCCGACCGAAAAGCTGCGGAACGTGCTGCTGGAACAGAAGGGCGTCGGACCGGAAACCGCTGATTCCATTCTACTTTATGGGGGGAATCACGCGGTTTTTGTGGTCGACGCCTACACCCGCCGCATCTTCGAGCGTCACAGCCTGGCGACTCCCGCTATGGACTACGAAACAATAAGGTTATTGGTGGAACGCTCGTTGCGGAAGCTGCCGCCGCAAAGCCGTGGTGAATCGGCGACCACGGGAGAAACGACGCGCCCAGAAATCCACGATCCATCTGCAGTTTCAGCCACTTACCGGCCAGAACTGGTACAGCGCTACAACGAATTCCATGCCTTGCTGGTGCAAGTTGGCAAGCATTATTGCCTTAAAAAGGCTCCCAAATGCACGAATTGTCCGCTGTCTTGTTTCCTTCCAGCGTCCGATAACGGGCAGTTTGATCGACCCAGCGTCCGATAACGGTGAATGGAACCGGCGTCCCCGGAGTTGAACTCACGCGCACGTTAACCATCTTGGTTACCACTTTTTGTCAGGTTCACATTTTTGGGCAAGTTCACATTTTTTGGCAGATCACAGTTTGTGAGCCACTTCCTCCAGATTCCGGCGCGAGGTTCTCTCGGGGCTCTCGGCGGCGTATCCGATTGCCAGCACTGCTACCGGCTTGATGTTCTCCGGCAAGGCAAGAGCCTGGGCTAGTTTCTCGGGACTGAAGGCGCCGATCCAGCAGCTCGCCAGTCCGAGATCGGTGACCTTCAACATGGCGAAGGTGCAGGCGATGGTGGTGTCCTGCATGGCAAAGACCTCCGCAGGCTGGTACTGACAGCGGGCGGGGTTCATGCAGAAGACAAGGCTGAGCGGGGCGTTTTGCAGGAAATCTTGTCCGAATGTGGCCGCGGCCAGGGTCTTGCGCTGGGTCGCATCGGTGACAACATAGATTTCGAAAGCCTGGTAATTGCCGGCTGAAGGCGCGCGATTGGCGGCCTCAAGAAGTGCCTGCAGCTTTTCTTCTTCCACCGGCTTGGATTGGTAAACGCGAACGGATTGTCTGGCGTGAATGAGGTTTGAGAAGTCCATATTGAGTGCTCGAAGGAATTATAGGGGAGCGGGGGAAGTCCGAGAACTGCCCCACTCAAGCAAAAGAAGCTTGAATGGGCCACCTGCCGTTCTTTTCCATGGTGCGTGTCATCGTGAAAAGCGCCGCCAGGCGCGACGTGACGATCTATGCATTCTCTCCGGCAGCCATCGGAAACCAGTGCATAGATCCTTCGCTCCGCTCAGGATGACACTCGTGAGGGCCAGATGTGGTGTCTCTTTCTAGCGTTGAATCGCTCCGGGTCTGCGGGAAACGAAAGGCTGAAACCAACGGAGCCGAACAGCCCCACATTTGCCAACGGATGGCAAATATGGGCCACCTGCCCGACGAGCACTGCCCCACTCAAGCAAAAGAAGCTTGAATGGGCCACCGGCCCAGCGACGGCGGCGAGAACGGGGCACCCGGCCTCAGGAACTACCTCACTCAAGTTCGTTCTCGCTCGTTCTTCCGCCCGCTACGCGGGCTGGGTTCACGCAAATCTCACCTTTACCCCAGGCTTGCGCCGTGGGGCTATCGTCTTTTGCCCGCTACGCGGGCTAGAGCAGAATTTAGCGGTCGAACGTGCAACTCTGCTCTAGTTTGGGGGTTCGCTATAATTCACACAGCGTTCTATGAACAGAAGTTAACGGTGTCCTGAACAAGAAGTTAACAGTGTCCTGGAACAAGAAGTTAACAGCGTCCTGAACAGAAGTTAACGGTGTCCTGAACAAGAAGTTAACAGCGTCCTGAACAAGAAGTTAACAGTGTCCTGGAACAAGAAGTTAACGGCGTCCTGGAACAAGAAGTTAACGGTGTCCTGAACAAGAAGTTAACAGCGTCCTGAACAGAAGTTAACGGTGTCCTGAACAAGAAGTTAACAGCGTCCTGAACA
>JBEKQP010000102.1:0-14238 GCA_049519595.1 Candidatus Korobacteraceae bacterium | reverse complement strand
GCTGCCGTTGCAGCATGGGAGCAGAGGTTTCTCCGCCGGAAAGCGAACGACTAACGGTCGAACTTACGGACATCATCCAACTAATGATAAGCCCGGCGGTGACTACGCAGACCAGACCGACCACTATCACCATCAGGCGCATCTGCTTGCGATGGCGACGGAGTTCGACTGTCACGGCCGCGACGGCGTCGGGCGCGATCGGTTTCCCGCAGGCGGCACAGAAACGCGCGCCCTCTGCTGTCGACTTTCCGCAGTGGGAACAGAACATCATCTCTGTTGAAGGATACGCCGTGAGCATGGGAGCTGCGTAATCATTGGTGCAACGACCTACGGAAACTACCCCACTCAAGCAAAAGAAGATTGAGTGGGCCACCTGGGCAAATCCCACATCTGCTAACTGTGGCAGATATGGGGGCGCCAGCACCCGGCGATTTCCAAAAGGTAAGTTCCTGCATCTTATTTCATGTGGGGTGCACGTGAAGTGTAGTTGGTGTCAAGCTGAAATTACTGAAAATACAGTAACTTGTCCACAGTGTGGAGCCGCGTCTTCCGGGCTTCCGGCCGCGCAATCGGTGTTGCCTGAGGAGCGGCCGATCTCGACCAAACGCGTCGCTCGGCCAGCCAAGCGCGGGAGTGTGCGGCGAAAGGTGGTCCTCAGCCTGATCATATTAGCCTGGATTGGATATGACCTGCGGGACGCTTTTTCGCAAGCCATAGAGGATGGACTAGGGCATGCGCGTTGGCTCTTGCAGGTGCAGGCTGGGCGCCAGACTGCCGGAGCTGCGGTGATGCCGCGGCCGTCTCGAGGCAAGATTTACCTTCTTAATCTTGGCAAGGCCGGGGTCGACCTCAATGAGTTAGCGGCTGGATACAGGCGGGAGTTTTCGCTGGAGGTTGAAGTGCTGCCAGCGCTTCCGCTGGATGGCACGACGCGCAATCCGCAAAGGCGGCAGGTTATTGCCGAAGAGCTGTTGGACCGCATGAAAGCCCGCTACCCGGAACTGGCGCGCGATCCCGACGCCGCCTTGATCGGAGTTACCGATCAGGATATGTATATCTTCACGCGGGATTGGGATTACGCGTTCAACCTTCGCATCGAGGGGCATCTAGCCGTGATTTCGACGGCGCGGCTGAAGGAAGGGGATGTGAGTCCGCAACTGCTGGCCGAGCGCACGCGGAAGCTGCTTACCAAGAACATAGGAATCCTGCACTACGGGCTGGATCTCAGCAACGATCCCTTGAGTGTGCTGGCAGTTCCCGTGGACGCTTCCGGGCTCAACCGTATGCGCGCTCATTTTGTGATTGGCGATTTGCGGTATAGGTTAGATCGCACCGAAACGGCTGATGCGGTGAACAAGAGCGGCCGCCAAGAGATGGATATCGGCGCCGGGCTGCTCGTGTTGCATCCCTACGCGGACGGGCGCCGCCGTCCGGATTGGGCCGAATTGTCGGGATACCACACGCTGAGGCCGCGCGAGCTCGATGTCGATGCATTCCAGACTGACATGGGCATGTTCATAACGACGCGGACCGACTTCTACGTTCCCGGGCGCGTGCCCATCGTGTTCACCCGGACTATTCGCACGATGGAACCGGCCTCGCGCGCCTTCGGCATCGGCGCAGCACATTCCTTCGACTGGTTTCTAAGTTCGTTCGACAACATGAAAACCGTCGAGCTGGTGATGGAGGATGGCGCGGTCAAACGCTTCGTGCGCAACAACAAGGGTGAGGGATTCGATCCACTGGCTTCGTTCCGCGGGGCATACAATGGCGGGAACGGCGGGAGTCCGAACGTCATGGGAGCGCGCTTGAGCTGGGACTCGGGCGTGTGGAAGATGACATTCCGAGACGGAGAAATATACAAATTCCTTCCCTGTGGTTATGGCCATCCGGCGTACTATCATTGCCGAATGATCGAAGCTCCCGGATTGAAGTTGGAGCGCGATGGCCGCGCGAACCTGATTCGAGTAACGTCGCCGGACGGCTGGGTGTCTCTGAAGTACGACGCCCAAGACCGCATAGTTCGCGGAGAGGACAGCACTGGCCGCGCGGTGCAGTATGCCTATGACGGCGGTGGGCGGCTGGCGGAGGTGCACACTTCTGGCGGACGCGCTACCCGATACGCATACGACGACCAGACGCATCTGATTGCGATCCAAGACTCCAAGGACGGCGTGCTGATCGAGAACCGCTACGAAGGGGATTCCGTGGCAGAGCAGAAGATTAAAGATGCCGGCACTTACCGGTTTAGCTATTCTGTGCGGTCCAGTCCTACGGCGGTCGCGGCCCATTCGCAGATTGTGCGTCCAGACGGCACGATTATCTACTTCGAATGCGCCGCCAACGGCAACGGTTGTCGCGCCTACGTCGACGACAAACCGGGTTCCGGTCCGCGTCGTGCAACGCCGCTGGCTGGACCGGATGTGGCGGGAGAGGTCGGGCCTCAAAAGGATGCTAGTTCAGACCGGAAAGGGTTCAATTGACTTCTGAGATTAGCGGCATGTCTGCGCCCGATACACGAAGTCTGGTTGAGCTCGAACGGCTGACCAAGACTTATGGTGAGTTTTGTGCGGTTCGAGAGCTTAGTCTTTCGGTCGCCTATGGGCAGATCTTCGCTTTACTCGGGCCGAATGGCGCGGGCAAGACTACGACCATACGGATGCTGATGGGCATTTTGGCTCCGAGTTCCGGTTGCGCAAAGATCGACGGCCTGGATTGCTTTCGCGACCGCGTGGAGGTCAAACGGCGCGTGGGATATCTGCCTGACGAGCCGGTATTTTACGACTACTTGCGCGGCAGCGAAATCATTCGCTTCTCCGGCGAGATGCACGGTTTGAGCCGCGAAGAGATTAAGCGCCGAACACACCCTCTGCTGGAACAATTGGAACTCACCGAAGCCCTGGGGGAGTTTGCGGTGAATTATTCCAAGGGCATGAAAAAGAAACTCGCACTGGTTTGCGCGATGCTGCATGACCCCGCATTGCTGATACTGGACGAACCGACCAACGGCCTTGATCCGTTTGCAACCCGGGCGCTGCATGAGATCGTGCGAGCAAAAGCCGCGGCAGGCAGAACGATATTCTTTAGCACGCACCTGCTCGACCAGGCCGAAAAGCTCTGCACCCAGATTGCGATTATGGCGAAGGGCAGACTTGTCGCCCACGGTACGCTGGCCGATCTGCGAGCGCGCCTATCGAGCGACAGTTCACTCGAAGAAATCTTTTTCTCCGTGGCAGGAGAGGCCGGGAGCACGGCCGAGGTATGAGTTCCACACGACGGTTGAGCTCAGTCCACTCACTTTGGATCATTGGACGCCTTGCTCTCAGGCGCCAACTCAACCTTTGGCAGAGTGTGCGCTTCGGGCGCAAGAAGAAGGAATCCGAGCGTTCGACAGCTCTGCGCACGAGCGGGCGTTCAGGTACGCCGAAAAAGTCCACCGGCCGTTCGATCTTCGGCGCTTTCCTGTTGCTGGCGATGGGATTCAATGGCTTCACCATGGCTTCCAGCGGATTGCAACAATTTTCCATAGGGGTACGGAACATCGCCGAGCCATCGGATACGATCCGCGTCAGCCCCTATACGGAAAAGGAACTCATACAGGTCGATAAGGCGCTGCGGAGCGCGGTACAAATTTCCGATCCCGCAAGCCGCAAAAAATATGAAGAGCTATGGAACAACTATCTCGACAGGCTCTTCCGCAGCGAGATTCAACGGAAGCAGGTCTCTGAAGAAGAAGAAAGCACACAACTGAGGCAGATGCATGACGCTTTTGCCAAGCAGGGAGTGGCGGGATTCACGGCGCCAGGTATGCGGACGCTGCGTGGTTCGTCGGGAATATGGCCCCGCGAGGCGGAAGCAAAAGGTGTATTTCTCCGCGTGCTGGGGCTGGTGGTGTTTCTGTGGATTCCAGCGCTGGTTTTTGGGGCGCTGGGAATGAACAATAAGGATCTGGGACAAGTCGAATGGAGCTTTGAGTGGTTGTATACGTTTCCGGCTTCGGCGCGGGCGCTCTTTGCGTCGAAGCTGTTTGGCCACGCGTTCTTGAGTCCACTGGCGTGGCTGTTCTTCCTGCCTTTTATGATTCAAGCGTATGTGGCCGGCGGCCATGGATGGATGGCGATTCCGTTGGGCTTTGCGGCCGCGATGTGGGTATTGATACTGGTGGGCGCGGTCACCACGATTTGTGAAGTGGCAATGCGCAAATTCCTAAGTCTCAGCCAGCTGAAGAATATCCAGGCACTCTTCACGGTCTTCAGCATGGCCTCGTTCCTGCTCGTGATCGCATCAAGCATCTCCAAGCCCGTCGATGATTTCCTTGTCGGCCGAGCGGCCTCGTGGGGAGTGTTGGCCTGGAATCCTTTTGCTTTGCCGCTGTACCTCGGTATTCCGTCGGCGACGACGCGGCAGATTCAGTTCGGCGCATTCGGCATGATTGCGCTCGCCTTTGGCGTGGTTTCAACCGCATTGATGGGAAGCGAATGGTTGACACGAGAAGGTCTCATCCGGGCCGGCGGGCCTTACCAGGGCAGCAGACAAATGCCGACCGCCGAATCCGGCGGAGGCTGGCTGCGCGGGATTGCCGCACATGAACTGTTATTGCTGTCCAGGGACCGCAATCTTATGGTTCAGGTTCTCATCGGTCCGCTGCTTCTCCCAATCTTTTTTCTACTGACGAATTCAGAGATCGTGACCGCGGTGGGCACAAATTTCCGCAACGCGGCGATGCTGGCCTTCGTGGTCAGCGCATATTCGTTCCTCAACAGCGCCATGCCAGTCCTTAACCGCGAGGACAAGACGCTGTGGTACTTGCTCACCTTCCCACATTCGCTCTCGTCCATTTTGCTGAAGAAGACGATGGTTTGGGCCGCGGTTGGGCTACTTTACGGTGGAGCGGTGCTCATTTCCGTCGCTCACTTCGGCCACCACTGGCATGGGCCGCTCTGGAGCGACGCCTTCATGGCGCTCTATGGAATCGGGATCTATGCGTTTATCGCATCCGGCATTGGCATCCTGGCAACCGACGTTCTTGAAACCACGCGCCGCGCACGATTCAGAACAGACATGATGTATCTATACATGGGGCTGACCGCGATGTGGACGAATACGATCCACTCACCCTCATTGTGGACGAAGCTGGCGCAGTTGGTGCTGTCGACGCTGCTGGCTTTTGCGCTGTGGCAGAAGGTGAGGGAAATCTCACCCTATTTGCTGGACCCCACGCAGCGTCCTCCGCGCACCATCGGGCTGGCGGACGGCATGCTTGCCGCGCTGGCATTCTTCGGGGTGCAAGGGCTCATCGGCCTGATTCTTCACTGGACAACTGCTGTCTCCTGGGCGGCTCAGGTCACAATCTCATACGCCCTTGCCGGCGCGATTGTTGGTGGCACTACGCTTTTCATTTTGTGGCGGCAAGAGGTTCCCGGCCTGTGGAAAGAAATTGGTTTCACCAGCGGTGTGAAAGGCCAAAGATTCCCGGTGTGGCGATGCGTGATTCTGGGAACAGCGTGGGGCGGCGTGGCAGCTCTGGGCGCAATTGTCTATCTCCATGTGTTGAACCTTTTGCCGGAATGGCAGAGGTGGAAACAGAGCGCGGAGCTAAGCTCGCTGTTCACACGAGCGGACAAGCCGCTATGGATATGCGCACTGCTGATTCTGGCTGCGCCACTTTGCGAAGAATTTTTGTTTCGCGGATTGATCTTCAAAGGGCTGCAGCGCAGCACCGGCCCGGTCCTGGCAGTCCTGGCGAGCGCCGCGCTTTTTGCCTTGATTCATCCGCCAATTGCGGTCATTCCGGTTTTCGGTTTGGGAATCGCGGCTGCGGTCAGCTTCCGGAAATCCGGATTCCTGCTGGCGCCAATCGTGGCGCATGCGGTCTACAATACCTGCGTTATCTTTTTCAGCAGACTGTAATTCACTACTTGATGCCGTAAAATCCCGCCTGCATTCCGGATGCCCACAAGAGTTCAACGGTTCTAAATCCGACTTTTCTTAAAAGATCCAGGTGAGACTCAATGGTGATCGGCAAAAGATCTATACCGTATCGCTGTAGATGTTGATCGACGGACTGCGGGGTCTTGCCATTGGCCAGCTGAGCCGTGCGCCATCGTTCCAGCCCAATGGCTTTTCCCTGCTCAGAATTCGGCCTGATGGTTTCAAAGGTAATGTATATGCCGCCTTGATTGAGCATCTGGAAGCAGCTCCGGGTGGCCTTGATGCGGCTTTCAATGTCGAGGTAGTGATGCGCCAGAATAGCGGTGATGACATCAAAGGTGTCTGCACAGCATAACTGCTCGGTGCCTGCCAAAATGTACTTTACTTCGACCCCCGACAGCTCTGCCAGTTTGGCTCTGGCGACCTCCAGCATCGCTTCAGAGGGATCTGCCGCTACAAAATTCAGCTTGCCGAATTCCTGGATTGCGCGAAGGATGAGCGTTCCTGTTCCGCACCCGGTATCGAGCCACGAGTTTGGTTTTGGCATGCCGAACTTAACAAGGTTCACGGTCTCGTCGTGAAACAACCGATAGCTGGGGATCGTCTTGTCTATATTCGCGTCATACTGCAGCGCCGATTGCGAAGTCTTATTATCTTTTGTCGAATTCATAGCGTAGCGGTGGCCTAACTGACAGCACCCCTAACCTTCCTGATGGTGTTTTCACGGCCAATACTAACAGGTGATCGCTGTTGCCATCGACGCCAAATCGACCCCGATGTGGAATCCCCGCGCATCCGGGAAGGCCAAAGGGCGACAATTCATCGGCTTATTCACGATTTTCTCTCAATGAGCTGGCCAAAAAACAAAACCCTGAGCACTCAACTCAGGGTTTCGCGAGGGTCGTACTAACGGAAACAACAGTATTGGTACACATGCTGCAAAGGCAAAGGGGTCAGCGTTGCCGACCCCGCCTGTACCTTCCCAGGTACTTTGCCATACTGTTACTGGATCGCTGCACTCGTACCGCTGGCTGCCGAGCCGTCGGTGGTGTAGCGAATTACACCGGTGCCATCGGAGTAGAAGTGCTTAATTCCATAAGCGCTTCCACCGGGTATTCCCAGCACTGTGTAGCCTACGGAGGTGCTGGCAGCTAGTGTGAAGTAGTAGCCGCTCTTAAGGGTGGCCGCGGCGGTCGCACCGGCGAGTGTGCCGTCGATCAGGCAGGCGCCTGCCGAAGTCGGAGCGGTACAGTCAGCTCCCGGTCCGAGGTTCGCTATCGTGCCAGTGAAGCCGACGGTTGGATAAGTTGAGTTGTAGCTGTTTTCAGCAGTGTTGATGGTACGAATCGAGCCCACGGCAGAAGATTCGTTCGCGGCAATACGCGAGCGAAGCAGGTTGGGGATAGCGATAGCTGCGATGATCAGGATGATCGCAACAACGATCAGCAACTCGATCAGTGAAAAACCTTTCTGTTTCTGCACTTTATAGCCCTCTCTGTTCGGATATTCAAGTTTTGCAGTCGGAAACCTTGTGTTTAGGTATACGCTCCATACTTGTGCACGAATGCCTCCAACTGGGGGAGTTGTGTCGAGAAACTTGTAAGCCTTGTGTTCTTCGGATTTTGCGAAGTAGATGGTCAAGATAGGCGATGGTCGAATCTGCAGTAAAGTGTCACAAAATGTCGGTGTAACTTGCCATAAACTGTCACTTTCCGAGCGGATTTGTGCTGGGAAATTTGTCAAAACGCCGCGAGCAAACTGGACTTTAGTAACAAAACGCCAACCTCCGGCTGCGCTGGCCCTTGACAGCGCCGGCGACCTTTACATCGCCGAGAAAGCGGCGGGTGAGCCGTGGACCGGTTCTGAGTCAGAAAATGCAGCAACACAGAACTACCCCACTTCTGCGAGCTGGAGGTGTGTCACACGGCGAGTTGGAGGCGTGTTAAATTAAATACAAAGCTTCGTCCGGGCTTTCACTGAAAAGCCCGCACATCCCTGGGCGTTGCTAGCCGCCCGAAATCCAAAGCAGACTGAGAGGAGAAACCATGAAGAAAGCCATTGCAATTGCCGCTCTGGTTCTGTCGTTTATTCTCGGCACAGCGTTTGCCGCAGCAGTCCATGATTGGCGCGATCTGGAGAAGGCGCGTGATCACGTTCACCAGGCGATAGACGAAATGAACCGTGCCCGAGCAGCGAACAACTACGACATGGCTGGACACGGTGCGAAAGCCGAAGAGCATCTGCGGGCAGCCGAACGCGAAATCAACCTTTCCATCGACGCGGCGAAGGCGGGTAGATAGATTACCCGCCCGAGCAACGGCATAGGGGGCGAGAAATCGCCCCCGTGTTGTGTCTACGCTACTAAGCTGCATTGTGCGACCTAGCCGCTTCGATGGCGGGTTCCACGGCGAGCCCGAACATCTCCACGATCGCGGCAAGAGCCCGCAGCGCTCGACCAATTCTGTCACCACTGTTCAATTACCTTCGTTACTTTCGCAGCGCAGGGTCAGCACTGATAATCAGCACTGGTCACACAGCTTCCGCAGGGCGGTAGCCGGAAGGTATCAGTATGGGCTGTTTAGAACAAACTGCGAGGAATTTAGGCAACAGCAACTCTCAGATGCCCGACGCCACCTCAAACGAACCAAGCTGTTCTTCGTGCCTGGCCGTGTTGCGAATTGAGCGCCAGCTGAATCAGCTTATGTCTGCGCTGGGGTTGCTTGGCATCGAGCCCTGCTCTGTCTGTGGAGCTCTCTTCCGAAGAGCTGAGCCCGCATCACTGTTTAATGGGAATGGCGAACGGGTGTGCATTGACTGCGTTCATGAGTGGTGGCCGATGCGATGCGAACAACTCGATATGGAGGGTCGGGAAGCTGTCGAGCGCAAACTTGCCCTTTGGTTAGTCAACTATCACAATGGCAAGGTAATTCGACCGTTCCAGCAGGTGTTGCAGATTCCGCTGCAAGAATTTTGCATTGTCACGACCTGCGTCCAGTGCAGAGGAGCAGGAAAAAACTGCCATTTCTGTGACGGGCATGGAACCGTCTGGGTAGTCGCGCCTGAATAGGTTCTTGGGAAGGACCTCGCGCGATTCTTCGTCAGGCAAATACGAATCACACTGACGGAGTGGCCGACGCTGCTATCATTCGCGCCGCTGCTTGAGAGTTTTAAGTCCAGCGCAGCGGGACGTCGGCTGGGACAGAAGATGCGCCACTGGCGCAGACGGAGCAATAAAAAAGGGCTGACTCTGGGATCAGCCCTTTTTGTTGCTTCGAGTTATTAAGGGTTTTTAGGGCTCTGCCAATTCACCCTGAAAAACCCGTGACTCGTTGAACCTAATTGGTTGCGGGGGAAGGATTTGAACCTCCGACCTTTGGGTTATGAGCCCAACGAGCTACCAGACTGCTCCACCCCGCCAGATGATCTTAACGCTCTCCAAGGTTGCAGTCAATAACCAGCTCTGGTTTCGAGCAAGCAAATCTTCGAGCGAAGCAATAAGAGCAGCGAATCAGCCGCCGTCAGAGATGACTGACGCGGAGTCAGCACCGTCAGCTCGATCGCTGCATCACTGTGCCAAAGTCTTCACGGCATCGCCGGCCTTGAAATCGCTTCCGGAGACGATGCGGCACACGGCGGAAAGATCATCGACATCAGTCGCCTGCACGACTCCAACCGCGGTTGCCATGCGCCGGATCACCTGACCGGTAGCCGGATCTTTGATCTCTCTGGTCACGCGCTCCACACTGAATTGATCTCCAACTTTGATTCCCGCCTTGCCGCCCACATTCAGCACAACCTGCCCACCATCGATCGCAGCCACCAACCCTTGCACCACGACTGTATGAGCCTGGAGTTTGCCGTTGCCAGCGATCACTTCCATGCTCATTTGCTCGACGGCGGCCTTGGTCGCCTCGCCGATGATTGTTTGTTGAAAATCGCTGCTGCCGAAGTCGACTCCACCGGCGCCAAAGCCATGCCAACTGCCACCTCCGCCGAGCAGGCTTGTGCTCTCGCGCTTGGATTCGCCCTTGCCGGTGGCAACCGCCAGAATTTCTCCGGTCGTGGTGTCCACCATCCGCGCGTCGATGCCGACATTGGCCTTCGACGATTTATGTCCGAAGCCGCCGACGCCAAAGCCGCCGAATCTGCCTCCGGCCCCGCCGATCTTTGTGTTTTTGTTTTCACCGCCGAACTCCGTGACGCTGCCGACAATAATGGCGTCGACACCGAGTATCTTCCCGATCCGTGCGGCGCTGGTTGGGTCCGCTCGATTGCTGTTGGAGAAGTTTTGCTCCGCCAGAATCTTGTCAAGGGTCTTGCGCTCGATCACCGAATAAGTCCCATCTTTCACCAGGTAGGTGACAAGCATGTCGGAGATACCCTTGCCGACATCGATGTCGGACCCAAACAGCGAATAGACGTCTCTATGTACAGTGCCGTAGTCAAAATCGAAGATGGCAACGCGAATCTTGTGGGCACGCGGCGCTTGCGGCGCGTTTGCCGGGGACGACTGGGCATTCAGCCGCCCCGCGCACTGCAATGCGAATACCGCGATCACAACCAACGCTAGAAGCCTTTTCATATTCCTCCTCTTTGCTCCGAAACGGGAGCCACACGCAACAGCCTGCGACCGTGACGAACATCCGACCGACACGCACACGGTTCTTGGCTCAGCAACTTTGGGACGACGAACTTTACTGAGGGATTCGTCACTCTACTGCCGTTTCACTGGCGTTCACTGCTGCCGGAGAGCTCTCGCCGACCGAGAGAGCTGCGGGCGGCAAGATCACTAAGCGGGATGCTTCCCGCACCCGCGGACTTGCATCATTAGTTAGCGGCATCCAAAAGATCCTATTCAGCCGTTCACGAGTTCCGATGCAGATTCGGTGTTCCGGGTTTTGTGGGTCGAGGCCGCCCGGCGGTGGAAAATCTGCCGCGGCAAGCTCAATTTGACGCGGCAACTCCAAGAATCCTAAAGTGATCAACGTAGTCCGGAGATTGGGAACATAAGCCAACGGGAGCTTCCGGCTCCGGCGACAGGAAAGCGCACGAGGGAAAAGCATGGCAAGTCCGACAAAACAGCAGGAGCTGGAGTTACTTGCGATCAACACGATTCGCACTTTGTCGATGGACGCGGTACAGAAGGCAAACAGTGGTCATCCGGGAACTCCGATGGCGTTGGCGCCGCTGGCCTATCTCTTGTTCAATGAATACCTTCACTACAATCCCGGCAATCCTCATTGGCCGAATCGCGACCGCTTTGTGCTATCGAACGGGCATGCTTCCATGCTGCTCTATTCCGTTCTATTCCTGACGGGTTTCGGCTTGACGCTGGAGGATCTCAAGCAATTCCGCCAGTGGGATTCCAAAACCCCGGGTCATCCGGAGTACGGCTTGACGCCGGGCGTGGAAGTAACCACCGGCCCGCTGGGGCAAGGGGTTGGCAATGCGGTGGGAATGGCAATCGCCCAGCGTTGGCTGGCAGCCCATTTCAATCGTGAGGGCCATGAGATTGTGGATTACCGCGTTTACGCCATCTGCGGCGATGGCGACCTCATGGAAGGCGTTTCGGGTGAAGCTTCGTCATTGGGCGGCCATCTCGGGCTGTCGAAGCTGACCATGTTCTACGACAACAACCACATCACCATTGAGGGAGCGACGGAAATCGCATTTACCGAGGATGTCGGCAAGCGCTACGAGGCGTACGGTTGGAACGTGTTGCGCGTGGACGATGTGAATGACCTCGACTCGTTGCGTGCTGCGATTGCCAAAGCGCACGCGCAGCAGGCGAAGCCGAACCTTATTATGGTGAGGTCGCACATTGGGTACGGCGCGCCCAAGCGGCAGGACACCAAGGAAGCCCACGGCGAACCCCTGGGCGAAGATCAGGTGCGGGCGGCAAAGATCAACTACGGTTGGCCTCCGGACAAGACGTTTCTTGTTCCGCCCGAGGTGGAAAGCTACATGCGCCTGGCCGTCGATCGCGGAGCCAAACTCGAACAGCAGTGGAAGGAGAAATACGAGGCGTACCGTAAGGCCTTCGCAGACTTGGCCACCGAGTGGGAGACGATGCAAGCCGGACACCTGCCGGACGGCTGGGATAGCAAGATTCCGGTCTTCCCTGCCGATCCGAAAGGCATGGCCACGCGCGAATCGGGCGGCAAGGTCGAGAACGCCATCGCCGAACGTCTGCCTTGGATGATGGGCGGCGCGGCGGATCTGTCGCCTTCGACGAGAACCGTGATTGGCACCGAGCCTTACTTCGAGCGCGAGACGACGGGACGTAACATGCATTTCGGCATCCGCGAGCACGGTATGGGCGCCATTCTGAACGGCATGTCTGTTTCCAAGCTAAGAGTCTTCGGCGCGACTTTCATGACGTTTTCCGATTACATGCGCGGGTCGATCCGGCTGGCGGCGCTCATGCGTCTGCCCGTGACCTATGTGTTTACCCACGATTCGATCGGCCTTGGAGAAGACGGACCTACGCACCAGCCGATCGAGCATCTGACGGCCTTGCGCGCCATTCCACATCTCACCGTCATTCGGCCGGGGGATGCCAACGAAGCGGCGGAATCATGGCGCTACGCGATTGGCTCGGCGAAGGGTCCAACCGCACTGGCGTTTACCCGACAGGCGATTCCTACCTATGATCGGAGCAAGATGGCATCCGCCTCCGGCTTGCATCGCGGGGCTTACGTGTTGATAGAAAGCCAGAATCCCGAAGTGATTCTGATTGGCACGGGTTCGGAGCTGCAATTGTGCGTAGCGGCTTTTGAGAAGCTGGGGCAGCAAGGCGTGAGGGCGCGCGTGGTCAGCATGCCCTCGTGGGAAATTTTTGAGCAGCAAGACGAGGCGTATAAGCAGTCAGTCCTGCCCGCTTCCATTCCGGCCCGGGTGTCGGTTGAGGCGGGCTCGACCCTGGCGTGGTGGAAATACGTGGGAACCGATGGCCTGACCATTGGACGCGACGATTTCGGTGCGTCCGCTCCGGCCAAGGAACTGTTCAAACACTACGGCTTCACCGCTGAGCACGTGGTTGAGGCGGCACTCAGCGTACTGGAGCGCACAAAGGCACGGGTATGAAAATCGCCGTCGGCGCTGATCACGCCGGCTTTCCGATGAATAAAATGATTGTGCAAGAGCTGCAAGCGGCCGGCCATGAAGTGGTGGACTTCGGCGCGGACCGAGGCGACTTGCCGGACGACTACCCGGATTACGCTAAGCTGGTGGCCGAAGCCGTGCAAGCCGGCAGAGTCGAGCGCGGACTGTTGGTCTGCGGCAGCGGCGTCGGGGTTACGGCGGCGGCCAACAAGTTTCGCGGAATACGGGCCTGCATGTGCCACGATGCTTACAGTGCACATCAGGGAGTGGAGCACGACAACATGAACGTGCTTTGCCTGGGAGCTCGGGTTATCGGCCCAAGCCTCGCGATTGATCTGGTGCACACGTTCCTGAACGCCCGCTTCACCGGCGAGGAACGTCATCTGCGGCGTTTGAGTAAGATTCATACGATAGAAGACAATTGGTGTGTGAAAGAGAGCCATGACAAGTAGAGTGAGCGAACTGAAGAATCTTGGGCAGAGTCTGTGGTTTGACCAGATGGAACGCAGCCTGATCACTACCGGCGAGTTGCGCCGCATGATCGCCGAGGGCGAGGTCCTGGGGCTGACCTCAAATCCGACGATCTTCCAGAAGGCGATCACCGGCAGCGACGCCTATGACAACACCATTGAGCGTTTGGCCGGCGAGGGCAAGTCCGCAGGGGAAATTAACGAAGCTCTGATCCTCGAAGACATCGCCGCGGCTGCCGATCTTTTCCTTCCGGTTTACGAGGCGGCCAAAGGTGGCGACGGCTTCGTCAGCATCGAAGTGTCTCCGGAGTTGGCATTCGATGCCGAGGCGACCATTATTGAGGCGCGCAGACTGCACCAGGCGCTGCACCGGACCAACGTTCTGGTCAAGGTTCCCGCAACCCGGGAGGGCCTCGGCGCGATTGAGCAGCTCACCGCCGAGGGCATCAATGTCAACGTCACCCTGATCTTTTCGGTTGAGCGCTACCGCGAAGTCACGGAAGCCTACATTCGCGGTCTGGAGCGGCGGGCCGCCGAGGGTCAGCCAATCGATCACGCTGCCTCGGTTGCGAGTTTTTTTGTGAGCCGCATCGACGTTTCGACAGAAAAACGATTGCAGAAAGTGCTCGACGATCCCGCGCGAGCGCCGCAGCACGCGACCGCCCGCGAACTGTTCGGCAAGGCTGCGATTGCCAACGCCAAACTCGCCTACGAGGCATTCAAAGAAATCTTT
>JBEKQP010000101.1:0-14735 GCA_049519595.1 Candidatus Korobacteraceae bacterium | reverse complement strand
AAAGGCTTTTCGACAAACTTAGCAGCCAACTGCCGGATAGGAATCTCGGTCGAGTCTGGTTCCCCAACGTCGGTCACATGCTGACCGTCAAAGTATCTGAGCTGCACCTTTCCGTTTTCTGCCGCAAAAAAGTAGATTCCAGACTTCAGGCCGAAGAAGTAGTGATAAGCTGGAAAAGGCTTGAGAAAAAGCTCTAAATCTCCCGTCTTAACTTCGTATTTCCAAAGCTCCGCTTTCTCTGAATACAGCGATCCCAAAGATTTGTAGAACTCGTCTTTTATAAGGTAGAGATTTGCTGAATCCTTCGACCACTGGAAATTATCATCCCGAAAAAATTGGTGACCTATCGGCTTTGGCCCCGGGGTAACCGAGTCGTCTCCTCTGTATATTGACACAACCATTAGCTGCTCATTTACGATTACAGAAACTCCGTTGCTGTCAGGTGGCTGCCCATTTACGACTACAGCAATTGTCTTGCCGTCAGGCGCAACAAGAAAACTATTGATGTGGCCATGCAGTAAGGTTGGCGCCTCAGGATCAATCTGATCTGAGTATTTCAGCTCGTCACCAATGGAATAGAAGAAACGGTTATTCGCTATCGCCTGAAAAGACGTGGGCCGAAAATCGACGATCTCTGAGCGTGGGGGAGCAGGGACAAACCTGAACAAAAGAAACCAAATGATAAATAGACTAACTGGAGTTAGGACAACCGCGTCGAGCGCGACAGGGGTTTTCTGGTGTGGGGCTTTCCTCTCGGCATGGGTGTAAATAACAAACAAGTAGGTTCCGACCAGCATTTGCCAAATGCAGTAGCAAGCTGCCTGTTTACCTTCCCAACCTGCACCTGTACCTACAGGAGTCAGAGAATCTAATGCTAAAGGGACTGCCCCAATGCAGCCCACGACAGCCCCACCACAAAGATATTTCGCTGAAAGCAATCGCTTCAGCCGCTCATCGCTCATCCGAAAGGCGCACAGAACCAAGGTGAATCCGCCCACTAGGCCGCCAATACAATCAATAGGAAACCGAGGGGACACAATTTGTCGCAGTACTAAATCGTTGGACATTATCGATGCTAAAACCGCTAGGGGCCAGACAGCAACGATGAGAGGAACGGCTGCCGCCGCTGGCCGCATGCGCGGAAGCAATCCAGCACACAGCAGTGCAAAAGGAATCGGGAGCAGCGAATACGACCACGCCCACATAACGCTAGAAAGGAGTTCAACTATGCGAAAGGATAAGTAACCGCAGACGGCAAACATAATTGCCACGCCGCAGTATCGCACTGGGGTCGAAATTGATTCGCGCTTTATCAAAGCTCTCTCAGCCAACACGTATCGCAAGCAGTCACGCCACTTACGCGCAGCACTCTACACCGAAATCGACTACATTCCTAGATTACTGTCGTAAGCAGGCGTTCTCACCAGTAATCCCGAAATTCCCGAGTTGGTGTATCCCTGATATCGCCGTCAGGCGTTAGCTCCCGGATCTTTTCCGGGACACGCCTTCCGCGAATCGGGTCTAGTTCCCTTCTCCGTTTTGCAGCAGTTTGAGAAATTCCTGATGGACGCGCGGATCGCCGGAGAGCTCCGGGTGGAATGTGGCCGCCATTCTCTTTCCCTGACGCACCAATACCGGGTGGCCGTCGCGCTCGGCCAGCACCTCAACGCCGGGGCCGGTGCGCTCGATGCGCGGAGCACGAATGTAGACCTGTTCGAGCGGGCCTCCCGGAAGCTGGCTCGGACCGCTGACGATGGTCGAATCGATCTGGCGTCCATAGGCATTACGCCGCACCGTGATGTCCATTGCACAGAGTCCTTTTTGCGCAGGGTTCTCGACTTCAGTGGCGAGCAGGATGGCGCCGGCACAGGTTCCGAAGGCAGGCTTCGAGCGGACGAATTCGCCCAGCTTTTGAAAGCCTTGCTCTCCCAGCAAACGCAGAATGGTCGACGATTCGCCACCAGGAAGGACTAAGCCATCAATTTCGTCGAGTTGTTCGGGCTTGCGAACCAGCACGACCTCGGCGCCGAGTTCCTCAAGGCGCCGGCGATGCGCGTCGAAGTCACCCTGGAGCGCAAGCACACCTATTTTCATGCATTCATTCTAGCTGAGAGTGCGAGCGATCTGAATACAGTGTTTGCCATTGTTCAGACTAAAGAAGAACCGCCCCAGACGGGCGGCGGTTTCGGTCACAGCAGTGGGCGCTAATCGAGTCCATTCGGCCGTTTGGGTTGCTCGGCAGCTATCCTTGCCATTTCGCCCGGAGCAAAAAAGGTTATCTCAGTAGCGGGCCTGCCCGGATCATCCGCACTAAACCCTTCGAGGGCCACGATTGAAATCCCTCCAGGCAGAGTCCAGGTCGCGCTATGGAGCTCAAAAATCGCCCCGTAAGCATTGCTGCGCTTTTCTGCCCACATTTTTAATGGCTTGCCGTACCGCTCACTTACGTCATCGAGGGCGGTCTGAAAGATTGGCGAATCGACCGTAATCGAAGCCAAGTTCCCATTATTGAACGTCGCCTCATAGCCGTTATACGGGGCGGTTGCGGCTTTTCTAACCGCCAGGCGACCCGCTGCATTAGAAGTCAGCATGCGGCACGCCGCTACGTCATCCGTTGATCCTGATCTCTTCGCTTCTTTCGCCGACATCGAAAGCAAGTGGGCGCATCCGAAACGCTCGGCAAATACAGCCACATTCTCACCGAGATTGTGACCCCTGACGGTTACCGTAGTCGACTCGGGCTGTTGCGCCGCAACGACCAAGCAGAACATTACAACGGCGAAACACAGTGTGCGTCGCATGTCTCCACCTCGCGTCGCGCACTATAGCCCCGAAGGCCCCATTCGTCAATCCGTACCTCCCTGGTTACGCTCGCCCTACCCAGTTGCGCTGAACCCCAGGTGCCAACTTGCCGCGACCGCAAAAATTGCCTGCACCTCAAAAAAAGGTATATCCCGGAACGATCACCATTCGTCGGGATATACCTTGCACGAAGCCGGTCTAGCCGTTGGGCTGTTGCTGTTTCTGCTGTCCCATCTGCTGATGGTGCTGCTTCATCTGCGCACGCAATTGCTGGCGTTGTTCGACGGTCAGCACCTGGAAGACCCGCCCGCGGGAGAAACTGTGGATGCGGTGAATGCGCGCCTTCTTCTGCGCGTCGGTGAGCGCGCTATTGCTCTTCACGGCTTGAACGCGCCCCCGTGCCTTCGCGCGGATTGCCTTGATCTCCGACCTCTGCTGGTCCGTAAGATTCAGTTGCTCGAACATGCGCATGCGCCCCGCGTGTACTTCACCCGTCGCGGGCGCAGTGGAGTCGATGGTTGTTGTCGCCGGCGCTTGTTGCGCGGAGTTCCCGGCGGGTGTGTTCTGCGCGACGCCGGTCGCCAGCATCGCCATGGACAGCGCTCCGGCTGCCGATATTGCCTTCAGTTGCTTCCAGTTCATTACTCTTACCTTGTCCCTTTCGTTTCCTTACAGTAATGGAAACCCGGCTGAATGGAAGAGTTCCGTGCGAGTTGCTGAGCGCGGTGATAACTGGATAGGATGAGTCCGGACAAAACTGCCGGCATTCCGGGCCCGTGCGCTGGAGAGCGATGAAGATACTGGTTGCTTCTTCCAATTCGGGAAAGTTGCGAGATTTTTCTGGCGCGGCTTCCCTATTCAAGGTCGAATTCGAGCTGATCCCCAACTTCAAGCAATTGCCGGAGGCGGTGGAGGACGGCGAGACATTCGCCGAAAATGCTCGAAAAAAATCGGAACACTACAGCCGCTGGGTCGCGGGCCAGTTGGTTCTGGCCGACGACTCCGGGCTTGAAGTAGATGCGCTCGGAGGAGCTCCGGGCGTCCACTCCGCTCGCTATGCCGCACTGGATACAGGTTTGCCCGGAAACAGCAAAGACGAAGCCAATAACGCCCGTCTGTTGCGGGAACTGGCCGGAGTGGAGAACGGTCGCCGTGGCGCGCGCTTCGTTTCCGTGATCTCGGTGGCACGGAATGCCCGGGAGGTAGCGAGCTTCAGAGGCGAAGCGCAAGGCGTTCTGCTGCACTCGCCGAGGGGAAACAATGGATTCGGCTACGATCCCTTGTTTTGGTATGCGCCGCTGGCGAAAACATTTGCCGAACTTACGCCGGAAGAGAAGGCTGCGGTAAGCCACCGGGGAGCAGCGATACGCCGGTTTCTGGAATGGTGCCGCAGTGAGGAATCCGGGCAGTAGGGCAAAACCTAGAGATACCATCCACCCCGACACGGGTGACCTGGTAGCCGGCGGGTGCATGTGGCGCCCGTCCTTAACGTGACTTGACATTAGGAGTAAGATCAACCGTTGCGGTTTTGCGGAGTAACTTTGGCCGATTCCGGCGGCATCGTGAGCGGCCACTGCAGATAACGGCAGTACTCAGGCGATTTCCAGCCTCACGTGCGCGAAAGTCTTGACGAATTAGTGAGGGATTAGGATAATCAATCACACTCTCATCACTTTAGCTCACAGCAATTAAGGAGCAATCTGTGGCATCACCAGTCGCAGCCAGTCAGGCTCGCATTCCCGCAGGCGTACCACCTCTGCGCGCGGGCGAGGGAAACTCTTTTCTGTGGCGCCGTTTGCATTCACTGACCGGAATCGTGCCCATCGGCGCTTTTCTCGTTGAACATTTCATTTCCAACGCTTTTGCCACGAACGGGCCGCAGGCGTATGGAGAGCAGGTGAAGTTTCTGACCGGGCTTCCCTTCACCTTCTTGCTGGAACTGTGTTTCATCTACATCCCGCTTGCCTATCACGCCCTTTATGGTATCTACATTTGGTATCGCGGAGAATCCAACGTAACCGAATATCCCTGGACGGGAAACTGGCTCTACACCGCGCAGCGGTGGACCGGAATCATCGCTCTTATCTATATGGGATACCACACGTACACGATGCGTTTCAGCGGGGTTCACCTGTTCCATGGCGGGTACATCTACGCCTATGGGAAGGTGCACAACGAGCTGATGACGCCCTGGATCGTGGCTTTCTATGCCGTTGGAATCATTGCTGCTTCATGGCACTTCGCATATGGAATATGGCTGTTCGCAGCCAAGTGGGGCATTACCGTCGGCAAAGAATCACGGCGGAAATTCGGGTATGTCTGCGTGTTGATTGCCGCGGCCTTCATACTTACCGGCGTGATTTCGCTGATTGCGTTCGTCAGCCCGAGCAAGGATTGGCACTGGGCAGAGCCGGGTAGCCATGCCGAGCAGGTGCAACCCGCGCAGCCCCAGAGCTAGACGAGCGGGGAGCAGTATCCCCGGACAGGGCAATAGTTAAGTGCACAAGCGCCGCGACGCGCGGCAGGAAATCAAGAGAAGAGTTGCAATGGCAAATCCAAAAATCATCATCGTAGGTGGCGGACTGGCGGGACTTTCCGCCGCCATCAAAGTCGCCGAAATGGGCGCCGAGGTCAATTTATTTTCTATCGTCCCGGTCAAACGCTCGCATTCGGTGTGCGCGCAGGGCGGAATCAACGTTGCCAAGAACCTGAAGGGCGAAGGCGACTCTACGTGGCTGCACTTCGACGACAGCGTTTATGGCGGCGATTTCCTGGCCGACCAGCCGGCGGTGAAGGCGATGTGCGAAATGGGGCCGGCCATCATCGATCTGCTGGATCGCATGGGCGTTCCTTTCAATCGCACGCCTGAGGGACAGCTCGACTTCCGCCGCTTTGGTGGAACGCTGGTGTGCCGCACGGCCTTTGCCGGGGCCACCACCGGACAGCAATTGCTCTATGCGCTCGACGAGCAGGTGCGCCGCTTTGAGAGCGAAGGCAAGGTAAGGAAATACGAGGGCTGGGAATTTCTCTCGGGTGTCATCGACTCGCAACAGGTCTGCCGCGGCATCTGCGCCATGGATCTGCGCTCGATGGAGGTTAGGACCTTCCCCGCTGATGCGGTTATCCTGGCGACCGGCGGCGTGGGCGCAATCTTCGGCAAATCGACGAACTCGGTGGTCTGCACCGGATCGGCACAATCCGCGCTCTATCAGCAGGGCGCCTATTACGCGAATGGCGAGTTCATCCAAGTGCATCCCACCTGTATTCCAGGCGAAGATAAGCTGCGCCTGATGTCGGAATCGGCCCGCGGTGAAGGCGGCCGCGTGTGGGTACCGAAGCAAAAAGGCGATAAGCGCGATTGGAAGAGCATTCCGCAGAGCGAGCGCTGGTACTTCCTGGAGGAGTGGTATCCGAAGTACGGCAATCTGGTGCCGCGCGATGTCGCGACGCGCGCAATTCACAAGGTGGTCTACGAGTACGAACTTGGCATCGACGGCTCGCCAATGGTCTATCTTGACCTGACTCACATCGACCGGAAGATCCTCGACAAGAAGCTCGAAGGCATCCTGGAAATTTACGAGAAGTTTGTAGGCGACGACCCGCGCGACGTTCCCATGAAGATCTTTCCGGGAATGCATTACACCATGGGCGGCATGTGGGTGGACATCAAGCAACAGACCAATATTCCGGGGCTGTATGCCGTCGGCGAGTGCGACTTCTCGATCCACGGTGCAAACCGCCTGGGTGCGAATTCACTTCTCTCCTGCATCTATGGAGGGTTTGTTGCCGGTCCCGAGGCTGTCCTGTACGCCCGGAACTTGAAAGCCGGCAACACCAACGGAGCGTTCGAGGCCGAGCAGAAACGGCAAGAAGAATTCAACCGGACACTGATGTCGAACCAGGGCACAGAAAACCCGTTCCGCCTGTGGAAGGAAATGGGCGACATCATGTCCAAGCACGTGACAGTCACGCGCGAGAATCCAGCCCTCCAGGAAACCGACGCCAAGCTCGTCGAACTGCTGGAGCGCTATCGCAACGTGAATCTCAGTGACCGTTCGATGTGGGCTAACACGTCCTTCGCTTTCAGCCGTCAGCTCTACAACATGCTGCAACTGGCGCGCGTGATCACGAAAGGGGCGCTGCTGCGCGACGAATCGCGCGGCTCGCATTACAAGCCAGCATTCCCCGAGCGGGACGATGTCAACTGGATGAAGACGACGAAGGCTTATTTCGCAGCCGACGCCGACGAGCCGCGTTTCGAGTTCGCCCCGGTGGATGTTTCATTGATTCCGCCTCGCGTGAGAAAGTATTAGCGCGCGAACGGCACTATCTGTCCCCGCCACGCGCGGGGCCGGAAAAGGGAGCTTGGGCGCCGCAGGTTCCGAGTTCTTGAAAGTTAAGATGCGCGACATCATGCGCCGAACATAAGTTTGAGTGAAGGGCTTCCAAAATGGCCAATAAAACGATCGCTCTTAAGATTAAACGCCAAGTCGATCCCCAGTCGCAGCCGTACTGGGAAGAGTTCGAGTTTCCCTGGAAACCGGGCATGAACATAACTTCTGCCCTGATGGAGATCGCGGCTAACCCGGTCACAAAACAGGGAAAGCCGACGACCCCGCTCGCTTATGACTCCAACTGCCTGGAGGAGATCTGTGGCTCTTGCGCCATGCTGATCAACGGCAAGGCGCGCATGGCCTGCTCTGCCTTAATTGACCAGCTTGACCAGCCGATAAAGCTGGAGCCGTTCTCGAAGTTCCCGGTCGTCCGCGATTTGCAGGTTGACCGTAGCGTGCTGTTCGAGAACCTGAAGGCGGTGAAGGCCTGGATTCCCATCGATGGCACCTACGCTCTGGGCGCCGGGCCGCGCATGACTCCGGACGAGCAGGACATCTCCTACCCATTGTCGCGTTGCATCTCCTGCTGCTGCTGCATGGAGGCCTGCCCTCAGTTCAACGAAAAGACAGGATTCGTCGGGGCGGCCGCGATCTCGCAGGCGCGCTTGTTCAACACTCATCCCACAGGCAAGGCGTTGCAAAATGAGCGGCTGACGGCTCTGATGGGGGATGGCGGAATCCAGGAGTGCGGCTTTGCGCAGAACTGCCTGGAAATCTGCCCAAAGCAGATTCCGCTGACTACATCTATCGCCGACGTGGGCCGGCAGGTTATGAAGAAGGCCATCTTGGACTTTTTCAGGACATAGAACAGTCGACTGTCTTCGGAAAGCGCGGGCACGGGCTCGCGCTTTTGCCATTCTGATCTGCTTTCTCTGCGAAGGCTCAGGCCTTAATCGTAGTAACTCCAAAATAGGCACCCTAAGAGGTATGAACTGTTCCGATTCGGGCAGATATTCAGGCCAAAATTCCCGATTTCGGGTTACACTTTAAATCGAGCTTACATCCAAGAAGTTAGGAATGCTGTTTCAGGGTACTGCCCTTGCGCTTATCGTCTCGATTTTTTGGTCTATTTTCGTTAATTCTTTTGTGCGTGGTGGCTTCCACCAATCTCTTTGCCCTGCACAGCAACACTCCAGTGAAGCGGCAAAAGGCAACGCGGCATCACGTGCGTCATGTCTATTGGAATCCCGTACTGAAGGGCTCGCACGAGTCAATGATCAGGCAAAACGAGGTTATTGACGAGCTTCAACTGCCGCGCATTGCCAATGAAGAGGAACTGCTGAGCCTGGAAGTCCGCGAGGAGCTGGTTCCGGTCAGTGATTCCCGCGCGCTGCGCGTCTCGCCGCGGCTGGATGTTACTCGCCGCTACTGCCGGAGATGGACACGGCAGTTCCTCGAAGACATTTCCGAAGCGTATTACCATCAATTTAACGAACCGCTCTGGGTTACCTCGCTGGTTCGCACCGTCGAGCAACAGCATCGATTGCGGCGGTACAACAAGAACGCGGCACCCGCCGATGGCGATATTACCTCTTCTCACTTGGCCGGAATCGCGGTTGATTTCGGCAAGTCGCCGATGTTGCCGCGCGAACGGCGCTGGTTCGACCAGTACGTGCTGGAGCTGCAGCAGCAAGGGTTGGTGGAGGCGGCGGAGGAGCGGCGGCAGGCTTGCTACCACATCATGGTTTCCGACAAGTACGAAGAGTGGGCCGCCAGCCGTAAACTGGTGACTGCAGGCGCGCAAGGAACCCACTGAAACGCATAAATCTCCTGATTAAGGCGATGCTCAGGCATCGCCTTTGTTCTGCGACTGACCGGCGCTGCGGGGCAGCAGAACTGGCCGCTCAAGCCAACTGTGGCCTTGAATGGGCCAGCAGCCGATTTCGCCGGGCGCGCGTTATTATGCCTTGCATCGCCTTTATTTCAAATCCTCTCATCGCATAATCTACGACACCCTGATAAGGGCCCAATTATACTGACTGATGCGACGCCAACAGGCTCGCCAGTGGGAGTTGATGGAACGCGGAATCTCCGATTGTCTGCCCCAGCAACGGCAAAATCCGCCGTCGCGGCGGACCCCGGCCAGTCCACCCCAACACGCGCAACTACAGCGCCTGTTGGGGACGCCGGCCCGTCGAGCGCAACTTTGTGCGTTCTCGCGCTCGATGGGGCGCATCCTGGTATTCGGCACCGCCGTTTGTCTGAGCAGCCTTGCTCAGCTGCCGACCCGTAATACGGCGAGCGTAGATTCGGCGATCGTAATTGACACTCACGCCGACACTCCAATGCGCATCACCGACGAGAATTTCGATCTGGCCAGCGATGCCGGCCTGGGGCATTGGGATCTGCGGAAAGCCAGCACGGGGAATCTGGGAGCGGAGTTTTTCTCCATTTATGTCGAGCCCAGCGCCAATCGAGGCCACTACGGGCGCCGGGCGCTGGATATGATTGACGCCGTCTATCAGGCGGTCGGAGCGCATCCGGATGAGATAATGATGGCCTTTTCCTCCGCCGATATCCTGGCTGCTCGCAACGCGCCGAACAAGCGCATCGCTTCCCTGCTCGGCGTCGAGGGAGGACATGCCATCGAAGGCGATATGCGCCTGCTGCGGGATTTCTACCGGCTTGGCGTGCGCTATATGACGTTGACGTGGGCGACTTCAAACGAGTTAGGCCAGTCCTCGGGCGATCTAAAACCGGGTCGCGCAGATCACGGGCTGACCGAGTTCGGCCGTGACGTGGTGCGCGAGATGAACCGACTGGGAATGATGGTAGACGTCTCACACGTCTCGGATCAGTCGTTTTACGACGCATTGGCGGTGACGCGGTCGCCGGTAATCGCCTCCCACTCATCGGCCCGGGCGTTGACAGATTCGCCGCGCAACCTGACGGATGATATGCTGCGCGCACTGGCGCACAAGGGCGGCGTGGCGCAGGTAAACTTTTACTGTGTTCTCATCGATCAGAAGTACTTGGATGCGTTTCGCGAGCTGCGCGCGGGAAAAGGCGCGGCCATGGATGTGATCGAGGCGCGATTTAACACACACAAAATCGCGTACAACGAGTATTTGCGTGCGCTGCAGTCGTTGAGTGCGGGCATTCCAAAGCCTCCGCTGGAGAGTCTCATCAGCCACATCGACCACATCGCGAAAATCGCCGGAGTGGACCATGTAGGATTGGGATCAGACTTTGACGGCGTTTCGTGTTTGCCGGAGGGTATCGATTCGGTTGCGGACCTGCCAAAAATCACGCAGGCGCTGCTGAAGCGCGGGTACTCGGCGGATGATGTACAAAAGATACTTGGCGGCAACCTGCTGCGCGTTTTTGCAGAGGTGGAAAAGGTGAGTCGCCAGGAGCAACCATAGCCACAGGCCGCCGATGGCGCGGCAAAAGGAGAAATCAATGCGAAAGACGCTGTTTGTGGCCGTTCTGCTGTGCTTTGCGCTTTCCTGCCTTGCCCAGAACAAGGGCAAGCAACCGCAGGCGATCATTGAAACCAGCATGGGCACAATCCATTGCACTCTGTTTCCCGACAAGGCCCCGAAGAGCGTTGCGAATTTTATTGGGCTTGCCGATGGCACAAAGGACTGGACGGACCCCACGACACACCAGAAAAAACATGGGGTACCACTGTATGATGGCACGATCTTCCACCGCGTTATTCCCGGCTTCATGATTCAGGGCGGCGACCCTGCTGGGAACGGCAGCGGAAACCCCGGTTACGGCTTCGGCTTGGAAGTCACACCTGATCTGAAGTATGACCGTCCGGGCAGACTGGCTTATGCGCGAACTTCCGATCCCGATACCAACGGGTCGCAATTTTTTATAACCGTGGACAAAGCTCCTTTTTTGGACGGGCAATACACCATTTTTGGCCAGTGCGAGAACATGGATGTGGTAAAAAAGATTGTCAATGGCGCACGTGACCGCAATGATCTCCCATACGAGCCGGCCCGGATCACGCACATTAAAATTGTGAAATGAGGCTGAGAATCTTGCGCAACGGTTATTAACTGGATCGACTCCAATTGTTCTTCTTTGGTAGAAAGTTGATAGGCTTGTTTACGGCGCTTTCCGCCCCGCTACGCGTGAATGCACACGTAGCAGGGTGCCTGACGGCGCCCACTCTGCCCACAGATTGCAGGCACTGCGGTCTGAGGCACATGGAGCTTCAAGAATGGCACGAGAATCGGGAGTATACGCCACGCTGAAAACCAGCGAGGGCACAATTGTTTGCCGCTTATTCGAAACCGAAGCGCCCAAAACGGTGGCTAACTTCATCGAGCTGGCCGAAGGCAGGCGCGAGTGGACGCACCCTGCGACCAAGAAGAAAACGAGCGAGAGGCTCTATGACGGCACCATCTTTCATCGCGTCATTCCGAACTTCATGATCCAGGCCGGCGATCCCACGGGGACTGGCTACGGCGGCCCAGGCTACAAGTTTGAAGATGAAACCAAGGGTTCGCCTCACAAGTTCGATAAGCCGGGAAAGCTGGCAATGGCGAATTCCGGCCCGAATACGAATGGCTCGCAGTGGTTCATTACGGTCGCGGCAACCCAGTGGCTCACGGGCAATCACACGATATTTGGAGAAGTGGTGGAAGGCCAGGAGATCGCCGACAAAATCGCCAACGTGGCACGGGGCCCGCAGGACAAACCTAGAAAAGAAATTGTGCTGGAGTTGGTGACAATCGAACGCGTCTGAGGGGGCTCCGGCACGCGCCGCCGAGGCGGCCATTGGCTGAAGCTTCATGGGTAGCGCGTGTTGGGCAGACTGTGTATGTGGTTTTCAGTACAAGTAGTGACGGTGCCGCCCTCGTGGCTGAACGAGAGCGGCACCAAGTTGCTGCTGATGTTAGCGGCGGTGGTCGCGCTGTTTATGGTGGGCCGTTGGATTTCCGCGCGCGCGGAGAGCAGCGCCCACGATCCCACTCTGATCCAGGACGAGACGCCAGCAACGCGCCCGACTATTCTCAAAGGACCGGACAGTGCGCCGCCGGACCCGAATGCTCCGGTTCACCCCGAAATGGACTTTGGTCCGGTGGTCTTGAGAAAGCTGTATTTCAATGGTTTCGACGCAACCGGCGGGCCAGCCGACCCACTCAATTTTGTCGATGACGCTACGCTCGAGGTTTACTTCAAACACACCGGCGCCCTATTAGAGAATACGTATACGGTGGCAACGCCGGCCGGCCTGATCCAACTACTCCGCGACAAAAACTGGGACATCCTTTACAGCCCGGAAATATTTATCGTAAATCGATACGACCTGAAGCTAATCCGCGAGACCATCCTGGAGCGAATCGTTGATGATTCAGAGCTGCGGCAATCACATGCGGAAAGCGACATGGAACGGTTCATGGGGTGAGCTGTTTGTTTAATGCGTTTTCAGAAGAACCGGCAATTTCCTCAGGGGCTAAAGCCCAAGCTGTTACGGACTACGGACGGCGCGGCTAAAGCCGCGCCCCTTCAACGAGAACATTTATGCACCCAGTTTTACACAGCCGCGCAAAGCGCGCGTGAACTGTAGAGGCAATTTTTAGAACATGAGCACTGAAATGGTCTACGCTGAGATTGATGTGAAATCTCTCAAGTCAGCGGTTGATGCGATTCTGGATGACTTAATCGAAGACTTGGACATCCAGAAGGTTGCCATTGACGAGAGCGCCGACTTTTACTGGGATTGTCCTGTCTCGGAAATGTATGACATGACCAAGCAGCCCATCGCGCTGGATGTTGGACTATTGCGTGACGATATCGATTTCGTGAACCTAATTAAGCGTGGCCAGGGCGGCGACGTATCGTACAATTTGATTCACGTTGCCCCGTTGCTACGATACATAACAGAAAAGATCAGGCGATAAGAAAAAGGGCTGCCTTGCGGCAGCCCTGCCTGTATCTGCGGTGCCCTCCGATTACGAAGAATCAGGCTCCGATGACGGCCACCAGTTCCTTGACCGCAGCAGCGCTCTTCTTTAGAGCGGCGCTTTCTTCGTCGGTCAATTTAATTTCGATCACTTGCTCGATGCCGTTAGCTCCCAGTTTTGCCGGAACGCCGACAAACAAGCCGGTGATGCCATACTCGCCTTCCAGGTAAACGGCGCAGGGCAGAATTTTCCTCTTGTCCTTAAGGATGGCCTCGCACATCTCCAGCACCGCGCGTCCCGGAGCATAGAAAGCGCTGCCGGTCTTGAGGTACTTGACGATCTCGGCGCCGCCGTCGCGTGTGCGCTGGACAATCTTCTCCAGTTTTGTTTTCTCGATCAGTTCGGTAACCGGGATCCCGGCGACCGTCGAATAGCGGGTGAGCGGAACCATGGTGTCGCCGTGACCGCCAAGCACGAAGGCAGTCACGTTTTCGACGCTGACATTGAGTTCCTGCGCGATAAAGGTGCAGAAGCGTGCGCTATCGAGCACACCGGCCATGCCGATGACGCGGTTGCGCGAGAAACCGCTGATCTTAAAGGCTGCCTGCGCCATGGCGTCCAGCGGGTTGGAAACTACGATGATGATCGAATTGGGCGAGTACTTGACGACGTTGCCGACCACATCCTGCATGATCTTGTAGTTGGTGTTCAGCAGGTCGTCGCGGCTCATGCCCGGTTTGCGCGGGATACCGGCGGTAATAACGACGATATCGGAGTTGGCGGTGTCCGCGTAATTATTGGTGCCCACAATGAAAGAATCGCTTCCCTCCACGGGCATAGCCTCCAACAGGTCCAGTCCCTTGCCCTGCGGGATGCCTTCCACGACATCGATTAAAACCACATCGGCCAGCTCTGCAGCTGCAATCCAATGAGCAGAAGTGGCCCCCACGTTGCCAGCGCCTACGATAGTAACTTTCTTGCGCATGCGGCTTCCTTTCCACTTTCGCCCTGGGGCGAGGTATAAACATCAACAGATTGAATTCAAAGGCTGACGGGACGCTAATGCGCCCCGAAGTTCGCGCAGCAATTTGAAGTGTCATTCCGAGCGAGCATCGCGAGCGAAGAATCCATGTATTGCTTTCAGAATGCATAGATCCTTCGCTTCGCTCAGGATGACCCTGAAACTTACAAGCGCTTACCTGCTTGCCGACGAGGCGCGAACCTTCATATTTTCAATTATGCAGGTCGCAAACTCGCTGGTCTTCAGTTTGATTGCGCCTTCCATCAAGCGCGCGAAGTCATAGGTGACCTTCTTTTGCTGGATGGTGCGCTCCATGCTGTCCTCGATGATCCGTGCAGCTTCAGTCCAGCCCATGTGATCGAGCATCATGACGCCGGAGAGAATCACCGAGCCGGGGTTGATCACGTCTTTGTCCGCATACTTCGGAGCGGTACCGTGCGTAGCTTCGAAGATGGCGTATTCGTCGCTGATGTTGGCGCCGGGAGCGATGCCGAGTCCGCCGACCTGGGCGGCGCAGGCGTCGGAGATGTAATCGCCATTCAGGTTTGGGCACGCCAGCACGGAGTATTCGTTGGCCCGGGTAACCACCTGCTGGAAGATCGAGTCGGCGATGCGATCGTTGATCAGGATCTTCGACTTCCAGACTCCTTT
>JBEKQP010000100.1:0-14391 GCA_049519595.1 Candidatus Korobacteraceae bacterium | reverse complement strand
AATCTTGCGATGCAACATCTCAAACTCGATCACCATGTGTCCCAACAACTGGCCCTCTGTGGTGTAGGCGAACGAGCGCGAATACGAGAGCTCGCGGACCTTGCCGATGTCGTGCAGGAACGCTCCCGTCAGCAGCAGGTCCCGGTTCACCAGCGGATAGTTGCGCACCATCAGGTCGCAAGTGTGGCACAGCGAAACCACGTGTTCCAGCAACCCTCCGATGAAGGCGTGATGCAGGGTCTTTGCCGCGGGGGCATTCCGGTAGCCGCGGGCGATCTCCGGATCGGCCATGAAGGCTTGCACCAAGCCGCGCAGATGAGGCTCCTCGATGGTCGCCATGTACTCGCCTAATTCGCGCCAGAGCTCATCGATGTCCTTCATTGTCTTCGGAAGGAAATCGGCAAAATCAATCTCGTGGTCAGCCAGCTTGCTTTCGAGCACGCGGATGGTGAACTGAAAACGCCCGTTGTAGCGGTTGAAAACGCCCTTGATCCGGATGACGTCGTTGACGTCGAACCGCTCCGAGGCGGGGGCCACGTTGTCCCACATCTTGGCCGTGATTTGGCCGCTACAATCGGAAAGCGTGAGATCAAGATACGGCTCACCGCTTTTTTTTGGCTTCAACTGCTTGCCGGTAACCAGGAAACAGCCGCTAACGACCTTGTTCTCCTGTTGCGCGGCATCGCGGATGTAAATTTCTTTCATGTGTACCTGATGAGCAAAGGCTCGTCCTGCGGGATATCGCGCCGCCGACGGCAAACTTTATCCTAACCTACATTGCAGCCGGTCATGCTAAATGAAAATACCTACACTGGCGGAATCTCATTCGCAGGGCTGGAGCCATTCGCCTTGCCGCCTGGAGTTCGACGCGCAGAACGAAACTGAGGCACAGCCCCGGAGTGGCGTGGCGACAGTCTTCTCTGATCTTCGCTATGCTTAGGATGATGTGGTGGCTTTAGCCCCAAAGTGCTTCTTGCTCTTGTTCTTGTGTTTTTTCGATTTTGTGCTGTCGTCGCTGCTAGCCGTCGTGAAAATCGGCTTACTCTGATTCGGGCTGGCGCCGGTATCCACGAAGCCTTGCCGAACATCGATGTAAGCGTCTTCGCGCAGCTTTGTCAGATACACTCGCAGAGCGGGTTGGACTCTTTCCACATACAGCATTTCCTGGATCTGCCCCTGTATTTTGTCCAGCGGGGGCACACCGGATGCATTATGTTCGGTCACTTTCAGAATCACGAAGCCCTGTTTAGTGGGAATAACATCTGTGATCTCGCCGGGCTTGAGGCCGAAGGTTTTGTCCTCCAACTCCTTGGCCAGCATGCCGCGCTTGAAGTACCCGAGATCTCCGCCCTGCGCGGCCGTCGGACCGTTTGAGTTGGCACGCGCCAGTTCCTGGAATAAGGTGCCTGCGCGAAGCTGCTTCAGCAAATCCTCGGCCTTTGCCCGGGCTTCGGATGTTGCCTGATCAGAGTCTTTTCCTGGACTGGTGGTGCTGCTGATCAGGATTTCACTGAGTCGCTCTTCTTCGGGGCGGTCGAGCTCGGCTCGGTGCTCCGCGTAATACTTCTGCGCATCGGACTGTGAAATCTGGATGCGGCTGCCGACCTCGCGACTGATCACCTGCTGGCTGATGATGTTGTTCTTCAGGTTCTGCTTGAAATCTTCAAACGACACACCTTGCTGCCGCGCCAGCTTGTCCATATCCTCCATCGAGGTCGCGCCCATCTGCTTGCGAATCTCATCCAGACGCTTCACCAGTTCGACATCGCCGGAAATTCCCAGGTCCTGGGCCTTTTGCAGCAGCAACTGCTGGTCGATCAAATCTCGCAGCACGTTCGGTTCGCGATTCTTGATGATCGCTTCCGCTTTGCCGGGCGCCTGCTTGTTAACTTCGTCTACCATTGTCTCCTGGCCACGCGCCAGATCGACGCGCGTGATGATGGCATTGTTGACGCGAGCCACGATCTCCTCGATCACTGTGCTTTGCTGTGCGAAAACAAGACCTGGCGCAAGGATAAGGGCCAATACTAGTGAGAACACTCTGCTCATAGATTCCTGGGTGGCCTGACGCCTGCCAAGCCGCGAAGATCGCAAACTATACTTGTCATTCCATTGTATCAACCCGAGAGCGCCAGCCGCCATGGCGGGTGACCAGATAACGGGTCAGCCTGATTTCACGGGGTCATCGAAATCCCTTCGCGATCACCAGGCAGTTGGCTGAATAACTGAACCGATCCCTTGGTTCTTGAGTGTCTAGAGCATGAAAACTGAAATCACGTCGAATGGAATGCCTGCCAACGGGTCGCGCGCGGCCAACGATCCCGAGCTGATCTTGTATCAAAACCTCGGTGGCCCACATTCGTCCGTACTTGGCTAATGTGGGGATCGCGAGAAACCAGACCAAACAAGCCGTCGCCGTGACCGCCCTCTGCGTGGCGACCTGAGCTGCTGGCAACGCAAAACTTCATCTACTCACGTGCAGAGCCGTTCGTCTACTCGCGTTCCGTCTACTCTCGTTCAGAACTCTGTCTTGTACAAGCCGCAGCTCTCAATGTCATTCGCGGTTGCATTTGAGGGCAAATACTGAATCCCGCGATTCCTAAGTTGGACTGTGCTGCGCCCCGACGTTCGTGCCCGTGAATGTGCCTGTGACACTCAATTTCAAAGTTGATGTCGCGAATATCCCCTGCTGCGCTTGTCGTTTCAGCACGCAAACAAAAATCCGTCATTTCAGCCGCTATGGAATCAGGCTTGCTACAAGCCCGCATTGGCCGCCGCCACATCCGTCAGCAAAGCATACGCGCAGGCCGCTAAACAGGAGGTTACAAATGAAACTCTGCGTCCGACTCTCCGCCGTCGTAGCCCTCGTTGTTGTTGTGGCTATGTCGGCTCTTGCAGCTCCAAATAGTATAGGTGCGATAGGGAGCTCAACCACTAGCTCAACCACTACCGAAAATCCCGTCAGCACCGATGCGTCTTTCCAGGTCCGGTACGCCTCAAATCTCGACATTGGTGAGTCGTACGTGAATATCACAAACTCTGGCGCTTCCATCAAGACGACCAAGAGCTCAACCAGTAACGGTAACATTTGCGTGAACGTCTATGCCTTCGATCCGAATGAGGAGATGATCGCGTGCTGTTCCTGCCGCGTCACGCCGGATGGTCTGGTCTCGCTTGGGGTCAACCGCGACATCACCGTCAACCCTCTCACGGGTGCTATCCCCAGCTCTGTCGTCATCAAATTGTTGGCCACCCAACCGCCGAGCAGCGGTAACTGCAACGCTGCCGCTCCCGGTGCCACGGCCCCGGGCCTGGCTGCGTGGGGCACAACGCTTCATCCGACGCCCGTCCCTGGCACATATGCGCTTACCGAGACCGCTTTCACGCCGGCAACCTTGAGCCCGGGTGAGCTCACAAATCTCGGCAGCACCTGCACCTTCATCGAAAACACTGGTAGCGGTTTTGGCATCTGCAACTCTTGCAGAGTGGGCGGACTGGTTGTTCCGAAGTAGCTTGCTCCTTCGCTTGGTTCCTCGGGTGATCTGTCCCAATTGCCCGAGGAGTTGGTTGCAGTCTTCACCCGCGGAATCCCCTTTCGCACTTCAGTCAATGACAAAGGACAGCTCCTGTGCTTAAGAACTTTATCAATCTCACGCTGGCGTCAGCTCTCATCTGCGGCTCTGCTTTCGCCCAAACCAACAGCGACCGGCAGGATTCCACAATCGCGGAAGTCGACGGCCACCGCATCACTGTCTCCGACCTTGAGCGCCAGCGTCCGGCGGCGCTCTTCCAGGCGCAAAACGCCTACTACGAGGCGGAACGCAAAGCGGTCGATGAGTTTGTCGACGAGTACCTTTTAACCCGGGCGGCGCAAAAAGAGGGTGTCACCGTCGCCCAACTGCTCGAGCGCCACGTCATTCACCAACTCCCGGCAGACCCTCCGGAAGAGGCTCTGAAGGTGTATTACGAGGGCATCGATACTGATCAGCCCTATGCCGCCGTGCGCGATAAAATCCTCGATCACGTCCGCCAGCGCCGCCTGGCGAAGGCGAAGAGCGCTTATATGCTCTCCCTTCGCGAACAAGCCAAAGTCTCCATCCACATGGCTCCCCCGCGGGCTCAGCTCGCCTTGAACGACACCCCCGTTCGCGGCCGCCTGGATGCGCCGGTTGTGCTCGTCGAGTACGCCGATTACGAGTGCCCGTATTGCCAGAAGATTCAACCCGCGCTGGACAAGCTGGAAAAAGAATATGCCGGCCGGATTGCATTTGCCTACAAGGACATGCCGCTGCCCATGCACCACAACGCGCAAAAGGCTGCGGAAGCCACGCATTGCGCGGCGGCGCAGGGTAAATTCTGGGAGTACCACGACGCTCTCGCCGCAACAAAGCAGCTCGACGTCGCTTCTTTGAAAGAGCAGGCTCGCGAATTAAAGCTGGATGGAGACAGCTTTGACCGGTGTCTGGATAATGGCGAGCAGTCGGGCACCGTAGCCCACGAGGTGGCTGAAGCCCAGCTTCTAGGTTTGCAGGGAACGCCGAGCCTGTTTGTCAACGGCCGCTTCTATAGCGGTGTCCTGAGCTATGAGCAGCTGCGCGCAATCGTCGAGCAAGAACTGGCCTCATCGTCGGCGCTGGCGCGGAATATTGAAAACAAATAGCCGCTGATTGCACGGGAACGTGAGCCATCGGACGGGCCGCCCATCCTACTCCGCTTTGGAATCAGGTGGACGGCCTCCGATTCGCCGTGACCGGCTGGGGCAGGGTAGGCACAAACTGCGGGCATGGTGCATTGTTCATCGCGCCACTCATGTGACCTCTACTCTTCGGCAGCCTTCGTCTCGAAGGTCTTGATCAAGTCGTAGGGGGTAGCGCGATAAAGCACGTAGGCAAATGAATTGACGTCGACTTGCTTGCGGAAGAGCAATTGCGCTCGTCCGCTGCCGTCGGCGTCCACTGCACCGAGGTACTGAAGCGCGGGGCGAACGTCCAGCATCGACGGGTCGGCGATCATCGAGTAGATCTGGTTCAGCCGCCCCGCCGAGTCTTTTCGTGCCACCAGCGCGACGATAACCTTAGGCGGCGACTTGATGATGGAGCCAGGCGGCAGCCAGACCTTGCTCTGTGCGCCGGTAACGGTTGCAGTGAATATCTCCACCGGGTGGTTGCTGTAATCGGGATCAAGCAGGTGCATATCCACATCATCCAGCTTGGCGGCATCCACGCCGCGCAGGCTTGCGCGTTCCTTGGCAGCCTTACGAATGGCTTCCGTCGCCATGCTTTTCAACGCCTGCAGGTCGCCCTGGTGCTCTTCGGCGGAAGACTTGGAGCCATAGGGACGAGATTCGATGTTCCCGACGTCGGCAATTGCCAGCAGAACCTTGTCGTTGGCGGAGCGGGACGGAGCGGCGGCAGATATAACTGCGCCTGCGCCTGCGCGCCCCGGGAGATCGGCCTGGACCTGTTCAGACTTGCCATGGCGTAGCGTGGGTCGGTCGGGGTCCTGCCCTTCGGTTCGCTGCGCTGCATCGGTCGAAGGCGCGGCCGCCGTCTTACCCTCGCGCGAGGGCGGCGCATCGGAAGCCGCCGGGCTCGATGATGAGGAAGGTGCTCGGCGCAGCACGGGGCGATCTTCATTTGCATTCGAGTTCGAACCCACGCCTGACCGGGCTGCCGAGGGTCTGACCGCCTGAGCGCCTCCGCCGGTAGCCGGCTTCCAGATTCCCTCAGCCCACCACGTGGACGGTGTGTGCATGGCGGTCTGGATCACGAAGTTTCCTTCCGGCACACCTTCTTTCTCCGCCTGGTAAAAGATGTCTCCGTTAATGGCGAAGGGGATGGGATTCGCCTCGTAAAAGCGCGCATCATAGTACTTGCCGTCGATGAACACGGTTACCGGGTAAAGACGGGCCTTACCCTTCTCGTCGATCCGGAGAATGCCGACGGCGCGCATGCGCGACGCCTTTGCCTGCCCCGTGTATTGCGCGGACAGGGAAGCGGCCAACACTACCACCAGCAACGCAACCAGCAACTTTGGAGGTAAACTATTACGCATGGAAGCCAACATGAAAGCACCCGATTTTAATCTGCTCAACGAGGACGGCGAAAGCGTTTCGTTGAAACAGTTCCGCGGGAAGAACGTTGTGCTTTTCTTTTATCCCAAAGCCAACACTCCCGGCTGAACGATTGAAGCGTGCGGGTTCCGCGACGCGTATATAAAACTCCAGAAGGCCGGCTTAGTTGTGCTCGGCATCTCTGCCGACACTCCTTCGGCGCAGAAAAACTTCAAGGAAAAGTACGAACTGCCGTACCACTTGCTCTCCGACCCGGACAAAAAGGTCGCCGCCGAATTCGAAGTCCTCAAAGAAAAGAACATGTACGGCAAAAAAGTGATCGGAATTGCGCGTACTACATTCCTCATCGGGCCCGACGGCACCACCACCCACGTGTTCGAAAACGTAAAGCCCGACGGACACGCGGAAGAAGTGCTCAATTACGTAAAGGGTACTGCAAAAAAAGCGAGCTGAACTTCAACTCGGGGCAGGGAAGCCGGCGTCGGAAAGATGTGGCTGCCTTGCCCTGTTCTGTTGTTTTGCCGCTTGCTGGCCATAAGCACTTATTAAGATGCCGAAGCAACCGGTCGCGAGCTGCCACGATATATGATCGTGCGCATGGAGCCATCAGCCGCCCCAGCCCGGCAGCAGGAATTCGCAGCACAGTCTTTTCCCCGCAACTGGAAAGTGCTCTCAGCCCGCTTCTTCAACCGCGACGCTTCCATCGTGGCGCGGGAGTTGTTGGGGAAACTGCTGGTGCGGCGCTATGGATGCGAACTGCTCATCGGGCGCGTGGTCGAGGCTGAAGCTTACCTTGGGCAGATCGATCCCGCCGCCCACGCCTTCAACGGCAAGACGCCGCGCAATGCCGTGCTCTTCGGCCCACCCGGCATCGCCTACGTGTACTTTATTTACGGCAATCACTACTGCCTGAACGTTTCGTGCATGCCTGAGGGTAACGCCGGATGCGTTTTGTTCCGCGCCCTGGAACCAGTGGCGGGGCTGGGAACCATGGCGAAGCTGCGCGGGTTAGATCTCGGCGACACATGTCTGTGCGACCCGGATCAAGCGTCGCCGGCCCGTCTGCGCTTGATCGCCACTGGCCCCGGTCGTCTGACGCAGGCGATGGCGATCACCCGCCAGGCTCACAACGGCACGGCTTTGACCAGCGCGTCTTCCGAACTGTTCCTCGCCGCCGACGGCTGGCGTCCCGAGCGCATCGCCGCCACTGCGCGCATTAACGTGACCAAGGCCGCCGACCGACTCCTACGCTACGTGATCGCCGGCAACCCTTTTGTCTCGGCAAAGAGGATCGGGTAGCCATGCGGCGGTTAGTCCCTAAAATGCTATAACTTTGGAGTACGTATCAGGGAGCACTTATGCAGCATATTCTCGTTTATGCCGATTCATTGTCGTGGGGACTTATTCCGCTGACGCGCAAGCGCCTGCCGTTCGATCAGCGCTGGACGGGTGTCATGGAAACTTCACTCTGCTCCGACGGTAGAAAAGTTCGCGTCATCGAAGACTGCCTCAATGGCCGCCGCACTGTGTGGGATGATCCGTTTAAAGCTGGGCGAAACGGCCTGGTCGGGTTAGCTCAGCGGATCGAAATTCATTCCCCGCTTGAGCTGGTGATCCTCATGCTCGGCACCAACGATTTTCAATCCATGCACGAACACAACGCCTACCACTCTTCCCAGGGAATCTCTGCGCTCGTGTCGGCCATCCGTAGTGCGCCGATTGAGCCTGGTATGCCTGTGCCGCCAGTGCTGGTAGTCGCACCTCCGCCCTTCGGAACCCCTCAAGGTCCAATTGCGCTTAAGTTCGAAGGTGGCGGGAAGAAGTGCGTCGGCCTCGCCTGCGCCTACAAACAAGTCTGCGATGAGCTCAGCTGTCATTTTTTCGACGCAAGCTCGGTAATCACCTCCAGCAATATCGACGGTGTGCATCTGGATGCCACGCAGCATCTGGCACTCGGCCAGGCATTGTCCCGGGTCGTTGCGCCTCTTCTGACAAAGAATGCGCTTTAATTGCCGGCAGCAAAATGTTGTCGATTAGCCGGGTCTTGCCGATGGTGCACGCAATCGCAACCAGCGCGCCGCGTTTCAGATCGTTGACTGGATCGAGCGTGTCGGGATCGACAATCTCTGCATAATCTACTTCCGCTGCCATTTCGGCGGCAATGATCTGCCGGGCTGCGCAGATAAGCTTGCCAGCGTCATGTTCGCCCGCCGCGGCCAGGCTCTGCACACGGCTGAGCGCACGGAACAGACAGAGCGCCTGCTGCCGCTCATCGGGCGAAAGATAAACGTTGCGTGAAGACATGGCGATTCCGTCGGCTTCGCGAATGGTCGGGCAAGCCACGATTTCTACATCGATATTCAGATCGCGCACCATTTTGCGCAGCACGGCGAGCTGGGCAGCGTCCTTCTGTCCGAAGTAGGCAAATTGCGGGCGCACGATTTCGAACAGCTTCGCCACTACCGTAGTCACTCCGCGGAAATGGCCGGGCCGCGATTTTCCGTCCAGTTTTTCACTCAGTCCCTCGACGTGAACTACGGTCACCGCCCCGGGCGGATACATCTGCTCGACTGTCGGCGCAAACAGCAGATCAACGCCCTCGGAGACCAGTAGCCGGCAGTCTTGCTCGAAGCTTCGTGGATACCGCGCAAGATCTTCTTTTGGTCCGAACTGAAGCGGGTTTACGAAAATCGATGCGGCAACCGCGCCGCACTGTGCGCGTGCCGCTCGCACCAGTGAGAGGTGACCGGCATGTAGTGCCCCCATCGTCGGCACAAAGCCCAGGGTCGTACCGGTTTGGCGCAGCTCCCGGCACGCCTGCTGCATCGCCGAAACCTGCTCGAAAATTCGCATCCATTCCTCCAGAGAGGTGAATTTACTTCAGTTTTTGGACGTCTGGCTTGGGAGCGGCGCCGGTGCCCGGCTGCGATGGCAGCGGAGGCATCTCACGCCAGCTCTTCAGGGCCTTCAGAAAAATCGGCTGCAAGCGCCGGTAATCGGCGGGCGCGCAGCGCAAAGCCACGGTATAGAGAACTTCGTCGGCATCGATGAATGCCACCTGCTCGGTCGCCACCGATTTCCCTTGTTCCTGCACTTCAGCCGTGACCACCTGCGCGGGATAGCCGCCAACCACGGTTTCCATGCGCTCGACCGTATGCATCGCGCCGCCTTTCGGTGGCGTCATCACATCATTGATCAGTTCGTTCATCGACGGGCGCTCGCTGCCTTCAGCGGGCGCGGGAAGGTCGAGCGTGGCGGCTGTGATGTGATTCCAGTCTGTCTTCGCCCGCTCCTTGTTGGGTTCGGCAAAAACCACGCCTGCGCCGTTGTAGACAGGTCCGAGATAGGTCCACCCAGGCGGGTGCTCGAAACAGAAGCCGCCGAGCTCCAGGCAATAGCGAATCCAGCGGGGCGCGGTTTCTGTGCGTGGCTGCACTGAGCTGTTCGCACTGCTCTGAGCATTAGGCTTCGCTCCAGCTTGGCTGCTTTGGGCCTGTGAGATTGCAGCCAGCAGCAGGCAACACAAAACCATGAACGCACGTTTTGTGAAGCCGGGGTCCACGCTGCGCGCGCTTTTGCGCAAAGTGGGGCGAAAGCCGGAGTCCCCCGGCGCCGCGGGTACGCAGTTCGGGATAGTCATCGCTTACTCACCGTACGCCGTCCGACGGCCATCGCCAGCGAAGCCTGCGAATCCTTGGGGAGGTGATAACTCTCGCCGTCTGATGGGAAATTTCCCGACTTCACATCCGCGCAGTACTCCCGTACGGCATCGCCGATCAGGGCACCAGCGTCGGCATATCGGCGCACGAATTTGGGGGCAGGGGCGAAGGTGAGATTGACCAGGTCGTGAAAAACCAGAATCTGTCCATCGCACTCCGGACCGGCGCCAATGCCGATGGTGGGCACTTCCACTTCGGCGGTGATCATGGCTGCCACCTCGCGCGGGATGCCTTCCAGCACCAGCAAACAAACCCCGGCGCGGTCCAGTGCCACGGCGTCGCGCTTCAACTCTTCGATGGCCGGTAGGCTCTTGCCCTGCACCTTGTAGCCGCCCATTTTGTGTACAGACTGCGGCGTCAGCCCAATGTGACCGCAGACAGGGATTTCAGCGTCCAGGATCTTCGCGATTAAATCGACGCGCTTTTCGCCGCCCTCGATCTTGACCGCCTCGGCGCCGCCTTCCTTCACGAAGCGCACGGCATTTGTCAGACTCTCCCGGCAACCAGTGTGGTAGGAACCGAACGGCATGTCGACAATCAGGAATGCACGCTTCACCGCACGGCGTACGGCGCGGGCATGGTGAAGCATTTCATCGACCGTGACCGGCAGCGTGCTTTCGTAACCCAGCATGGTTTGCGCCAGCGAGTCGCCAACCAGAATCACGTCAACGCCGGCCTCGTCGAGCAGCCGGGCGGTTGCGTAGTCGTAGGCGGTGAGAGCGGTAATCCGCTCGCGATTCAGCTTCTTCTCCGCCAGAATGTGAGTGGTGATCTTGGAACGGAAATCGGCAGTAGTAATGCTCAAGCCGCCTCCAGTGCAGCTCCGCCCAGCGGATGCCGCCTGTTCTGTCCCGGCCGGCTCAGAACGCCGGCTCAAGAACTCAAGAACATTGTAGGCGCGAGAAAACCTGCGCGCAACCCAGCAACCCGGAGGTTGGAAGTCACCTCCGGGTTGGCGAGTGACACATTCCCTCAGCTTGGGGTCTGTTACTACTGCGGTTACTATTTGCTGTTACCACCTATAGGGAGCCATCGGCATCGCACCGTGCCAGGGAAACCACCAGGTTTTCAAGTGAGGCCAACCTCGTGATCAATGGCGTAGTACCTTTACATACAATGGTTTACGGTACTTGGAGCGACGACAGTGACGGGCTTCAATCGAGCAACTAGCAGAATTCGCGTCATTTGGCTCGACAATGCTTGTGCAAAATTGGTAATGGACCGATCTGAAACGATTAAATTTACAGCAAAAAAATGAAAGTTGCTGTAAGCTAGCACCGTTATTTGGCCTGTAATCGGGAGGTGTTCCGTTTGGCGGAGGTTCGATTTCAAGGGGCCAGTGGTTAGAGAACGCCCCCAGCGTCGCTTCAAGCAGTAAGGTCCAGGTCATTCCTTATACTGGCAAGAGGCAACGCGTGAAAGTGGTTTTGGCGCGAAAACGCAGCAGTAAGCAGGCTCGCAGAACACAAGCTGATATGGAACGCGGGCCGCTGCTTTTGGCGGCCTTAATGCTTTTTGCCCTAGCGAGATACGTGGTCTTTCATAGGTAATCCGTCTTTATAGATAGTAGGGCCGAACCAGGGAGCAGCGTGTACTTCGAAATTGCAACATTTATTTCGCGGTGCGCGTATGGGCTGAAAGGGGCAATATCCATGGAATTCCAGGACAAGATTATCAAGTGCATTGACTGCGGTGAAGATTTCGTTTTCACGGCAGGGGAGCAGCTGTTTTTCCATGACAAGCAGTTCAAGAATGAGCCCAAGCGCTGCAAGGGCTGCAAGGCAAAGCGTGGGCAGGCGCTCGGGGTAACTCAGGCGACGTCGCCGCCGAAGGTGGAGACTCGCACTGTGTGTTCAGGCTGCGGTAAGGAGACCACGGTTCCTTTTAGGCCAACCCAGGGACGCCCGGTGTTCTGCCGCGAATGTTTCCAGCAAAAGAAGCCGGCAAGCGCGGCCTCTGCTTAGACCAGTTTCACTGTGGGATATCCCATGACGTCGCTAGCTCTGGGATACATCTATTTTGAAGCTGTTGAGGTTATAACTTTTGCCCTTCAATGGTTGTGCATCTCTGGATTGCACACGAGGGTTTTTTCCTGTGTAGCTTTCATCCACTGAAAACCCGCTACCAGAGCCAATCTAGAACAAAACAACAATCAAATCCAATTAAGTATCATCTGCGCGCTTGCAAGCCCGCTCTTCTACCCTTTCACGCCGGGTGGCCCATCCTACCCGTTGTTGGTAGGGTGGGGTAGTTTCTTCGGTTTCCAGTGAGAGCAAGCGGGCGGTATTCACGCTCCGGCCGTTCCCGCGTCTTCGGCGCCGCCGAGGGGGAGAAAGTACTGCGTTCCGCGTATGGGTTCACTGACGCGGCGCAGCAGTTTTTGCAGGTCGTCGTTGTGTTCGACGAAGTCGATCTCCGAGGTGTTCACCACCAGCAGATCTGAGGCGCTGTAGTGAAAAAAGAAATGTTCATACGCCTTGTTAACTTCGGCGATGTATTCCATGCCGATGGCGCGCTCACCGGCGGCATTCTTTTTGCGCATACGCTTGCGCAGCACGTCGGTGGAAGCCTGCAAGTAGATCACCAGGTCGGGAGCCGGCAATTGGGTGCGGAAGAACTTGTAATAGCGGTCGTAGATTTCCAGTTCGGTATCGCCGAGGTTGAGATTGGCGAAGATCTTGTCCTTCTCGAAAATGTAATCGGCCACGATCACGCGCTGTGATTTGGGGCCTATGTCGAGCGTGCGCAGTTGTTCGAAGCGCTCGACCAGGAAAGCGAACTGCGCCTGGAAAGCGGCTCCCGGTTCGCCCTCGTAGAAGGCGTCGAGAAACGGGTTGTCCTCGGGTTCCTGGATCAATTGCCCGCGCAGGTTCTCGGCTATGATCCGCGCAAGAGTGCTCTTGCCGACTCGTATTGGACCTTCAACGGCTATGTAACGCGGTGGTTCAAAAAGGTTCGCCATCGGACGGAGACAGCCTCCAGCTCAGACCGCATTCGCTTGCACGGGATTCCCGGCAGCCTCAATTCTAAATTGCCGGTGTGAGGGCAGCATATCGCTGCTGGTGCGCGGATGCAATTGCGTGATCAGTAAACGGCTGCGGATTTCGAGTAACGGTCTTTCCCGCGCGCCCTCGGTTGCCCGCCCAGCGGCTTTCGCTGAACTCTATTTTGGCACTCACCGGGGGGCTGGCGACATCCGCTTTTGCGGTTGCCGGGGTAGAAGTACAATCGATGCAGCATGGTAGGCACACTCGCAGGGATTGCCGCAGTTGCCGCCGGGGCTACATTTGCCGGGCTGCATACTATGGTTCCGTGGTCGCAACTTTATGGCGCGAACTTCAGCGGTGCACCCCCGGGCACCCGCACCCTCGCGCTCACCTACGATGACGGCCCCAACCATCCTTACACGGGCCAGTTGCTCGATGTCCTGGAAAAGCACGGCGTCAAGGCGACCTTTTTTTTGCTGGGGCAGTTCGTCTCGGAACGCCCCGACCTGGCGCGCGCCGTAGCCCAAGCCGGCCACGCTATCGGGAGCCACTGCTACACCCACCAGAACCTGATCTTTCTCTCCTCAACGCAGCTTCGGCAGCAACTCGAGAGAGCGTCGCGGGCGATTGAAGCGGCCACCGGTGTTCACCCCAAACTGTTTCGTCCGCCATTTGGCGGGCGGCGTCCGGGAACATTTTCCGTGGTGCGCGAGTTCGGCATGATTCCCATCATGTGGCGCGTCACCTGCAATGATTGGAGCGCCAAGTCGTATGAGAGCATCGTCGAGCGCGCGGCTTCGCAGATCAAGGGCGGAGACGTTATCCTGCTGCACGATGGCGGACACCTGCGCCTAGGAACTGACCGCTCGCACTCCGTGCGCGCAACCGATGAGATCGTGCGGCGCTACAAGGGCGAGGGCTACGAATTCGTCACTGTGCCGCAAATGATGGTTGGCGGTAACGCAGATTGACCAGCCGCAACGGGTGCCCGCTCGTCCTGGCTGTTACTGATGAGAAGGGGATTTATCATCAGTGATCACTTCCCGCTGTACGCTATGTTGTACAGCACCACTCAATGGCGTACTATTTTGCCCGGATTATTAGTCGGTACGGTGAACTGTTTCAATGCACTTGCACGAAGACAAGACGATGAAAGACCGCTTTCTCAAGGGAGTACTGCTGGCTTGGGTGTCGTTTTTCGTGTTCATCGTTCCGGGGCTCATATATTCGTTCCGAGGAATTTCTGAAAACAAGGCTACAGGCATGGGAGCAGTCGCTGGTGGCGTTTCTGAAGGGTTAATGACTTTCGGCGTTGCGGCCATGATGATTACGCAAATCGCATCAATTATTTTGCTGGCTCGCACGTTCGAGAAGGGACACTCGCTGCGCTCTTTGTTCTCCGTTGTTTCGATCTGTTGCAGCCTGTTGCTGGTTTCAATCACGGCTGTTTTCGTCTGGCTGATTATGCGGACTGCACGATAATTGTTGTAAACAGGCGTGGCTGTTGAAAAACGCGACTTCGCAATTCATGTCTTTGTGGAGTGAGACATCTCTGCCAGCCGGTGTTCTATCTCGGTTTCGCAGCTAGGCGGTTGCCATCGTTGCCTTCGCA
>JBEKQP010000099.1:0-14793 GCA_049519595.1 Candidatus Korobacteraceae bacterium | reverse complement strand
GCTGAAAACACCTTTTCCCCGGCTTGACGCTTTTTTTCCGGATCGTGTCCGGAACGGATCCTGAGCACAACGTGCACGAAGGCATTCTCTGGATGCCCATCCGCAACCCGGTAAGTTCTACGCTCCGAGGTTCGCGTCTTGAGGGCCGCCATGGGGAACTCTCCCGTCTTCACGGTGGCATCGTGAACTTCTCGCACGAACTGCTCCAGGTTCAGCCGCTCGCGAAGGTTGCTGGAATACTCGATGATGATATGTGGCATTGATTCTCTCCCATGCGATGTTCTACTGACCTGACCTGCGGCACCAGCTGAATAACACCGGCCTCTGCACCTTGTTCGTCTTTGCGACGGATCACGATCACGAGTTCCGGGAATCCCCGATCCGCCAGATCGTATCGAGCACGGTTCCGTCGACCCACTTCACCACCGCCACCGGTTCGTCGATGAACCGCGGCTTACGCGGCTTGCCGCCGCAGATACGCTCAACCTCCTGCTTGATCTGCTCGATCGGTCGAATCGGCAGGTCCGAACCTTTCAGCGCATCCAGCAAATCCTGGCGGCGCGGATTAACCGCGATTCCGCGCTCGGTGGCTACCACGTCGATCAACTCGCCGGGGCCGGTCAGGGTCGTCACTTCATCCACGATGGTCGGAATGCGATCACGGAACGATGGTATGGCCAAAATGGCGCAGCCAGAGTACAGGCAGTTTTGCCATCCGCCGATGCCGTGCAGCATGCGGCCGTCGGAGTGAGTAACAACATTGGCGTTGAAGTTTACGTCGACTTCCGTGGCGCCGAGCACCACCGCATCCACCATCGACGCAAAATTTCCCTTGCCGTGGAAGTTGTAGGAGGTGAACGGAGAGGTTGCGACGTGACGCGGATCGCCGGCGATGGAACGCACGGCGTCGAGATCGAATGTCTGCCCATCCAGAAGGTAATCGATCAGACCTTCCTTCAGCATTTCAACCAGGTATTTGGTTGAACCACCGCGCACGAAGCGCGCTTTGACTCCCCCTTCGCGCATGTAGCGGCTCAGATAGTCGACAAAAGCCAGCGCGATTCCCCCTGCCCCAGCCTGGAAGGAAAAACCATTGCGCATGATTCCCGTATCGCGCAGGAAACGGGCGACCATCTCCGCGATCAGCAAACGGTCCGGCGAACGCGTGACCTGAGTGGTGCCGGAGACAATCTTCGCCGGATCGCCAATGGAAGGCACTTCGACAACGTAGTCGACATTGTTTCCCTGGATTTGCCACGGAATGCAAGGGAACGGCACGAGGTTATCGGTCACTACGATGACATGATCGGCGTACATCGAATCGGCCAACGCGAAGCCAAGCGAGCCGCACGCCGACCGGCCATGAGAACCATCGGCGTTGCCGAAATAATCCGCGGTCGGGGCGGCAATCACGGCGATATCGATATGCACTTCGCCATCCTGGATCGCCTGCCAACGGCCTCCATGCGAGCGCAACACTCCCAGTCCGCGCATCTTTCCGTGCGAACAGTAGTCGCCAAGTGGGCCGTTCATGCTGCCCTCAATATGATGGACCACTCCTGCATCCATCAGTTCGATGACCGGGGTGTGGCATGGGAAAGAGGCGCTGGGAAACCATCGCAAATCCTTCACACCGAGGCTGGCCGCCGTTTGCAGGGCTTCGAGCGCGATGCGGTCGCCATTGCGGAGGTGATGATGCGATGAAATCGTCATGCCGTCGCGCAGCTCGCACAGTTTCAGAGCGGTTGCGAGATCAGGCACGCGCTTGTCGCCGTTTTTGGGCCAGTCGACAGCACTCCTGACGGGTGGCGCTGCCTTGCGCCCCGTAGGACGGTGTTGATCTACGCCTGCGAAGGAGAGTTGCTCGGCTCCATTCACCACGGCCGGCACCATGCGCCCAACGACGTTACGCATCATTTGAAGTTTGGTTGCTGGTGATTGCGTCATGGTTTCGCCTCCTGATTCCCGCGAGCGATCGGGAGAATCCCCATCAGCTTAGCTCGCTCCACAAGTTTACGAGCACGGATCACGATCGGCGCATCGATCATCTTCGAGCCCAGGCTCACCACGCCTAGCCCGTTTGCCTGCGCCTCCTCGAAGGCGGCAACGACCTTCAAAGCCTTTTCGACCTCCGCCTCAGCCGGCGCAAAGGCCCGTTCGACAACCGCAATCTGCGAGGGATGAACGCAGCCCATGCCCTCGAAGCCCAGCGCACGCGAGCGCTCGCCCCAACGTGCCAACCCTTCGAGGTCGCCGATATCGGCATAAACGGAGTCGATGGCCTGTACGCCCGCAGCCTTGGCCGCGTTTACCAGCCGCATACGTGCATACAGGGTCTCCTGTCCATCAGCCGTCTTGATCACGCCGAGATCGGAAGTGTAGTCCTCCAGGCCAATTGTCATGGCGCAGATGCGCGCGCTGGCGGAGGCAATCGCGAATGCGTTTTCAATTCCGATGGCAGACTCCAGGATTGGCATCAGCCAAATGGGCCGTTCGATGCCCTCACGGGCGGTGATCTCGCCAATACGGCGATCGGCTTCCATGATCTGCTCCGGATTCTCGGTCTTGGGGAGCAGCAGTAAATCCGGAGCCTGGGGCACGACCTCTTCAAGGTCTTCAAAGCCAAGCGGAAGCTGGTTGATGCGCACCATGCGCTCAGCCGCGCCAAAATCGACAGCCCGAAGCCCGTTGCGCACCAGGATGCGCGAGCTGTCCTTCTCGGCAAAGTGCACCGAATCTTCGAGATCGAAAATGATCGCGTCTGGCTTGTAGAGCGCGGCATTGACGAAGTACTTGGGCTCGCTGCCGGGAAGATAAAGCCGGGTGCGGCGCAACCGGTCCTTGGCAGACGGCTTCGGCAACGCTACCCGCTGGGGCAAGGCACGGCGAGCGGAGGACAACCCGGCGCGACGAGCCGCCGCTTCGATCCGCGCGGCGATGACAAACGGCAGCGCACCACTGTCTTCGATCAGCACGCGAGCGTGCTCAATGCCGAGTTCACGCAGAACATCGCCTGCCTGCCCGCGGATCGCCTCGCCATAGTAAAGATCAACCCGCGAGACGATCTCCAACTGGATTCCCCCAGAGGCTCGCGGCTCCAGCCGAACGCGCAGGTCTGAACGAATATCGCCGCCGGAACGGCCCGCCTCCCCCGTGCGTGTGAGTTCCACTTCCGCTGAAGATGTCATTCACCCTCCTCCATCCGCCCCTACAGAGTTCCGGCGGCTGAGTGATTATGTGGCAGACAGCCTAGGAATTAGCCTATTCTGCTTTCACCGCCGGGCTAAATGCGCATGGCTGCTTTGACGATTGCGCCTTCCGCTCGACCGGGCTAAAACCCACCGGAATCATGTGACAAAACTACAAGCTATTCGTATACTGACGCCACTATCAAGCGAAAGGGAATTTTATGTTCAAACCAACTGGTTCGTGGGTTGCAATTCCCACTCCTTACGATCATAACGGCAATGTCGATTTTGGTGGTTTCAAGGAAATCGTTGACCATCAGATTGCCTATGGCACGTCTGAGTTGTTTGTAATGGGTTCAGCCGGCGAAGTGACGCTTCTTACCGCTGAAGAGCGGATGACCATAGTCAAGCAAGTCATCAAGATTAGCAAAGGCCGGATTCCTGTTTTCTTCAACGCTTCGCATCCCTCGACGGCAGACACCGTTAAGTTTGCCCAATTTGCCGAAAGCGAGGGAGCAGACGGGCTGATCTTTACCGTTCCGCCGTATCTCCTGCCGCCGCAGTCGGCCGTGCTGGAGCATATGCGGGCCTGCATGAAGGCAGTTTCGATTCCGGTGGGCGTCTATAACAACCCTACACGCGTCGGCGTAAATCTCGATCCCGAAACGCTGGTGACGCTGGCCAATGAAATACCCAATTTCATTGTGGATAAAGAGGCCATGCCGAATGTTTCGCAACTGGTGGAAGTCAAGCGGCGGCTCGGGGACAGACTGAACATTCTCTGCTGCGATTTTCCCAAGTATTCCATCGTCGTGCCGACGCTGGCGTTGGGCGGAAACGGCACGGCGAACATCGGCGGCAACATCATCCCTGCGGAAATGGCCCTGATTTCGCGGCCATGGGACAGTTTGGAAAAAATGGAAGAATGCCGGAAGCTGTATTTCCGATTCTATCCTCTGTTGCAAGCTCTCTATTGGTTTTCCAACCCCATCGTCATCAAGGCTGCGCTGAAAATTCTGGGCTTGCCGGCCGGTGGAATTCGTCGTCCCTACCCTGAACTTGAGGGAGAAAAACTCGCGGAACTGCGCGTCATTATGACCGAGTTGGGCGTCGTCGATAAGTATGGAAGGCGCAAAGCGGCAGTGGTGTGAAGCGCTGGAACAGGCAGACTCCGGGTCAATGCCGGCAGATAACCGACTGATTGGACAGAAGAATGGGCGCACATGTTCCCGTAGAAGATGTATCTAAGCTGGCACCATCCACTGGAAAAACATCAGCTTTCCGGTGGGTGGTGATGGCCCTGATTTTTCTGGTGTATACACTGGCCAACGCTGACCGCGCCAATCTCGGCGTCGCCCTGCCTTATATAAGAAAGGAGTTCCACTTCAGCAACACGGACGCGGGACTCATGATCAGCTTGTTTTTCGCGGTCTATGCCGTGGCCCAGATTCCCGTCGGTCTTCTCTACCGAAAGATTGGTCCGCGCGTATTGATGGCCGTTTCCATGTTGTTTACGTCGCTTTCGACCTGGCTGGTCGGGACCGCCTCCTCACCGTTGCACCTCAAGCTCAGCCGCGCGATCCTGGGAATCTCGGAGGCTCCGCTGCCGATCGGATGCGGCACTACCATTGACCGCTGGTTTCCACCCAAGGAAAAAGGAACTGCTGCCGGGATTTTTTGGGCTGCGTCAAAGTCTGGACCTGTGATCTGTCCTCCCATATGCGTAGCGGTTATCGCCTGGGCCGGATGGCGCCAGATTTTTCTGATTTTCGCCATTCCGGGAATCGTTCTCTCTCTGCTGTGGATTCTCGTTGTCAGGAACCAGCCTGAAGAAAGCCGCTTCGTTTCGCCGGCCGAACTTGAATATATTCGCGACCAGCAGGTAGCCGCCAAAACCAAGACGCGGAAGCCACCAAACCCGCTTGAGGATCACTACCCAAAATGGCTGGACAAGCTGATCAGGGTGAAGCGTCTTGAACCCGTAGACACGATCGCCAAGGTGTTCCGCTCATGGAACATTATGGGCAACACGATTGCCTGGCTCTGCATGGTCGGCATTGTGAATGTCATCATGGCCTGGATACCTTCGTACCTGGTAACGGTAAAGCACTTTACCGCAATCAGGATGGGCGCTCTGTCTTCGGCTCCTTTTGTCGGCGCGGTGTTGGGGAACCTGCTCGGCGGGTGGATTTCCGACCGGGTGCTCAAGATGCGTCGCAAGCCGCTGATGATGGTCAGCGCCCTGTCGACTTCTATCATGATGTATAGCCTCATCTACGCCCCTGACAATGCCGTGTATCTCGGAGCCTTGCTGTTTGCCACGGGCTTTTTGCTGAGTCTTGGGTATTCGGCTTTCACGGTTTACCCTATGGGCCTGGCGAACAAAGAAACGTTTCCTGTGGCTTATAGCCTGGTTAATACCGGCGGCTCGATTGGTCCTTCGATATTCCCCTTGATTGCCGGCGTGATCCTGGATCACTACAACTGGAATGCTGTTTTCCTGTTCCTGGCCGCCTGTTCTTTTTTCTGCTTGCTTGTGCTCTTCACCATGAACGAACCCCTTCCTGAAGGTGAGGCGGCATCGGCATGAGCCGGTGGGCGACATGTTTCCGAGAGCGTACTTATGCGCCGCATCATGCCGCGCTCATTGATATTCATCGAAAGTGTCATGGCGACCGGAGCACTGAGCGCCTGTGGCCGGAGCAGCGACGCTGCGTACCCGACAATTACATTCGATCAGCAAGAAGCTATTCGGGCGCGGAGTCGAGCCACCCTTCGTTTTCGGCAGCAGAAACAAAAGATGGCTCGACTTCGCTCGCCATAACAGTCTGATTTTTCGGGATACACCTACTAGGGAACCGTGCTAGCGTCATCTTGAGGTCGCGTCGATTTTGCGCGACCTCAGGATATTGTTTTGCACATGCGCAAACAGCAGATCCTTCGCTGCGCTCAGGATGACACCCTCGGAAAACAGTTTTTCAGCGGCCTGCTAAAAGAAGTACAGCCGTCCCGGATTGTCGGCTAGCAGTTTTTTGAGCTGCTCAGGCCGCGGCACCCAGTGCGCAATACGGTTCAGTGCGGCGCCGTCATCCTCGCGCCGGAAGCGCTCGATTCCCACTCGCGTGCGCTTCTGGCCCGGAGCCGGAATCGTGTGCGGCCAATCGGAACCCCAGAGCACGCGATCGGGATTCGCGGAAACCATCGCCTCGGCGTAGGTCTTGCCGTCAATGTATCCCTCGACATTCGAGATGCGATAAGGCGCGGAGAGCTTCACGTACACTTTGCCGCTTTTCAGCATGTCGAGCAGCACGGGAAGCCCGGGCTGTTGCAAGCCTTTTTTAGCCTCAAGACGGCCAAAGTGATCGAACACGACCGGGACGGGCAGGGTGGGAATCACATCGCGAAGCGCACTGATCATCGCCAGATTGGTATAGATCTGCACGTGCCATTTGAGCGGGGCCACGGTTTCCGCAGACTTGATCAGCAGGTCGATGAGAACCTTGGAGTCGTTGGTGCCGCCGGTTTCGACATTCAAACGCACGCCGCGTATGCCTTGACGGTGCAACTCCTCGAGTTCGCTGTGCTTTACGTTCTCCGGCACCACGGCGACGCCGCGCGCCTTTTTCCCAAGCCGCTGAATAGCATAGAGCGTGCTGCGATTGTCGGTTCCGTAAGGGCTCGGCGTGACGATCACTACACGGTCCAGATGCAGCACTTTGAGATGGCGAACAAGATCTTCGACCGGCGCGTAGTCGGGCGTGTACAAGCGCTCGGGCGCCATGGGGAAGCGGTCCTGGGGACCGATGACATGCACGTGGCAATCGCAAGCGTCCTTCGGCACCTTGAAATCCGGAGGGGTGTGCGCAACCGAGGCGCCGGACTTCTCTGCCTGTGCCACGAGATTTCGCGTCGCCATCGTAACCGCGAGCGCGCTCATCGTACCGATAAACTGACGGCGGGTAGCCATGCTGTTTTTCCTTTCTTACTTGCCTGTCAAGTCAAACAGGGTTTTTGTCTCCATGTCGTCGCCATACCAAGCCGTGATGGCAGCTTCCCGCTTACCAATGTAGCGAGGTTTCCCGTTCTCCTGCACCATGGGCACGTCGTGGCCGGGGATAACGATGCTACCGGGGCGGCGCTTCCAGATATCCCACACCATCTTGACGGTGGCGCTGCTGACGACCGGGTCATACGTCATGTCAGTCCTGCCTGCGATGAATTCGGCGCGGTTCTTGACGGCGTCGCCGGTGAAAATCACGTCGTGCTCGCGTCCTCGCAGTACAAATACGAGGGATCCGCGTGTGTGCCCCGGCGCCAGATGCGCCGTCATGCCGGGGAACGCTTCCTCGCCATCGTTAATGGTTTTGAGCGTGGGCAACTTCTGCAATTCGCGCGCATACAGTTCCGGCACGGGGGTTTCGCCCCACGGCACATTCAGCGCCCACTCGAGTTCCTTGGCTCCAATCACGATCCGGGCATGACGGAACAATGTCCAGTTGATCATGTGGTCGTGATGAGCGTGCGTTAGCAGCAGGTCGGTGACATCGGCAGGCTTGATGCCATGTTTGGCGAGCCCATCGATGAGCAGGCGACGCATGCTGATCGAGCCACCGTCAATCACTACCACCCGGCCCGCGCCACGCAGCAGTGCGATCGTGCTCCAACCCAGACCGGCGTGATAAACCGACCTGCCCGGAAAACCTTGAACGAGAACTGCAATTTCGTACTCGTCGAGTTTGATGGTCATCTTGTGTTTTCCTCTCCCATCCGGTCCGCCGCCAGAGTACAGGCGACATCCTTCCGAGGTGGTGGCATTGCAGGCGATTCACGCCCTGCCTAGTTGCCTTTCCTGCACAGAAACAGCGTCATAGCCTTGAGGCTCATGACGACTTCTTTATTCTGGTTAAGCACCTCGACTTGGCTGCGGACGAGGCCCCTATCTGGCTTGGAACTGGAGCGTCTGGCTTCGAGAATGGTTACGCGGATCGAGAGCGTGTCTCCGGGCCTCACCGGCCGCGTCCAACGCAGTTCATCAATGCCCGGAGATCCCAGACTCGCGACTTTGGAAACGAAGTGATCTGCGTAGAGTCGCATCATCATGGCGCTGGTATGCCAACCGCTGGCGATCAAACCGCCGAAAGGTCCCTGGGCAGCTCTGATGGCGTCTATGTGGAAGGTCTGCGGATCAAACTGCTTGGCGAATTCGATGATCGCATCCTGGCTGACCGTGATGCTGCCGAATTCGCCAACGAAGCCGGGAACATAGTCCTCAAAATATCTGTCTGTGATCGGAACGGGGAAATCTGAAGTGGTCATCGGTGTTCCGGTGTTTCAATCGGATTTTTTTGACTTGAGAAGCGATAAGCATTGTACGACCATCGTGCCCGCTCCGACGTGGTTATTTCGTCATCTGCCGGGTTAGCCCGGATTCACCGATCGGCCCAGTACGCCTGCGGAACCGCAGCCAAAGGAACGAATGCGTCTCAAATGACAAGTTCGATCAAAAACGGTCCAGCGCGGTGCAGCGACTGCCGCAGCAGGTCCGCAAGCCGTTCGCAGTTTTCGGCCCGCGCTGCTTCGACGCCCATCCCTTTGGCGATGCTTATCCAATCCAGGTCTGGATTGCCCAGATCCATCATGCTCTTTGAAATAGCGCCAGGGCGGAGGCCAAGATTGGCAAGTTCGCCCTGCAGAATCGCGTATTTTTTGTTCGCGAGGATGATGGTAGTCACGTTGAGCCGCTCGCGCGCCTGCGTCCACAGGGCCTGCAATGTGTACATGCCGGACCCGTCGGCTTGCAAAGAGATCACCCGCCGTACGGGCGCGCCAATCGCCGCACCTGTGGCTAAAGGTAGCCCGATACCGATCGCGCCACCCGTGATCTGCAACCAGTCATGAGGAGCAGCGGCACGTGTGTCGGCGTAAAAAGATCGCCCGAAGCTCACTCCCTCCTCGATGACAATGCCCTGTTCAGGAATCAGCGCCGCAATCGTTTGGCCAACAGCCTGCGGTGTTGGGACGCCACTTGCCGGTTCCGGGACCGGACCCAGTTCGGGCAGCGGCATCGGCGGAGCGGACAATTCATCAGCTAATGATTGCAGAGCATGCGTCGGATCCTGCTCTGGCCGGGCGAGCACATGCACCTGCGCGTCGGCTGGATAGAGATAGCCAGGCTTGTCCGGATACGCAAAGACAGCCACCGGACGAACTGCTCCCACTAACACCACGTGACCAATGCCCGCCAGCGCCGCCATTGCGGGTTCCACCGAATAGGGTATGCGTTCGACGGGAACCCTGCCTTGCCCGCGCTCGATTCGCGGGTTTGCATATTGCGCCATCATCCGTGCGCCGGTTGCCGCCGCGATCCGGTGTGCTGCTTCAAGGGCACCGGCGCGCAATGCCCCCTGGCCAAGAAACAGCACGGTCGGCTCCCCGCGTCGCAACAGCGTGGCTACCTGCTTCACGATGCCAGGATCGACCTGCGGCTGTCGCGGAATCGGCAATGACTCCGCCACGGTCCCGCCCTCATTCCAACCAACGTCGGCCGGCACGATGAGGGTTGCAATCTGGCCCGGTGCCGTGCGTGCCGCTTGCACCGCTACGGCAGCGTCGGAGCCCACCGTCACAGCACTTGCGGCGGTCCGGACCCAAGCAGAGACGGGTCGTGCCCAGCCCTCGGTATCCGCGGTGAGAAGCGAATCCAACGGCCGATGGTGAGTCGCCTGATCGCCTACGATATTCACCAGGGGCGTGCAGGCCCGGCGAGCGTTGTGCAGATTGGCAAGTCCGTTCGCCAAGCCCGGACCGCAGTGTAACAGCGTGACAGCCGGTTTCTCTGCCATGCGGGCGTAGCCATCCGCACAGGCGGTCACCACGCCTTCGAACAGACCGAGAACGCAACGCATGCCGGGAACTCTGTCCAGCGCAGAGACAAAATGCAGTTCGCTCGTCCCGGGATTTGCAAAACAGGTGTCTATGCCGCTCTTCAAAAGAGTGTGGACCAAACTTTCAGCGCCGTTCAACCGAGTCTCCTTTGGAAGAAGTTCCCTCGCCATGAATGGATATGCATACGGAAAAGGTCCTGCATTCTTCCTGACGGGTGGGTCTACAAAGCGATAGCAGGATTGCTCACGCTCCCGCGGCGCCAATGGTCAGGCCGCCGCAGACGTACAACACCTGTCCCGTGACGTATCCGCTGCGCGCATCCATCAGGAAGGAGACGGCGTGCGCGATGTCTTCGGGTAACCCGATGCGCCGCACGGGAATTGCATTAATGATGGCTTGCGTGCGCGGGCTGTCAGGGGGATTGCCGCGTTCGAACAATTCAGTCCGAACCGGGCCGGGACCGACCGCGTTGGCAGTAATGCCGTGCTGGCCCAGTTCCAGCGCCCAGACTCTGGCCATGCCCTGCAACCCGGCCTTGCTGGCCGCATAGGCGGTGCGCAACTCCTTGCCCAGCGCCGCCCGCGACGACATGTTCACGATGCGCCCGAACTTGGCCTCTTTCATGCCCGGCAAGAGCGCCTGCACGCACTGCATCGCGCAACGCAGGTTGAGCGACATGACTTGGCTAAACTCCTCCAGCGTCTGGTTCTCGATTGAGCCTGGACGGATGACGCCGACGTTGTTGACCAACCGGGTGATTGGGCCGTCACGCAGCGCGGCTTCGAGGGCCCGTGCCGTCTCTTGCGGATCTGACAGATCGGCCCGAATGCCATCCCCTACCAGATCGATCACGATTGGTTCGTAACCGTCCGCTCTGCTTCGCTCAACAATGGCGCGGCCGATCCCGTTAGCACCGCCGGTAACAAGTACACGTTCCCTTTTCATGCTATGTCGCCTCGATGTTCCAGTGGTCGCAATGGTAAAAGCAAACGCCGAAAAATGGAAGATCGATGCCCGAGAAAATATCAGCTAGCCGTCGCTCGGCGGCAAAAGCCCGCACTCAGTCGAGTGCTTTGTGGAAGCGGAGGACAGCGATCATGAGCAGGCTGATTCCCAGGACGGCCATGGCGAGCATCTGGGGCCAGAGGATATCCATACCCACGCCTTTCAAATAGGTGCCGCGGAGCACGACCAGGAAATAGCGCAGAGGACTGAGATAGGTGAAATACTGCAGCCACTGCGGCATGGTGCTGATGGGAAATCCGAAGCCCGAGAAAGTTATGGCGGGCATAATAAAGAAGAAGGAGGTCACCATCGCCTGTTGTTGCGTGGAGGAAACGGTCGAAATTAACAGTCCGACGCCCAACATGCACAGAAGAAATAAAATCGCGCCCGCCAATAACACCAGAATGTTACCGCGAAATGGAACCTGGAACCACAGCGTACCCACCGTCGCAATCAGCGAAACGTCAAACAGACCAATCAGAAAGAAGGGCAGTGTCTTTCCGAGAATAAACTCGGCGGGGCGGATGGGCGTGACCATGATCTGCTCGAGAGTGCCGATCTCGCGTTCGCGAACCACGGCAAAGGCAGTCAGAGTAACCACGAGCACAAGCGTGAGACTGCCGATGATTCCCGGCACAAAGAACCAGCGGCTCCTGAGGTCAGGGTTGTACCACGGTCGCTGATCGAGCTGCACGGAAGGCATTTTCTCCATCATTTGGGGCGCGACGCGGTAGATGCGATCCCTCTGGTAGCTTTGCGCGAAGCCAAGTGCGATCTGCGTGACGTAGCCGGAGGCGATCAGGGCGGTGTTCGAATTGGTCGCATCGACGATCACTTGCAGCGGAGCGGTCTGTCCTTTGCGTAGATTCTGGGCGAATCCGGCATCGATCTCGAGGCCGACAGTAGCTTCTCCCCGCTCAATAAGATCGCCGATCTGGCGATGGTCCGTGAGTTGGCGTTGCACGTCGAAATAGGGGCTGGAAGAAAAACGGGAGAGCAGTTCGCGGCTCTCCTGGCTGTGGTCAAGATCGAGCACAACCGTTGGGACATGATAAATCTCGAAGGTGGCTGCGTATCCGAAGATCAACATCTGAATAATTGGCGGACCGAAGAGCAGGAATCGCGTGCGCTTGTCGCGGAAGACCTGAATGAATTCTTTGATCAACATCTGCTTGAGGCGCGCCAGCATAGCTTCTCCTTTCCTTTACGCCAGCTTCTTACGGAACGCACGGATGGCGAGCAGCGCCAGCACGAATGTGAACCCAGCCAGGGGAACCAAGTCGGCGTAGAGCAAGGCCGCGGGTGTTCCTTTGAGAAAGATCTTCTTCAGCACCGAAACGTAGTAACGCGCCGGCAGAATGCGTGTGATCCACTGCAAGACGGCGGGCATTTGCTCAATCGCATACAGAAATCCGGAGAGCAAAAAAGCCGGAAGGAAGGTCACAAGCAGCGCGATTTGACTCGCCGCAAGCTGACTTTTTGCGATTACAGAGATAAAGAAACCGAGTGAAAGCACAACCACCATGAACATGGCGGAGCTGACAAGCAATGTTAGAAAAGAACCGCGAAAAGGGACATGGAACCAGTAGATGGCGACGAGTGCGCAGACGACGACATCGAACATGCCGATGATGAAATAAGGTGCCAGTTTGCCAAGCATGATCTCCAGCGGCGTGACGGGAGTCGAAATCAACTGCTCCATGGTGCCGCGCTCCCATTCGCGCGCGATGGTGAGAGAGGTGAGGAACGCACCGATTACGGACATCACCAGGGCGAGCACGCCGGGAACGATGAAGGCGCTGCTCTCGAGATCTTCGTTATACCAAGTGCGGGTTTCGACACTGACCGGAGCAGGTTGGATGAGTTGGCCGCGGTTGCGAAGCCAGTTGAGTTGGATTTCCGACGAATAGCCTTGAACAACTGCCTGCGCATATCCGATGAGGACGTTGGCGGTATTGTCGTCAGAACCATCGACGAGCACCTGAACCTGCGCCGGGCGGCCGTCGTTCAGGCGCTGCGTAAAATCCCACGGAATAACAATCCCCATTTTGGCGTGGCCGTCGTCAAGCGATCGGGCCAGCGCGGGGTAATCGTTCACAACGCGCACGAGATTAAAATAGGCGCTGGCCTGGAATCGCTTCAACAGATCTTGACTCTGCCGGCTGCCGTCGCGGTCATACACATAAACCGGCAATCCCTTAAGATCGAGATTGACGCCGTAACCAAACAGCAGCACCAGAATCAACGGCATGATTAAGACAATGATCAGACTGCGCGAGTCGCGAAGAATCTGGACAACCTCTTTCTTAGCCACGGCCAGGAAGCGAGTGAAGCTCATGCTGTCCGTTCCTTTCCCGAATCTCGCGCGGTTGTAAGAGAGACAAAAACGTCTTCCAGGCTGGGACGTATTTTCTCGATGCGGCCAACGGTAATGCTGTGATCAGATAGGTACTTCCTGACTTGCGGGACCGCAGCCGCGGCATCACGCACTACCAGGTGCAGGGCATTGCCGAAAACTGCGGCATCGATCACGTCCGGAGCGGATTGCAGGACTTCCACTGCACTGCCAAGGGGTTCGCATTCAACCAGAAGCAGTTCGCCTTCCATCGACTTCCGCTTGAGCTCTGAAGGCGTCCCCAAGGCAACGATCCTTCCGCGAAAGATCAGCGCCAGACGGTTGCAATATTCGGCCTCATCCATGTAATGCGTGGTCACGAAGACGGTCACGCCTTCTTCCGCCATCTGGTGAATGAGATCCCAGAACCGGCGGCGCGAAATGGGATCGACGCCGGAAGTGGGCTCATCCAAGAAGATCACGGGCGGTTTGTGCAACACCGCGCAGCCCAAGGCCAGGCGCTGCTTCCACCCTCCCGGAAGCGTACCGGTAACAAGATTCTCCTGCCCCTTCAGGTCCGCCATCTCCAGCGCCCATTCGATTCTTTCTTTGAGCCGGTTGGAAGGCACGCTATAGAGGCCGGCGAACAAGCGTATGTTTTCGATCACCTTGAGATCGTTGTAGAGAGAAAACTTCTGCGACATATAGCCAATGTTCTGGCGCACGGATTCGGGTTCACGGCCCACGTCGTATCCCGCGACCCGCGCGCGGCCTGAGGTAGGCGTCAACAGGCCGCAGAGCATGCGGATGGTAGTGGACTTGCCGGCGCCGTTCGGTCCGAGAAAGCCAAACACCTCGCCTTTGCGGATTTCGAGATTGATGTGATCGACGGCCACGAAATCACCAAACTGCTTAACCAGGTTTTCGATCACAACCGAATTGTTGTCTTCAGGCATGAGGTGATGCTCCACTGCTCACCGCATCGACGAAGAGGTCCTCAATCGTGGGCGTGACCTGCTGAATCGCGTCGAATGGGATGTGCGCGTTCTTCAGTTGGGCCTCAAATTCGGGAATGCGGCGTGCTGCATCGTCAACCACGACGTGCAGGCCGTCGCCGGTCAGCACGAGACTGGAGATGCCGGCCGCGTGTTCGAGTTGGGTACGCAATTCACGCGGTTCAGACGAGGTTACGGACAAGACTCCCTTGCCCAGCTTGGCCTTGAGATTCGTGGGCGTGTCGCAGAAGAGCAGCTTACCCTTATGGAGCAAGGCGACCCGATGACAGCGCTCAGCTTCGTCGAGGTAGGCGGTGGAGGTGAGTATGGCCACCCCCTCGGAGACCAGTTCGTAAAGAATGCGCCAGAAGTCGCGCCGCGAGAC
>JBEKQP010000098.1:0-14846 GCA_049519595.1 Candidatus Korobacteraceae bacterium | reverse complement strand
CTGAGAGGACACAGAATAAATGAAGAGTCTTTTGATTCGCCTTTGGAAAGAAGAAGAAGGCCAGGACCTGACTGAATACGCTTTACTGCTGGTTCTGCTTTCCCTGGCAGCGACCGCCACGCTCGGGACCTTGTCGACCGCAGTCAAGGGTGTATTCAGCAACGCAGCCGGCAACCTGACCTAGTCCACGCTTGCGGCTAGCCAGCGGCTAGCAACGCCTGACAACCGCAGGCCGCTTGAGGCAGAAAAACTTCCGGCGGCCTCAACCCTTCCGCTCAAGTGATGATTTACCGGACATGAGTGAAGGCCTTTACCGCGGCGAAGCCACCACGATCGATAACTGGAGGATCACTGGATGAACGCGGCTCACACCATCTGGATCTGTACGCTTGCAGTCGCGGCGATTGCAGCGTGGACCGATTGGCGTACGCGTAGGATCCCCAATTGGCTCACCGTGCCCGCACTAGCCCTCGGCATTGGGGTAAACACCCTTGCCGCAGGCTGGCCCGGGGCCAAAACGTCGCTGGAAGGCGCTGGGTTGGCGTTGATCATCCTGTTTCCCTTCGTACTGATGCGGGGACTGGGGGCCGGTGACTGGAAGTTAATGGCAGCCATCGGGGCTTTCCTGGGTCCGCTTTTGTTTCTTCTGGCCTTGCTCGCCAGCATTTTCGTATCCGGGCTGATGGCCATCGTGCACTTAATTCGAAATGGCCGAGTCATGACGACCTTGCGCAACATGGTCGTGATCGTCCGAGGAGTCTTCTCTTTCGGATTTCGTGCTCATCCGGAAATTTCGCTGGATAACCCGAAGTTGCTGAAGTTGCCTTTTGGAGTGGCGGCTGCGATAGCCACCGTGATTTGTTACTGCGCGACCCGGTGGGGGGCTCTCTAACACCGGCTCGATAGGAGATTGTATCCATGAATCGGAATCGACTGGTCATCGGATTGGTTGCCGCTATTGCAATCGCGGCTGTAATGAGTTTCTTCGTATACCGCCAATTCAAGCTGGCGGCTGCCGCGGTGCCCAAGCCCATCGTCATGCAGCAGATTGTAGTAGCTGCGTCACCGCTTCAACTTGGCACTCGCGTTGATGCCAACAACCTCCGGCTTATTCCGTGGCCAACCAGCGCGCCCGTCGCCGGAATGTTCACGCGGATCGAAGACTGCGCGGGTCGTGCTTTGATCACGCCGGTTGCCGCGAATGAGCCCGTCATCGAAGCCAAGCTGGCTTCGAAGCAAGCAGGTGCGGGACTGCCCGCCACGATTCCCGAGGGCATGCGGGCTCTCTCTGTTGCCGTAAACGAGGTGGTCGGAGTAGCCGGGTTCGTCATTCCGGGAACCATGGTCGATGTCCTCGTGACCGGCCGGCTCACAGGCCAATCGAACAACCAAGACATCACCCGAACCATTCTTGAGAACGTTCGGGTTCTCGCCGCCGGCCAGAAGATTGAACAGGATCGCGAAGGGAAACCGCAGACCGTTCCCGTGATCACCCTGCTGGTTACTCCGCCGGATGCAGCAAAGCTCGCCATGGCCAGCACACAGGGAAAGATCCAACTGGCTTTGCGGAACACAGTCGACTCCAAGGTAACAGATCCGGCGCCGGTGCTCGAGGCCGCACTCTTTTCAGGCGGTGCTCCCGCGGCCAAGCATGTTAATTCAGTTCATGTTCCGGCTCCTTATGTAGTCGAAGTCATTGCCGGGACGAAGCATGAGAACAAGAGTTTTGCCAACCAGTAAGAGCTCAGCAAGGAACGAAATGTCCCAACGATACAGAAAACTTCAACTGATGATGTGGCTCGGGGTTGCCGCCCTCAGTCTCATGCTCGGTACGCCAATGTCTGCGGCTGAGCAGTCGGCATCTACGGCCGTTGCTCAACCAGACACGCTACAGACGCAATCTGCCTCAGAGCCGACAGCAAAAGATCAGCTTCAGGAATCGGACGTGCAGAGTTTGCACTTGCTGGTCGGACGTTCCCTGGTGATTTCGTCGCCTACGCGGATCAAGAGGATTTCTCTCGCTGATCCCACCATCGCCGAAACGGTCGTAATCAACCCCTATCAGATCGTCGTCAACGGAAAGGCGCCGGGAGGCGTCTCGCTTCTCCTGTGGGACGAAAAAGATCAGAGCCAGGCATTTGAAGTCACGGTGGATACCGATGCTCTCGGACTAAGCGCAAAAATTCATGCGCTGTTCCCGGCCGAGTCGGTCAAGGTGGAGACAGCCAAGGACGCGGTGATGTTGTCCGGGCGGGTGTCTTCCGTGGCCGTGGCCGACAAGATTATTGAAATGGCGAAGAACATCAGTCCCAAGGTCACCAACCTGTTGCAAGCTCCGGTGTCCCCCGCCGGACAGATCATGCTTCAGGTGCGATTTGCCGAAGTGAACCGCGTCGCACTCAATCAGTTTGGATTGAATATCCTCAGTCTGCCTGGGGCGAAAAATGGCGGAACGATTTCGACACAACAGTTCTCGCCTCCGCAGCTTGTGAACTCGCAAAACGGGGTAGGGAGCACCCTTGGGTTGAGCAACCTGTTGAACATATTCTACGTTCGGCCGGACATCAACCTCGCAGCAACACTCCAGGCTCTTCAGCAAAATAATGTCCTGGAAATCCTGGCCGAGCCGAACTTGTTGACCGCATCGGGAAAGGAAGCAAGCTTTCTCGCCGGCGGTGAATTCCCCTTCCCCATTCTCCAGTCGACCGGCGGCTCCGGCGGTTTTGCCGGAATCACCATTCAGTTCAAGGAGTTTGGCGTGCGCTTGAACTTCACCCCGACTCTTACCCTGGACGGACTCATCCACTTGAAAGTCGAGCCTGAAGTCAGTTCGCTGGATTTTACCAATGCGCTCACCTTGTCGGGCTTCACGATCCCGGCGCTTTCCACTCGACGAGTTAAATCGGAGATGGATCTCGCCGACGGGCAGAGCTTTGCCATTGCGGGGCTGATCGACAATCGCGTGACTGATCAGCTCTCGAAAGTTCCTGGTATTGGAGATATCCCAATCCTAGGGAAATTGTTCCAAAGCTGGTCGAAGCAGAAGAGCTCGGATGAACTGCTCGTCGTGGTCACACCGCACATCGTGCAGCCGCTTACGGCCGCGAACACGCCGAAGGGACCGGTGTTTCCTTCTCCGTTTCTCGCGCCGCTTAACGGGGAGCAAGCCAAAACTCCAAAGAAGTGAGCACGCGTGAAAGAAGCTGAGTTCAGAACAACATCCGAAAGGGAGTAGGTAATCGGCCAATGCTAACTGCGGCAATAGCAAGTGGAGATGCATCGAGTGCGGCGCAACTGCTGGCCTGCTTGGAACAAACTGGCTTTGTGAAATCGGTCAAGCAATGGTCGGTTTCCGGCGAAAAGGTTCCCGAGTCGGCCGAGATGTTGCCGGACGTTGTCTTTCTGGATCTACCGCGCGATCCAGAGCCGTATTTCGCATTCGGTGCGAATCTCCGGCGCATTAGCTCCTCGATGAAGCTCGTGGCGTGTTCGGCGACATCTCCTCCAACCCCCCAGTTGTTGTTGGAAGCAATGAGAAGCGGAGTGCAGGACTTTTTGCCCAAGCCCGTCAGCTCCGGAGCGCTGCGGGAAATGCTTTCACGGTTTGTTCACGAGATCGCGGGTCGGGACCGCCCAACCCAGGAGAAATTAATTGTGCTGATGGGCTCAAAGGGCGGCGTCGGCACGACTACGGTCGCGGTTAATTTGGGGGCTCAGCTCTCTTTGTTCGCGAGGAAACGCGCCGTTCTGCTCGATTTTGCGCGTCCGCTCGGCAATGTTCATCTATTGCTTGATCTCAACCCGAGCTTTGGTGTTCGAGATGCGGTATCGAATCTCGAGCGCCTTGACAGTCATTTCTTTGCAGGGCTGCTGACTCACCATAAAACAAATCTGGAAATCCTTGGCGGAGCCATGCAGTCCGAGGAATGGGATGCGATCCCCATTGCCCCGCTCGAACGCGTAGTGAATGTCGCACAGAACAGTTTTGACTATGTGCTGGCGGATCTCGGTTCGCAATTCTCCTCCGAATGGAGCCCGCTGCTGCAGATGGCCAAAATGGTCATGGTGGTCGCCGAGGCCAGTGTGCCGGCACTGTGGACGCTCGAGCGACGCCTACAGGCTCTCAAGGGTCTCGGCGTCGATCTGAGCCGGACGCGCATCATCATCAACCGTTGGCACAAGGGAGATGAAAAGACGCTCAAGACCATCGAGAGGGATGGCAACTATTCGGTCTTCACCTGCCTGCCGAATGATTTTCGAAAGGTTAGTGATGCCGTGAACCTTGGCACCCCGTTGCTTGAAAATCACAATGACGTGCTGAACACCCGCTATCGTCAACTCGCCGCGCACGTGGCCGGAATCGAAATCGACAACGTTTCCAGAAGAGGTCCGCTAGGACTGTTTTCATTTTCCAGAGAGGTGGCATAGATGTCCTCCATTAGCATGCCAGGTACCCGAACGGATTTCGGTCTAGTGAAGGCCGCGATTCATCGCAAGCTGATCCAGAAACTCAACCTCGATCGCTTGAACGAAATTAAGCGGGAAGATGTTCGCCGGGAAGTCGTGCCGATCCTCGAAGCAATTCTTGCCGCGGAATCGACGCCGATGAACTTGCAGGAACGCGAGCGACTGGCGCAGGAAGTGCTTGACGAAGTATTCGGCCTTGGCCCGCTGGAACCACTCCTGGCCGATCCTACGATCTCCGACATCCTCGTCAACACCTACAAGCAGGTCTACATCGAGCGTCGGGGAATGCTGGAACTGACCAATGTTCAGTTTCGTGACGACACGCACCTGATGAGCATCATTGAACGGATTGTTTCCGCAATCGGACGCCGGGTGGATGAATCTTCCCCGATGGTAGACGCCCGCCTGGCGGATGGTTCGCGTGTCAATGCCATCATTCCGCCGCTTGCAGTTGATGGTCCCTGCCTCTCAATTCGGCGATTCGGGCGTGAGGCATTGCAGGCAGCGGATTTGATCGCCAATAGGAGTCTGACGCAGCCGATGCTGGACCTGCTGCAGGGGTGCGTAAAAGCGCGCCTCAACATTCTGGTTTCAGGCGGTACCGGCGCCGGCAAGACGACGCTGCTCAATGTCCTTTCCTCCTTTATCTCCGACCGCGAACGGATCGTCACCATCGAGGACGCGGCCGAGTTGCAGCTCCATCAGGAACACGTCGTTCGTTTAGAAACTCGCCCGTCCAACATCGAAGGCAAGGGTGCCATTCATCAACGGCAACTCATGATCAATTCACTACGAATGCGCCCTGACAGGATCATCCTGGGCGAGGTTCGTGGCGAAGAAGCGCTCGATATGCTGCAGGCAATGAACACCGGTCACGACGGATCGCTGACAACCGTGCACTCGAATTCCCCTCGCGATGCTCTCAGCCGATTGGAAACTATGGTGGCGATGTCCAACCTCAACATTCCAACGGTTGCCATTCGGAGGCAGATCGCCTCGGCCATCGACGTGGTTGTCCAGATCAGTCGCCTCAGTGACGGAACTCGCCGGGTAACGAGCTTGGCGGAAATCACCGGTATGGAAAAAGACATCGTGACGATGCAAGACATCTTTGTTTTTCAGAAACAAGGTATCAAAGAGAGCGGCGAGGTACTCGGCGAGTTTATTGCCACGGGCATCCGCCCCAAGTTTTCGGAGCGTCTGCTGGTCACCGGCATTCGACTTCCTTCGTCCATGTTTGAACCACCCCGCGTTCAGTAGGGAGTTGTTTATGGCGGCAACAAGGCTACGTCACCGGCAATCAGGTTCCTTTCAACCTGGTTGGTCGAAAAGGAGTTCGGAATGGCGCTCATGATCTCACTGCTCACGTTTGCGGTCGTGGCCGTGATCGTGCTTCTCATCTCGCTGCTTGCCTCGGGAGACAACCGACAGGATGTAATTCGCCGCCGCATGGAGGCGGTGATGAAGGCAGAGCGGCGCGCGGGATCCTCGCTCGGGCTGAAGTTGCTGCGAGACGAGATGCTCAGCAGCGTTCCTCTCATCCACCGGTGGATGACCCGGTGGTCCTGGTTTTCGCGCTTCCAGATTTTCCTGACACAAGCTGGAATGAAGGTTAAACCAGCCAAATTCTTTCTGCTGTGCGGCGTGCTTGCTCTGACCGGCTACGTGGTTGCGGTGCATACGATCTCTCGATTCCCGGGTGCGCCGATTGCCGTGGCAGTTGCGGCCGGTGCAATACCATTTGTGCTTGCGGCTTGGAAGCGTCGCAGGCGCTTGCGGAAGTTTGAAGAGCACTTCCCCGAAGCTCTTGATTTGCTTGGCCGCGCAGTCCGTGCCGGACATGCTTTCACCACCGGTCTGGAAATGATCGGAAAGGAAACATCCGAGCCAATCGCCGGTGAATTCCGCAAGACTTACGACGAGCAAAATTTTGGCATACCCATACGCGACGCGCTTTTCAACCTGGCGGAACGGGTGCCATTGATGGACGTCCGGTTCTTTGTTACCGCCCTGCTGGTTCAGCGGGAGACGGGCGGTAACCTGGCGGAAATTCTTGATGGACTGGCACGCGTGATCCGCGAGCGTTTCAGGCTGTATCGCGAAGTACGAGTGAAGACGGCTCAGGGCAAAATGACGGCCGGAATCCTCATCGCTTTGCCTCCGTTCATGATGTGCGTCCTCGGAATTATCAACCCGGAATACATGCGGGTGCTTTTCGAGAATCATCTGGGCCTGGTGGCTCTTGGCGTTGCGGCGGTGCTCCAGTTCGTCGGCTCCGCAATCATCTGGAAGATCATTCACATCGAGGTCTGAGCAAGAGCAGGGAGAAAAAACATGCTGTGGACTTTAACAATCATCACGTTTCTCGCGATCATCGGGATTTCCGCGGCTTTGCTCTATGCCTTCACTCCCGCCGGGGTGGCCGTCGCGGGACGCCTGTCGCGTTTCCTGAGGCCCTCCGAGGCGGCGGTCGCCGATAAGGCAGGCTTCGTCGAAAAGCATACCGGGAAAGTCGGCGGCGCTCTGGTTTCGTTCGGCAAATCCCTGCCGGCGAATTCAGGAAAAGAATCGTCCTCGCGGCTCCTCGTGATTCGAGCAGGCTACCGCAGCCCGAGCGCAATCTTCGCGGTAAGGGCCATCAAGGCGCTGCTGCCCTTCGTATTTGTCGCCGTGGTGTTTGTGTCCGGAATCTATCGCGGCAATCCGTTCATGTATCTGCTGATGGCGGCAATTGCAGGCTATGTCTTGCCGGAGCTTTGGCTTGGCTGGCGGGTCCGCGCACGCCAACACCGGCTGCGAAAGGGGCTTCCCGATGCCCTGGATTTGCTCGTCATCTGCATTGAAGCCGGGCTCGGATTGGATCAGGCTCTCCTGCGGGTCTCAGAGGAATTGCAGCTTACTCACCCTGAGCTTAGCGACGAACTGCAGTTGGTGAATCTTGAGATGCGCCTCGGCAAGACCCGCCTTGAATCTCTCCGGGAGTTGGCGCGGCGAACCGGCTTGGACGACATCAAAGCGCTTGTCGCCATGTTGATCCAGACGGAGCGCTTTGGCACCAGTGTCGCCCAATCGCTTCGCGTGCACGCGGACGACCTGCGTGTGAGGCGTCGTCAGCGCGCTGAAGAAATGGGCGCTAAGACAAGCGTCAAAATGGTGCCACCGCTCGTGTTCTTTATTTTTCCAGCTTTGATGGTCGTAATCCTCGGTCCTGCGGTAATCAGTTTATTGCGGCAGCTGATGCCAGCACTTAAGTAGCTCGGCGACTTGCTGGCCGTAAAACCACAACCTCGATAGAAACAGGAAACTGTAAGGAGAAAAAATGGATAGCGTAATGGCAATTCGGCTTGTCTCGGGTGTACTCGCAGTCATCGTTCTGGCGATCATTGTAATGCGGCGCAGGCAGAAGGCGATCGAGTAAGCTTCACTTCTGCTGCTGTACTGGCAACTCTTTCTAAGATCAGCGGTCGGAGAGAAGGTGGAATAGGATCCATGGCGAACGGGGTGCAAGATCGGCTCGTATACGTTTACAACCAAACGCGGGAAACTTTTGTGGCCACTGAAGTCGCCGTCGCCAACAACTATTTACTCCGTCTTGTCGGGCTGCTGGGAAAAACCGCGCGGTGGGCGCAACCGGGAAGGGGTCTGTGGATCATTCCTTGCCGCGGCGTCCACACTCTAGGAATGATGTTTCCAATCGACTTGGTTTTTCTGAACAAGGAAAAGCAGGTGATTCACGTCGAAGAGTACGTGCGGCCTTTTCGTATCTCAAAGGTGTTTCGGAAAGCAGCCAGCGTGCTGGAGTTTCCCGTGCATACGATCTATCGCAGCGGAACGCGCGAAGGAGATTGCCTCGAAATCGCATGGTTGCGAAATGAGCGTACGGAAATCAATCCAATTGTCCCAAGACGGGTTGAATTCCAGAGTAAGCGCGACCTCTGCGAGGTCTCCAAGCTAGCCACCAAAGGCGGCAGCGAACAGGAAAGCAGCGAACGGATCGCGTAGGCATAAGCATGCCAGTCCGGCAGCTTCTCCCGCCCACACTCCGCTCGGGAATGAGTCCCATTTATTGATGCGGGGCTCGCGTGGTTGGACAATTATCCCCGGGTCTTGCCGCCCGGGGATTTTTTGTTTCCGTGCTGACTCCTTGCGAACGGAAAACTTGTAAACAATCTTCCCGCTGTACCCTCCACCGGAGTTCAGCCGTGTGCTGGGCCACTGCGGCTTGTTCAGCGAATCCGGGAAAGCACTCGGCAAGAAAGTCATTGGCGAGGCAACCTGCGTCCGCATCCGTATCGAAAATGGAACCCCGTACAAAGGCTCGAAATAATGCCGCAAAAGAAGGCGTGCAAATCCAAGGACAATCGTTTGCGATAGAATGCAGTTCATTCAGACAATCATTAGTGAAGACCGCGACGAGTTGCTCGTGGCTTGAATGGTCTTCGGCAGAATGGACGAGGTAATGGAGGCTAGTTTTGGCAATCGAAACCGGTTCGAATATCGGCGTCAGTTTCGACAGCGCACGCAAAGAACCCCCCAGGTTTTTTCGCCGCTTCTTGCTCAGGTTGCGACAATCGCGGGACAAGGAGCCACGCGCCTTGTGCACGCAGCTACTTTCCGAACGCGGCGAAGCATCGCAAACCGTACTGGCGCAAGAACTGATCAGTATCTATGAAGCACTGAATGACGAGCAGAGGCTGGAATTCTTCGAAATGTTATGCCGGGAATTCGGGACGAATGAAGCGGCGCTTTGCGATGCTGCGGGCGACTATCAGCGGTCGCCAAGTGCCGCGACCTACCAGCTACTTGCCGCCGCGATGGAATCGCCTCGACGGAAATTGTTTCTGCGCATCAACACCGCGCCACACGGTATGCAGACCCTGGTTGCCATGCGCGAACGTGTTGGGCGACTGTTAAAGAAACATCCCGAACTTGGCCCGCTGGATGCCGATCTCAAGTATCTGTTTTGCTTGTGGTTCAACCGGGGCTTTCTTCGGTTGGATCGCATTGGCTGGAACACGTCTGCGCTGATTCTTGAGAAACTGATCGATTACGAGTCCGTACACGAAATCAATGGGTGGCCAGATCTGCGGCGACGCCTGGCACCGGATCGGCGCTGCTTTGCCTTTTTCCATCCGGCACTGGCGAATGAGCCGATTATCTTTGTCGAAATCGCGCTTACCAAAGATCTGGTCGGCGAGCTCGATCCATTACTGGATCTGAATGCGCCGGTACTCGCTCCGGAAGAGGCGGAGACAGCGGTGTTTTATTCTATTAGTAATTGCCTGGATGGCCTGCGCGGCATCTCGTTCGGCAACTTTCTGATCAAGCAGGTGGTAGTGGACCTGGGAAGCGAATTACCAGGACTGAAACATTACAGTACGCTTTCGCCACTGCCGCGTTTTGCAAGTGCGCTTCGCGACAACAGCAACGCAGAGGGCTTTACCCGCGGCCGGATTTCCCGCTTGCTGAGCGAATATGCGGCAAGGCTGGTGCAGGAGGCAAAAACTCCTGATTCAGTCGACGCTCTGTTTCATTTGCTGAAGGATCCGCTTACTCACCGCGACGTGCTTGCCAAGCCCCTTCACCGGTTGGCGCTGGCGTATCTTACCCAGGCGCGAGTGAAGGACCACCTCGTTGACCCGGTCGAAAGGTTTCATCTTTCGAATGGTGCTCGCTTGGAGCGCATTAATACTTTCGGCAATGCGCGGCCTTATGGTCTCAGCGATTCTTTCGGGATCATGGCAAACTACCGGTACGTGCCCGAGGAATTCGAAGAGAATCATGAGCGCTTCGTTTGCGACGGAACAATCCGCGTCTCTGCGCAATTGCTGCAAGAGTGTAGAACCGTGGCCAGGCTGTGGTTGGAGCCCAAGCCTGCGAAGGCACATGCCATTGTAGTGCGCAATTCAAGAGAGTAATTGTAATGCTCCGCAGGAAGCATTCTTCAGGAATGCAGAGCCGCGAAGCCAATATCTACGTTGCCATCGCGAGACGCATTTTTCATGGAAGGGTGCGCAACTCCACAGTGCATTGCCGATTATTGCGTTGTTCCCGTCCGTCCGAGAGCGTCGCGCACTTTGCGCGCAAGCGTGCCTAGGCTGAACGGCTTCTGCAAGAAGGCCGCACCCTGGTGAATGCCGGATCGTAACACCGCATCGGCTGAGTAGCCGGACATGTAGACCGTTTTCAGATCAGGACGCAGGCTTTCCAGCGTTTGTGCTAACTCTCTCCCACTGATTCCAGGCATCACCAGATCCGTGATCAACAGATTGATGCGCCCCTCAAATTGACCCGCTAGCGAAAGCGCCTCTTCGCCTGAGCTGGCTGCGAAAACCGTGTATCCCAAGCTACGAAGATAATCGCACGTTGCCTCCCTCAGGGCTCCTTCATCTTCGGCGACCAACAGGGTTTCCTTGCCTCGCGGCCGCACCTCTGCTTTTGCCAACATATCGGCGGCAGTCGCCCGCTTTATCCTGGGCAGATAAATCGTGAAACAGGCGCCTTGCCCAAGCTCGCTATCGACCCAGACATAGCCGCCACTCTGTTTCACGATGCCGTAGACGGTGGCCAGTCCCAACCCTGTCCCCTTGCCGACCTCCTTGGTCGTAAAGAAAGGATCGAAGATGTGCCCTTGCACGTCCCGGCTTATGCCCGTACCGGTGTCGGCGACCGAAAGCCGCACGTAATCCCCAGGGGATACGTATGGCTGCCCGCCAATACTGCCTTCTTCGACCGTAACATTTCCGGTCGTGATCGTGAGCGTACCACCTTGAGGCATTGCATCTCTGGAATTCACGCAAAGGTTCATCAAAATCTGAACAATCTGATCCGAGTCCGCCTCAACCGTCCAGAGTGACTCTGCCGATCTGACTCGACATTCAATGTCTTCACCAATGAGCCGCTTTAACATCTTCGCAGTCTCATTGATCACCGCATTCAGATCGAGCACGACTGGCGAAAGAATTTGCTTACGGCTGAAGGCCAGCATCTGCCGCGTGAGGCTGGCTGCGCGACTGGCAGCCTTCATGACCTCCTGCGTGTTTCGTCGAAGAGGGTTGTCGTCAGCAAGGGAGTCTTGCAACATTTCCGTGTAGCTTTGTATGACCATCAGAAGATTGTTAAAATCATGCGCCACCCCTCCCGCCAAGCGGCCCAAAGACTCCAGCTTCTGCGCTTGACGCAACTGCTCCTCCAGCGCTTGCGCCTGGATTGCCTGGGAACGGTCGCGCGCAATCTTCGAGATGCCAATGATCCTGCCGCTCCCGTCGCGGATGGGAGAGATTCTCAGCCACACCGGCTTCTCTTCGCCCGATTTCGCAATCCGAACTGTTTTAAAGTAGTCGAGGGCCTTGCCACCAGCCATTACTTCCCTGACCTGTTCCCATTCCTGAACGTTGTCAGCCGGTAGCAGGATTTCCTCCGCAACTCCAATCACTTCACTCTTGGTGTAACCAAGCAGGCGTTCCGCGCCCTGATTCCAGCTCAGAATAATGCCCGCCAACGATAACGAAAGAATCGCATCGTCGGCCGACTCGACAATTCGAGCCAACTGCTCTAATTCGAGTCGGGCTTTCTTCAGCTCCGTGAGGTCGAGAGCGAATACAATCGCCTCCTTGTCCTCGGTCACCGCTCCGCCAACAATCACAGGAACACGTGTGCCATTCTTGCGGAATAACTCCTTTTCATAGGGCCGGAACACACCTGTTTCATCCGCTTGTATCACCGCGGCGTCGTCGAGGGCCCTGTATTCGGAGGGCGTCAGATCACGCCAGCCCAGGCCGTTCTTGAAGTCCTTTCGGGCATAGCCAACCATCTCGAGGAAGGCCTTGTTCGTGTCCAAAATGATACCGTCCAGACCAGAAATAACCACACCAACGATATTAGAGTCGATCAGGCGCCGCAGCCGTGCCTCGCTCCGCCGAAGCTGCTCGGCTGCCTGCTTTCGCTCGGTGATATCTTCGATGATCGAGATTTTGTGCTCATCATCCAGCCGTGAACCGATGACGCGTACCCAGATAATCTTGCCATCTTTCAGAACGTAACGCTTTTCGAAGTCGTAGTTCTTAGTCGTTCCCCGCATCAGCCGATCCACGAGATCCGTGTTGCGCGCCATGTCATCGGGGTGGGTTAAAGCCTTCCAGCCCATTCCCCGCAGTTCATCTCCGGAATAACCGATCATGCGTTGGAACGCGGCATTCGTTTCGACGAAGCGATTCAGCCGGTTTCCAGTAACAATCCCCACCGGCGCATGCTCCAGTATCGCTTTCAGTCGGTCGGCCGTGGCTCGTAGTTGTTGCTCCGCTTGTTTGCGCGCCGTGATATCTTCAACGATCCCGATGTTGAAATCTTTGTTCAGGCTGGAACTGATGACGCGCACCCAAATGGTCTCGCCGTCTTTGCGCAAATAGCGCTTCTCGATTTCGACAGATTGACGCTTGCCGCTTGTCACCAGTTCAAACAACCGCAGGTTCTTCGCAAGGTCGTCTGGGTGCGTGTAATCTACGAACGACGTGCCGTTCAGTTCTTCTGCCGAGCGCCCGCACATTCGCAGGTGCGCTGCGTTATATTCAATCAAACGGCCTTCCCGGTCGGTAATCACAATTCCGACCGGCGCGCGTTCCAGGATCGCCTTTAGTCTGTCCGCCGTAGCTTGCAGTTGCTGCTCTGCTTGCTTGCGTGCAGTGATCTCCTCGATGATCCCAATGTTGTTTTCATCGTTTAACTTGGCGGCGATGACGCGTATCCAGATGATTTTGCCATCCTTGCGGATGTAACGCTTCTCCATTTCATAGGACCGCAGCTTGTGGCTTCCAAGCTGCTCGTACAACTCTAGATTCTTCGCAACATCGTCCGGGTGCGTGTAGTCCGTAAACTTTTTGCCTTTCAGTTCCTCCGCCGAGTACCCGCAGATTCGCTGGTACGCAGCGTTCGGTTCAATCAAGCGGCCTTCCCGATCATTAACGGCGATCCCCATCGGTGCATTGTCCAGGATGGTTTGCAGCCTTTCGGCCGTGGCCTGAAGTTGCTCCTCCGCCCGCTTCCGCTCGGTAATATCAATGAACGCGCCCACCGCTCCCCGGACACCGCCGCTCTCGTCCAAGAGTGGCACCGCGTTGCCGAAGATACTCCGCGTGGTACCGTCGCCAAATGCGATCGTGTACTCGCAATCCCGGACCTCGCGTCCGGTGGTCGCGGCCAACTGCACCGGCAGCTCATCGGGAGAAAGCGCCCTTCCATCTCTCTGGAAGCGGTAGTGCGATAAATGTTCGCTTTCCGGTGCAGACTTTGAGGTGTTGGCCCCGGGCGGTAATCGTAGAAGATCGTACCCTGCGCGGTTGCTCGTTATCCGCCGACATTCCGGGTCATGGGCAATGAATGTTACTGCTGGCACAGCATCCAGAATAGCCGCCAGTTCAGTGGCCAGAGCGCGTGCCGCAGCTTCGCTTCGCTCCAGTTCCGCGTTAAATACCTTCAGATCTTCGGTCTCACGGCGAGCCGCTTCAGCGCGCTCACGTTCCATCGCGCGTTGTTGAATTAGCTGCGACGCCCTGACCAACGATTCGCCGACTTCGTTGGTTTCCGCGAGTTCGAGGTGCCCAAAGGCTACGGATTCGCCGCGGCCTAAGGCGAGGGCCGGGGCAATCAGATCCTGGATTGAGCCAGCGATGCGTCGTGCCATGAGCAGAGCCAGCAAGATGCCGGCGAGCGACAGCAGAGCGGTGCCAGCAATGGTCCACCACAGCCAGCGTCGAATCCCCGCCATCATGATTGCTTTGGGCACTCCGATCATTACCGTCCAACCGGAGGTCGCCGAACGGCTAAAGCTATCGAACATCGGGACGTTCTCAAAGTTAATGATCTCCGCCGTGCCTTCCGCGATATCCCTCATCCGCTGCCTCAGAGCTGGGCGGGCTTGCCGTCCCACAAATCGCTCTGTTAAGCGAGTTCGGGCAACGATAACTTGATCGCTGTCGAAGATGTCCCCCACCCATTCCGGCGAAAGTTGCTGTTGCAAGAGCACTGTGGTTAAGCGATCAGCAGGGGTGATCATGGCCAGGTCGTAGACGACCCGCCCATTGCTGAACACTGGGACATGCACACTGATCACAAAACGCCCATCAAAAACGCCCTTGAAGACTTTGGTCGTAACCGGATTGCCGGTCTCAAAGACCTGGCGAACCGCATCCGGGACGCTGTGCTTGGGCAGGGGCGCGCCAAACGGGAGAAAGGTGTTGATGAGTTCCTGTCCGGTCGCGTCCGCAAGAAAGATGCGGGCACCCGGGTGAGCTTCCAAAACCGCCCACGCCTGACGGTAAAAGGCGTGGAGGTCGCCGGAGGCGAGCGAAGGTGAAGTAGCGAGAACGCTCAAACAAGTCTGC
>JBEKQP010000097.1:0-14896 GCA_049519595.1 Candidatus Korobacteraceae bacterium | reverse complement strand
GACCCGCCATCGAGAGGAGACGGGCGCATTACGCCGCCCTGCACGAGGAGCGGGAGAACGTTCTACGCCAGCGCGAGCGTACGCCGGCCGACGTCATTACTCCGGAATTCCTGACGGCCTGCGTCCGCGAGCATCTGGACGGAGAGACGCTGGTGCTGAATGAGGCCATCACCAGCTACAACGTGGTCACCGAGCATCTATGCGCCACCTGTCCCGGTACTGTCTTTGGCAGCGGCGCTTCGTCGCTGGGATGGAACGGTGGCGCGGCCATCGGCATAAAGCTGGCGCATCCGGAAAAGACCGTGGTGTGCCTTACCGGCGACGGGTCGTATATGTTTTCCATACCGGCGACGGTCCACTGGATGGCGCGGCGTTATCAAACACCATTTCTGCAAATTGTGTACAACAATCGCGGCTGGAGGGCTCCGAAGCTCTCGGCGCTGGCGGCGCACCCGGAGGGCTATGCCAGCAAGGCAAGCGAGCTTGACGTCAGCTTCGATCCGCCTCCTGACTATTCTGGAATCGCGGCTGCCGCCGGCGGAGCCTTCGCTCAAATTGTTCGCAGTCCCGGCGAATTAGACGACGCAGTGCGGAACGCCATCAAGGTGGTTCGCGAAGAGGGCCGCTGCGCCGTGCTGGACGTGTGGCTGGCTCACTTGTAGACGCGGCTCAGCAAAACAAGCAGCCTCATCGTTGGACGTTATGCCCGGCGAGTTGCAACCAGTCAAGCCATATAGAAATTCCTGATCCAGCGGTGCGGGCGCAGTTTACCCAGAAGCTTGTCGGAAAGCGGCCCGGCGTGGATCCACCGATTGCGGGCGCTCGAGAAAAGTGTTGCTCCGGCGTGCTTGCGAAAAACTCGTGCCGGCGTCATCCCACGGCGGCGCCGGACTTGCGCGAGCCAGGGATCACACCTCCGGAGAAATAGCTCTTCAGCGACTAGAGTGTGGTCCGGACAGGGCCACCCACTGAATATTATTTCTTGTGTCGGGCGATCGCGCCGCAGGCGATTGCCGCCTCATGGAAGGCCGAACCGGCATTCACCAGCTCCTGGAGAGGTGCCGCCGCGGGCGGTTGATTCGTGCGTTCGAGCTCGAGGCGAAGCTGCTTGAGAAGCGATAGGGTCGCCCGAGCACGGTGCGCGAACAGCATCTCGGTGGTTTTCTGACTTTGCGCAGAGTCTAATCCCTGCTGCGCGATCCATCCGGCCTCTCGAACGCGATCGACGGCCTCGCGAAATTCCTTGAGAACCTGCGGATCGGCAAGTCCAGCCTGGAGGAGCGACGCGATACGATTAAGGTTCGCGGTCGCGAGCAACATCTCCGTCCTAATCTGCTCTCGAAAAACACTATCTGCATTTGCGAAATCGTCTACGTTAACGGGCATCCGATGACCTGCCTTTACGCGGCTTGAGAGATCCGAAGGCCGCTAGAAGGGCCGCAACTGGGCAGTATATCAACTCTCACGATGCACCCGGCGCCCAGTGACCGCCAGACTGCCTGGGCGTATGCCCATCGTTTGGTGATATGCGCCACAATGATATTGCTCTACACTGAATCCATTACCCAGTCAAAGGAAGGCCGGCCAAGCCACACGCTTACGCATGCTTCGCGCTCAAGACCTTTTACTGCTCACCGTGACTTTCTCCAGCATGACTCTGGCCGTGCTGTTTCCTCGATTTGGCAGTTATTTTCATGCTTTTCCGCCGTACTGCATGGTGGCGCTTCTTTTTCTAAGCTTTCTGTCCATTTCCCTGAAGTCCATCTGGCGGATTGGGCAGAGCTCGCGGCTGTTGGTCGGTTACTTGCTTTTCGTTAAGCTGATTTTGGTGCCGGTCGTGGTCTACTTTCTGTTCCACTGGATGTTCCCGACGCACGCTCTGGCTGCGCTTCTGGTCAGTGCCATCTCCCCCGGGGTGACAGGGCCATTCTTCTCGGAGTTGCTGGTGGCCAACACATCCCTGGTAACGGTAGGGATGGTCTCTGGCTCACTGCTGGTCCCGGTGACGCTTCCCGCGCTGGTTAGAGTCCTTGCCAGCCACACCATACAGATCCCGTTTGCTACGATGGCCAATATTCTGGCCATGGTGGTGTTCGTACCGTTTGTGCTCGCGGAGATTCTTAAGTGGTCTTCGCCGCGGCTGGCGGAGCAGCTTATCGACAAGCGCTTCTCCATCTCGCTGCTGATGTTCGCCCTGACGAATTTCGGCGTGTTCTCCAAGTACTCCGCCTATTTCCGGCAGCAGCCCTCCATGGTTTGGGTCGCGTTTCTGGTGACGGTCGTGTTGGCCGGTATCTTTTTCGTGACGGGAATTGTCTTTTCCTGGAAGCTGGCGCTGCCGGAGCAACTGGCGATCATCATCAGCCTCAGCCAGGTGAACAACGTGCTGGTGCTGGTCTTCGGCGCGCAACTTTTCGGCCCGATCGAGCCTATGGTGGCGGCCATGTATAGCATCATGTTCTTTCTTCTGCTGGTGCCGCTTCGCGGTTATCAGAGATGGCGGCTAGTGGAAGAGCAAAAGCCCGGGTAGCGCCGGAACCGCTCTAGTAATGCGCGTGCACATGGGCTTTGGCTGCGCACTCGCTGCAGAAGGTCCAGTGCTTCAGGTCGATCCATTCGACGGCGTGCGAGGACGCCATAACGCATTCATAGTCCTGGCAGTGGGTGAGACGAAGCGTGTGTCCCAGTTCGTGAACCGCTTCGGTTAGCAATCGCCGCGCCAGCAGGTCGCGGTCAGGAGGAAGGCCATAGTACTCCTGGCGCAAGCGATGGTAGGAAACCACCGAAGATGGCCCCCCGATCTCGGCCTCCCCGAAAACAAAGGTCAAAATCGGTATATAGAGATCGACGCCGGCGACACCCAGTAATCGCCAGACTTTTTTCTTCATGTACTTCTGATGAAGCGTCGCCAGCAACTCGCTGGAGTGGTACTGGCCGCGCTCGGAATGATAGGCGAATGCCGGATCCAGCGGTTCTTCTATCCCGCAGGGAATCTGGAATCCCTCACTCAGTTCGCGGCGCAGCCAGTCGAGCAGCTCGAATTCTGGCGCCCCGATAGGGACCAATTGCAAGAACTTCATCTTGTTTCGCTGGCAGACATCGCATTCTTTGACCAGCCATACTTTTTCAGTTTGTGGTGTAAGGTCACGCGGTCAATGCCGAGTACCTCGGACGCTCTTGTCTGATTGCCTCCGCACTCCTCCAACACTCTCAAGATGTGCGTCTTTTCGATATCGTCCAGGGTGCGGCTTTCGAACCCGTTGGTCGTTGCTCCTGCGCCCTTTGCCTTCAGCATGAAGTCGTTCTCGCGAAGCTCCGGCTCCTGGGCTACCACCATCGCGCGCTCGATTGCGTTTTCCAGCTCGCGTACATTGCCGGGCCAGTTGTGCTGTTGCAGCAGAAACATGGCAGCCGGTGCTATGCGGACGATCCGCTTGTTCATCTCCTTGGAGAACTTGCGGATGAAGTGGTCGGCAAGCAGCGGAATATCTTCCCGGCGCTCGCGCAAGGCAGGCAGCTCGATGCGGAATACGTTCAGCCGGTAAAAAAGGTCCGGCCGGAACCTGCCTTCCTCCACCAATTGCTCCAAGGGCTTGTTGGTGGCGGCCACGCAACGGAAATCGACCTTGATTTGCTGGTTGCCGCCCACGCGGGCGATCTCGTGTTCCTGCAGCACTCGCAACAGATCGGTCTGCGTCTTCAAGCTGATGTCGCCGATCTCGTCGAGGAAAACCGTGCCGCCTTCGGCGACTTCAAATTTTCCCTTTTTGCGATATTGTGCGCCGGTAAACGCGCCCTTTTCGTGGCCGAACAGCTCGCTTTCCAACAGCGTTTCGGTGAGCGCGCCGCAATGGATGACTACCAGAGGATGATAACGCCTCGGGCTGGCATAGTGGATGGCGCGGGCCACCAATTCTTTTCCCGTCCCGCTTTCGCCGGTGATCAGCACCGACGTGTCGGTGGGACCAACGGTTTCAATGGCGTCGATCATGCGCCGCATAAGCGCGCTGTTGCCCACCAGTTCGTTCGGACGCGTGATCTCCGCGTGCTGCTCGCGCAGGCGCTCGTTCTCCTGCTCCGCCCGCTGATGCGAGAGCGCTTTGCTCACCTTGAGGGTGATGTCTTCGGGGTCGAGCGGCTTGGTCACGTAATCGTAGGCGCCGTTTTTCATCGCTGCCACAGCCGTCTCGACCGAGGCATAGCCGGTCATCATGATGGCGATGAGCCGCGGATCGATCTCGTGCATGCGGCGCTGCAATTCGATGCCGTCGGTGCCGCGCATCTTGATGTCGAGCAGCGCGATGTCCCACTGCTTCTCCGCCATCCGCAGCAACGCCTCGCTGGCGTTTTCCGCCGTTCCGACCTCGTATCCTTCTTCTTTGAACCACTTGTCCAGTGAATCGCGGACGCTCAGTTCATCGTCCACGATCAGCATCCGACCCTTTGTTTCTGTCACGGTACTAACCTCATAAGTGCTGCACGCGTTTTGCGGCGTGGGACGCGAATCCCATTAGGTGTTCGCCGCGGATTTCGTCAATGATTCACCCTGCTGCGGAATACGGGCATCGAACGGCAAAATCACCCGGAACGTCGTTCCCACTCCTAAATGAGACTGCACTTCGATGCGACCGCCATGGCGGTCGATGATGCCCTTGCTGATGGCCAGGCCGAGCCCAACCCCCTTGCCCACTTCCTTGGTCGTAAGAAAAGGTTCAAACAGTTGGGTCAACAATTCCGGAGGAATCCCCATTCCATCATCGCGGACCAGCAACTCGATTTCATTACCGGGAAGACGGCGGCTGCTGATCCACAGATTTCCGCCCTTCGGCAACGCGTCAATGCCATTGACGCTCAGCGCCAGCAACACCTGTTCGATCTGAGCCGCATCGCAGTACACCTCCGGCAAATCCGGGTCCGTGTCCACCTGCAAATGAATACCGTTGATCTCCGCTTTGTGCTCGATAAGCCGCACGCACCGCCCGATGACTTCGTTGAGCGCATATTTCGCCAGGTTCATCGGAGACGTGCGCGAAAAAGTAAGCAGATTCTTGACCAGCTCGCCACACCGGCGGCTTTCAGTGGCGATCAGATCCAGGCATTCGCCCGCTTCCTGCTTCTGAGCATCATCGACAAAGCCTCGGAGGACCCACTTCTTAATCAGTTTGGCATAGGTCAGAATCCCGGCAAGCGGATTGTTGATCTCGTGCGCAACCACCGCAGCCATTTTACCGATGGTCACCATCTTCTCAACCAGAATCATCTGGTCGTGGGCGCGGCGCAGCTCGCGAGTTTTTTCCTCCACTCGCTCTTCCAGGGTGCGCGCCCAGGATGTGACTTCTTCGCGTGCCTGACGCAGTTCCAGACTCATGCGATTAAACGACACAGCCAACCTGCCGGCCTCGTCGTTGGAAGCCACGTCAGTCTGGTATCCGAGTTCGCCGTCCATCAGCCTTTCGGTCGCCGATTGCAGCCGGCTGAGCGGTTTGTGCACCACCCGCCAGACGAATCTCCAGCTCAGAACCGCAATGAACATAGCTGCCACGGCCGTGTAAATCAGCATCTGGATCGTGCTTTCTCTCAGATGGGCATCCGCCTCGGCCAAGGATAGATGAGTATCGAGCACCCCAAGCACCTTTTGGCTCGCGGGATGCGCGTGGCAAGCCGCGTTGCTGCACGCCGCCTGGTTTTCTATGGGGGAGATGATGGCAATGACCCGTTGATTTCCCGCGCGATAGAAGCGGTAACGGTCGGGCCGGTCCAGCTTAGAGAGCGGTTGCGACTCGCGATGACACATGTAACACTGCTCGGCGCGCTTATCGACGAAATGCCCCAACTCGTCGGCAGTCGAGAAACTGATCCGTCCTTCCGGATTGATGACGCGAATGCGCAACACCCCGGGCTCCTCGGCGAAGGTCTTGATGGTGTGGTACAAGGCATCACGATCGTTGCGTAGCATGTAGAAGGACATGCTGCGCTTGATCGCTTCGCTCAGCCCGTCGGCATTCGCGAGCGTTGCCGATTCCAGGTGATGCCGATGCAAGCGGATATTGACGAAGCCCAGCACGCCGAAGGTGAGCATCAGGGCTGGGATCAGCAGCAGAATGAGCTTGGTGCTGATGTGGTGCCCAGCCAATTGGCGGACACCACTCAGCCCTGAGTTTCGGGGGCCATCCGCATCCCAAGCCCCACTATCATTAGGGGCTCCGGGACTGGCATCGTCAATCTCGCTACCGGAAGGCTCGCCGTTAGCTCGCTGTCCTTCTTCATCCGGATTTTTCTCAGTCTCCGGCATCAGTGACCACCGCGGTCGAACTCAGTGGTGTTACCAGTTCCGGCGCTTCCGGTGCGGACTGGCGTGGGTTGTGTTGGTGTTCGTCCTCGAAGATTGGCAGGTACTTCACCGCGAGCCCAAATAGGGCGAATCCGCCCGCGACCATGGATGCAGTTACCGAGAACTCCATCCAACTGGGGATATAGTGGCGTCCTACCCAGTGTTCCATACCCGTGATGCTGACGTTCAGACGGTTTGTGATGAACCCCAACAAAGTCACGACCGCACAGAAATAGAGGCCGCCCGGACTCATGCGAACTTTCTTGATGGAGAGCAACGCCAGTGGCACGATCACCGTCATCATGATCTCCAGCCAGAAGAAGTAAGTCTCATACTGCGGAATAAACGCTTGGTGCAGCACGCCGCGATGGTATAGGTCCTCGAAGCGCAAGATCGCGTACACGCTCAGCACCACCAGCAGAATCCGCCCCAGCTCCTGGATGATCGGCAACTCAAGCTGACGGCCGAAGACACGGGAGCTGAGCGACGACTCGAAAATCGTCATCGCCAGGCCAACCGCGATCGCCGATATGAAAAAGAATACCGGCAGCAGCGGGCTGTACCAGAAGGGGTGCAGCTTCTCCGGCATGATCAGGTACATGGTCCCCAGCGAAGACTGGTGCAGCGTCGAAAGGATGCAGCCCAGGATGACCAGCGGAACCAACGCCGCTTTGATGAATTTCAGCGGTTTCTTGAGATTGAAGCGCTCCAGCACAATCGGTGAAAACTCCAGCGCCAGCACCGTCGTGTAACACATGACGCACATGGCCACCTCGAACATCACCGAGTGTGGATTGCGCATGACGAGCGGATGCCAGATGCGGTAGGGCCGGCCCAGGTCAAACATTAGCGCCACGGAAACCAGCAGGTACCCGGCAAAAGCGGTCAGCACCGTTGGCCGTACGATCGGCTCCAGACGCTTCACGTTGAGGATGTGAACCGCGCCGGTCAGGGTGAAGCCGCCGGCCGCGAGCATTACGCCGCAGAGCACGTCAAAGCCGATCCAGATGCCCCAGGGATACTGGTCGCTCATGTTGGTGGAGGCGCCCAGCCCCTGCGTAAAGCGGATAACCGTCGCGTAGCCGCCCAGGACCATGATGACGGCGAACACAAGCTTCCAGAATGTGAACTTGAACTTCATCGCGCGCCTCCGTTCTTATTGCCGGCTTCTTTCGCAGCCTTTTCGGCGGCTTCGGCCTCGGCCACCTCGTCGCGGCGGTGAGTGATCCACCAGACTCCCCCCAGCACGATTCCGCCCAGCGGAACGAAGTCGGGAATCCGCGAAAGCACCTTGTAGGTGTAAAGCGGCAGCGGATCGCTCGGCAGGTCAGACAGCCGCATGTTCCATTGATCGAACGGTATCCCCGAAAGCATCAGCACGGAGGTTCCACCGACTTCCTCGATACCAAAGACGTGCGGAGCATAATTCGAGGGATTCGCACGAATCCGATCCTGGGCTTCACGAATGAGTTCGTCGCGCTCACCAAACTTGGTGGCGCCCGTAGGGCAGGCTTCCGCACAGGCTGTCTGCTTGCCGACGGCCAGGCGGTCCGGACACATGATGCACTTCTGTACCTTGGGAAGCACTTTAGACCACTCGTATTTTGGCACGCCAAACGGGCAGGCCACCATGCAGTAGCGGCAACCCATGCAGCGGGCTTCTTCGTAAATCACTGGCCCGGCGGGCGTTTTGCGCAGAGCAGCCACAGGACAGACCGAAGCGCACGCAGGATCCTGGCAGTGCATGCAAAGCCGCCGCATGAACTTTTCCTGTTTGGCGACGACCGTAGTGAATTTGTGGTCCGAGGTCACCTGCTCAGCCGCAATCTGGTCGTTGTAGGGCAGATGGTTCTGTTCTGCGCAACCTGCCTCGCACTGCTTGCAGCCAATGCACATTGTGGCGTCGTACAAGAGAGACTTACTCATAGCTTCTCCACTTCGGCACGGAGCGACCGTCGGGAGCGGTGGCACCGAACCCGCGGCAGACGAGGCTCTTACGTCTTTCGGGGTGGCACTCGCCAGTTCCACAGGTCAAGAATTCCGGAATTGCGGGCAGGGAAGTGAGATCGCGAGCTGCGTTACAGAAAAATATAAGGGCTGCTATCCAGAATTGCGCGTGGGTTATCGCTGGCCCAACGCCGATCTTTCTGATTTGCGTCCCCAATCTCACATGCCACCCGGATTAATAAGGTTCAGTCCTGCTTTACAACGGTCGCTTCGTTCTTCCGAATATCGCCGCGGCAGGTCGTTGTCAGGAGCGGCCTAGCCAACTGCTTTCGCCAAAATTTGGCGTACTTCCAGAAATGCGAATAAGACTGCCTTGCTCAAACCAGCTAACCACATTGCGAATAAAAGTAGACTTCACGCGCTATGCAGTTTGCGGCCTAGACCGAACCGTTGCGGTGATGCAAATCACCACACAACGTGAGCACGAAATCTTTATCCTGTGATGTACATCGTAATAATGCTTAAAAATTTAACTATTCAGGCGTCGCTGGATATAAATATGTTGGTAAATGCAACTTTTATAGATAGCTATTTGCGTATAGCTTAAATTTGCAACGCTTAATATTGAGGTTTCATTTTGGGAAATTGAGACAATTACTAATCTCCAAACCCCGTATTCGGGCGTGGTCAGCCACAGTCTGCGCCGTGGGCAGAAGATGGTCGCCCCAACCGAGATGGGGACCTCAGCCCGCGCCGCAGTTGCGCGTGCCGGGGCAGATAGCCGAGGAAAGTTGGGGTATGGAGTGACAAGCCCCGGAGGGCGTACGAATGGTGTTGGGGCTCTAGCAGGCTGTTGGGGAGTGTGCGGACCGGAGTGCTCTGACTTCGAGACACATCATCACTGGTCTTGCTCTAAGCGCCGACCAATCGCTCCAGCACGGGCTTGTTCTTGATCAGCAGAGTAGATCCCTTGAGAATTGCAATCTGTTTCTTGCGGAAATCAGCCAGGGTACGCGTCACCGTTTCTCGTGAAGTGCCAATGATCTGAGCGATTTCTTCGTGGGTGAGGGCCACCTTCACCCGCATTCCGTCCGCATCCGCGCCCTCTCCGTGAGACCACTCAAGCAACAGGCGGGCGAGGCGCTCTGGAGCGCCGTGCGACAGGCCAAGAGAGCGAATCTGCTGGTAGGCCGATTGACAGTCGCGGCTGAGATGTTGTGCTGCCTTCAGACAGGCATCGCCATGTTGTTGCAGGAAGCGCAGGAAATCGTCGCGCTTGATGAAGTTCAACTGACAGGGCTGGCCGGTTTCGGCCGTAATTTCGTACGGAGTTCCGGACACGGTCGCATGCAAGCCGAGCAGTTCTCCGGGTTGGGCGATCTTGAGGATCAGCGTTTTGCCATCGCTGGAAGTGGTGGAAAGTTTAACTCTACCCTTGCAAAGCATATAAATACCGCGCGGTCCCTGGCCTTCCACAAACAGGACGGCGCCTGCGGGATATGCGGCGGTAAACTTGATTTTCTCGAAGGCTTCCAACGAAGTCTTGGGCAATCCGCAGAAAAAACTGTCGGTGCGCAATTTGCAGATCAGGCAATTCTCAACCAGTTCAAGACCGTACGGTGAACCCACTCTTCCCTCCGACGTCAGAAGATTGATGCTATGACCGCAGCTTCCAGTTCCGCGGACGATGACCGGGGGCTAGAGGCATAAAAGTTGCCAAACTTGTGCGCGGGGGATCGGGCGAATACAGCTTCGAACCTGTCTGATACATGTTCGCCTCGAAGATCGTGCGCCACTTTTGGCCTGCCTCGGAAGTTCCATGCTGCACACGCATATGCAGCTGCCAAACCCGGTACTCACTGTCGTGAGCTGCCTCTGAGTGATTTATATCACAATGTTGCTGTGACAGCTATTAGAGATCGATTTCAACCTGTTGAAAAGAAAATTTTCATGGGCTGCGCGAGTGCAGGCCAGAGATGCTGTCAGTCCCGATTGAAAAGTCAACCGCCTCGGGCGGGATTGCCACCTAAGTTCTATATAGATGTCGATGGAGTTAAATCTGATTCTTTCGCAGTACTCTGCGTTAGGGCGCATCCCAATGTCGCATTTATGCTTCCTAGTAGTTGCCTTTCAGTTTTTTCTGTTATTTTCCTCGATTTTGTGGCATGGTACCTTCCCAAGTAGTGCAATTGTTCGCAAGTGCAAGACTTGCGGGGGTTGTTTCACACGGCAGATCGAGCATGTGGGGACAGGCTGGTCTGTATAGCAAGCGAGAATCTCTAGGGATAAAGGCATTGCGGTCTAGATGGCGGACTACAAGGCGCCGAGATTTTCGTGCGGTTTCTAATTTTTAAACAAAAAAATGATTAAGACCTCGGGGTGGCACTCCGAAGCTGGCAAGGGCGAAAACTGGCGGTAATGCCGTTTCATGTCCGTTTTTCGCGGATGCGCAAGGTCATACGCAGTCGTTATCGATTGGCCCAAACGGGAAAATATAGAGGAGGAGCCATGTCACCAGGCATCACGAGACGGACACCCCCGGGATCGACGTGAAGCGTTGGAATTCACCAGCACGCGCAAGCGATTAAGAAAACATACGAGCAAAAGGAACGAAGAGGAGATCACCCGTGGCGAGCAGCACATTAGCAGCGAATCAACAACCCGGCATCAGTCGATGGTGGCGGGTCCTGGGCGGGCTCTCGATGAACCTGGCCCTTGGCAGTCTTTACGCATGGAGCGTGTTTGTCGGTCCCTTGGAAAAAGAATTTGGCTGGAAGCGCGCCGACACCTCCACAGTTTTCACCATCGCGGTGGTGGTGTTTGCCCTCACTTTCATTCTGGCAGGGCGGCTCCAGGATAAGATCGGTCCCTTTCCCATTTCCCTGACGGGAGGAATCCTGGTGAGCCTGGGATTCTTCTTGTGTGCCTACACTACCAGCCTCACGTATTTGTTTATTAGTTTCGGGGTCATTGGAGGACTGGGCAACGGCTTCGGCTACGCCACGCCGATCCCGGTGATGGCCAAATGGTTCCCCGATCGCCGCGGTCTAGCCGTGGGTCTTGCCGTAGCCGGCTATGGCGGCGGCTCCGCCATCTTTGGTCCGCTGACGGCCAGCTATTTGCTGCCGGTGTATGGCTGGCGGACGAGCTTCCAAATTCTGGGGGCAATGTTCCTGGTGATGACGGTCTTCGGGGCTTTCCTGCTAAAGAACCCGCCAGCCGGTTACCGCCCGGCGGGCTGGACACCGGCGCCTGCATCGAAGTCGGCCGCGACTACCTATGAGTTCACGCCAGGCGAGATGGTGCAAACCCCAGCGTTTTATTTCATGTGGGTGGCTTACGCGCTAGGCTGCTCTGCCGGGTTGATGGTGATCAGCCAATTGGTTCCTTTCGCCAAGAGCGTGGGCATTCCCAGCACATCGCTGGCGGCGATGGGGCTGGTGGTGGGAGCGGTGGGTAACGCTTCGGGACGCATTTTGTCGGGCTGGATGTCAGACGCGCTAGGTCGCATTAACGTGCTGCGCTTGATGATCGGCATTTCCATGATCGGGATGCCCGTTCTATACATGGTGGGCAACAATGTCGTCGCCCTATTCCTGATCGTGTTCGTAATCTACTGGTGCTACGGAACGCAGTTGTCGGTGAACGGCGCGGCTTGCTCCGACTTTTGGGGCACCAAGAACGCAGGCATCAACTACGGCCTGCTGTTCACCGCCTGGGGGGTGGCTGGCATCATTGGCCCGCGCATTGGCGGCTATTTTTACACCCAGACCCACAGCTATAAGGGCGCGTTCATGTGGGCTGCCGCGCTCGCCGCAGTGGCTCTGGTCTGCGAAATGCTAGCTAAACGACCCGCTGCGCCCAAAGCTGCGGCGGAAAACCTGGTGAGGGTCGCGTCGTAATGGAGGAATTATTTCCGGCGCGACGCGGGGGATTGTCCCACGGATAACGTTTCCTGCCCTTCTGTGGACATGGCGGCGGAAGAGCCATTCCGCAGAGGGGGCGGCTCGACTATCTCCCATAAACATGGCGGGTCGCGGATCGGCCCGGCAACCGCCTCATCCTAATTTGGGCGTAGTTGGCAAAATATCGAAGAAAGACAAGAATGGAGATCGTTACTATGGCGAATGATACTCGTGATATAGCGGCTGAAATCAAGGCTGCTGAACTTGAAACTGTCCAAGCTACGGAAGCCGAAATAGCAGTTCACTGGAAAGAGGAGGCGTTCCTCTACCCGACGCCAAAATTTATCGGTCAGGCGAATCTGACGGACCCCTCGATCACGCAGCGCTTCAGCGAAAAGAACTTTCCGGAATGCTTCCGGGAATACGCTGACCTGCTGAGTTGGGACCAATACTGGCACACCACGCTCGACAGCAGCAACCCGCCGTTCTGGAAATGGTTCGTGGGCGGAAAGCTCAACGTCAGCTATAACTGCGTTGACCGCCATCTGGACAAGTACAAGAACAAGGCTGCCATCATCTTCGTGCCTGAACCCGAGGGCGACGCTCCTGAGGTAGTTACCTACCAGGATTTATGGGTTCGAGTGAACGAAATGGCGGCATTGCTGCGTGATTTCGCAGGGCTGAAGGCCGGCGATCGCGTGACCATTCATCTACCGATGACCCCGGAACTGCCGGTCACGATGCTGGCCTGTGCTCGCCTGGGCGTGATCCACTCGGTCGTATTCGGCGGCTTCAGCGGAGAATCCTGCGGGCGAAGAGCCGCGGATTCCGCCAGTAACGTCCTGATTACGATGGATGGCTATTACCGTAATGGCAGCCTGATCGACCATAAGTCCGTGAGCGTCGAGCCTGCGCTGGCCGCTTCCCGGGAAGACGGGCATGTAGTGCAGAAGGTTCTGGTTTGGCAACGTTTTCCGGGGAAAAATAGTTCTGCAGCAAAGATGGTCCCGGGTCGCGACTATTTCATCAATGAGCTGCTGAAGGACTTTCGGGGCAAGCGAGTCGAGCCGGTGCCCATGGACGCGGAAGCTCCTCTGTTCCTGATGTACACCAGCGGCACCACCGGTAAGCCGAAGGGTTGCCAGCACCGGACGGGCGGCTATTTGGCCTATGTTGCCGGCACCTCGAAATATATTCAGGACATTCATCCTGAGGACGTCTATTGGTGCATGGCCGACATTGGCTGGATTACCGGCCACTCTTACATTGTGTACGGCCCCTTGGCGCTGGCCGCCAGTAGCGTGATCTATGAGGGTGTACCGACGTATCCGGATGCCGGCCGGGTGTGGCGTATCGCCGAACGCCTCAACGTGAACATCTTCCACACGTCACCCACTGCCATTCGCATGCTACGCAAGGCGGGACCGGACGAGCCGAAGAAATACAACTATCATTTCAAGCATATGACCACGGTGGGCGAACCGATCGAGCCGACTGTCTGGCACTGGTATTACAACACTGTCGGGAAACGCGAAGCCGTGATCGTCGATACCTGGTGGCAGACGGAAAATGGCGGCTTCCTCTGTAGCACGAAGCCAGCCTTGGATCCCATGAAACCGGGCAGCGCCGGACCAGGGATGCCGGGCATCTATCCAGCCATTTACGACGAGGACGGCAACGAGCTCAAAGCAGGGTCCAGCAAGGCTGGCAATATCTGCATCAGGAATCCCTGGCCGGGCATCATGCAGACCATTTGGGGTGACAACGACCGCTTTGTAAAGCAGTACTACAGCAGGTATTGCCGCGACCGCAACAGTAAGAGCTGGCACGATTGGCCCTATTTTGCCGCCGATGGCGCAGTACTGGCTGCCGACGGCTACTTCCGCATCTTGGGCAGAGTGGACGACGTCATCAACGTAGCCGGCCACCGCTTGGGAACGAAAGAGCTCGAGTCAGCGTGCCTCATGGTCGATGAAATAGCGGAGGCGGCGGTTATCCCCGTTGCGGACGAGATTAAAGGCAAAGTGCCTGACGTCTATGTGTCGCTGAAGCCTGGTTTCGAGCCCAGTGACGAAATCAGGAACAAGGTAATCGCGGCCCTTGAAACGCATATCGGCAAGATTGCACGGCCGAGAAGCGTGACCATCGTTCCGGATATGCCGAAAACTCGATCCGGCAAGCTGATGCGAAGGGTATTGTCTGCTATTTCCAATCGCAAGGAGCCCGGCGACACAAGTACGTTGGCGAATCCTGAGATCGTGACGAAGATTCAGGAAATGGTCCTCAAATCAGCGTAGCCCCGGAGAACACCGGGTTGGGTTCGGAAGAAGTAGTAGCGGAGCAGCGGAGCAGTTTCAGAATAGGTGTCCCCCTGGAGCCCGGGACGGTTCCCGGCAAACGATTCAGGGGTACACCTTTCGTGAAACTCGGGCTCCTGGCCCAGCAACTGCAGCGCGTGCCGGCCACCCTAACAAGCCGACGGCTGGCTTGCCGGGGAGCCGGCCGCCGCCGGTCTTTTGGAGCTGGCTAATCCGTGCGGGCAGGCTGCCATGCTGCTGCTCAGGTTTCGGACCCGGCAGCCAATTTTTTTTTCGCCAGGGTCAAAACACATTTATGATTTGCCACAATATGGGGTTGAGGATGCGGCCTGTCTGCTTGGTTGGTCCTGGTGGCAGGACGTAGGCTCTCGATTGGTTGGCGTCCATAGTTTATG
>JBEKQP010000096.1:0-15028 GCA_049519595.1 Candidatus Korobacteraceae bacterium | reverse complement strand
TGGAACAGGCTATGGATGCGATTTTGATCCAAGCAGACGAAATTCTCGTGAAACCGATGGACCCGCCTATGCTTGTCGCACTCATTCGTAAGAAGTTGGAGAAACGCGAGGAACGAAAGCCGACAACCGCAGAACGAGTGGCGACCATACTGGAACGCGATGCCTCGGCCACCATCGCTGATTGGCTGCGTCGAGTTGAGCGCGAGGGCGAACTTACCTGTGTGCCACTCAGCACCGAGCAGCGTACAGGGCACCTTCCGAAGCTGCTTCAGGAACTTGTTCGCCGACTGCGGGTACCGCGAAATCTCGGGACGAAAGCGGTGTCGAAAGCTGCCGTCGAGCATGGCAAAGTTCGCCACTCACAGGGCTATTCGATTCCGATGATGGTCGAGGAATCTCGCATCTTGCAGGTCAGCATATTCCAGACCTTACAGAACAACCTGAGCACCGTGGATTTCAGCCTACTGCTCGTCGACGTGATGGCCATAGCCGACGAAGTCGATTCGCAACTGAAGCAGACCATCAGCAGCTTCATGGGAAAAGCGGCGGAGAGCCCAGCGGCTTAGACCGTTGGTTGACGTCGAGGGGCGGGGGCCCATATTTGCCTTCTTTTGGCAATGCGGGACAGTTCGGGACTTTACGCGTTCGAGTGTGCTTTTTGGAAAGCGGAGCAGCCCCACATTAGCTCCGCCTGCGGCTCCGCAAATGTGCGCCACCAGACCTTAGCCGGTAGAAGTAACCGCCGGTATTTTTTCTAGCTCTAACTTCTACCTGCGTGCACAGCGACGGTGTAACCGCCATGGCCGCGGCCTCCCGACGGAAGGAGAGTGCCATCGGGGGCGATGCGGTAGAGTGCGTATCCGCACTCGCCGACCAGAAACCGCTCCATGTCTTGAAAGCTCGCTCCGGCTGTGGACTCGGTGTAGCGCGGGAGGGTCTCAAAGTAAAGAATCGGGCGGAGCCGCAACAGGGTGTCGCGCGCCCCCTGCATGACCTTGAGTTCCATTCCTTCCACGTCGATCTTCATCAGGTCGATACGATCGATAGCGCGTTCGCGGACAAAATCGTCCACGGTGAGGACGGGAACGCGGTGGGTGCCTGCGGAAGACAACAATGCATTGCCCGGGTTCTCCGCTTCCTCGGCCCACAACAACTCTCCGGCGAAATCCGCTACGCCCGCTGCGATGACCTCGGTTATGGCCGCAAGCTCCGGGTTCAGTTTAAGGTTCTCCAACAAACGGACGAGAGTGGGAGGCCCCGGTTCGAAGGCATAGACTCGCCCGTCGGGCCCGCATCGCTTGGCAAGAACCAGCGCGATGGCTCCGACATTGGCTCCGATATCAAAGCATACCCATCCCGCGGTGTCGCGCGATTCCAGGAAGGCGCAAAGCGGAGGCTCGTATCTGCCCGACCACATGATGCGCTCGACTTTGTAGCGGGTATCAATATTCACGGCGATGCCGGAATAATAGTCGGGAAAGACAAAACAGAGCCCTTCGAGCGCGGCTTTCCGCAGGTTCGGATGCGAATTCAACAGCGCAGCTCTTAAGCGCGGTGGACACGCTTTGAGAAAGGTTCGCTTGATTGCCCGGCTGACCTGCGCCATCGTTTCTCCCGGTCAACGATTTGGGGTTATAGTTCGTCCCTGATTTAACCACACGAAGGAAACGGGTGGTGCGGCTTCTTAAACTTGCGGCAGATGTGGACCGCCCCGCAAGCGCGACGGGACCCATATCCGCCAAAACCGGACAGATATGGGGCATCAACTGTAAACCGTTCCGCAAAAGTGTTGGTGTCAAGTTGCCGGCGGGAACCTCTCTTCCGGCTCTCGAATGCATCTATCAACAATACAAGGGGAAGCACTGGAGAGAATCTTTCCACATCCGGGAAAGCATTATCTCCCGATCCCCTCGGCGTGGGTTCGGTTTTGTTGGCGAGGTAATTGCCAGAGTCAAGGTGGAGGCGCTGTGAAGTCAAAGTCCAAAGGATGGGGTGCGATCTGGCTGGGAGTTCTGGTTGCATTCTGCGCATGTTTGGCCAAGCAGGGCGCGGCGACGCAAGTGGCTTCTAATGAAAGGAATGCACCCACCCTGGCCGAAATCGTCGAGCGCCTCGCTCATACCCAACAGGAAAATCATCTGGCGGCGCGTTCTTACACGGTTGTGCGAAATTATGAGCTGGTAAATGGCAAGAAGCCGGAGAGCAACTCACACGTGGAGGCCGAGGTCAGCTACTCTCCCCCTGGCACCAAAGAGTATGCAATTCGCGCCACCTCTGGAGGCGGCAAAGGCGAGTGGGTAGTTCGCCGGGTGCTGGAGCACGAGGCGGAGATGGCACCATCCTGGAGAGAAGTGGCCCTCACCGAGGAAAACTACAGCTTCAAGTTGCTCGGCACGGAGACAGAGGAAGGGCATGAATGCTTCGTCCTGAGTCTCACTCCGCGCAGCGACCGCAAGGATCTGATTCGCGGCCGGGCGTGGATCGATGCGGAGAACTTTAACGTGCGGCGGGTCGAAGGCGCTCCTCTCAAAACTCCGTCCTGGTGGGTAAAGCGCGTGGAAATCACCATGCAATTCTCACAGGTGATGGGAATGTGGTTGCAGACTGCATTTATCGCCAAGGCGGAGATTCGCTTCTTCGGCGAGCAGACATTGCTGGCTCATGACGTGCAACTTCGGACGGCGGAAGCGGTTGGCAGCTCCGCAGGGCCGCAGGCAGACGGGACGCAGAGCTGGCAGTTCAATGGCGCGGGCAGCTCGCCTGCAATCGTTGGCGCAGGCGTTCTCGCGATGCCTTGGAAGGAGCTGCGCTAGGAGCGCAATGTGTTGCGCGCAACCTCTGGCGCGCAAAAACGCTTTGCAGCATTCAACTTACCCGGAAGTCCCACGTCAGCCAAAAGCGGGCGTGGCGCACCCAGCATTCCGAAAGCCCACCCAACAAGAGATCGCTAGAATCGGAAGCTGTCCCCGAGTCCTGAGTAGCCCTGCCCTGACGGGAAAGACATAATTTGGGGCTCTCTGCGGTACTTCGCTGATTGCTGCTGGCATCGCGCGCTGCTATTGTTGGCGCATGCGCAGAGTTCTGCTTTTTTTCCTGCTCGGCTTGCTGGTGGCGCAATCCGCCTTCGGGCAAGCGCCAGGGTTGACCGGCGAGCGCGCACAAGGCGCAGGGGTGGACCAGGAAGGCGAGCAATGGGCGCGTAACACGTTGAACAATATGTCGCTGGAGGAGAAGGTCGGCCAGATGTTCATGATCTGGGCGCGCTCCGGGTTCCTGAACGTGAATGGTCCCGAGTACCTGCAACTGCGGGACACAATGCGCCGGTTCCATATCGGAGCCTTCGGTGTGACCGTCCCGTGGGACGGATCGCTGCTGAAAAAGAGCAGTCCGTACGAGATGGCGGCACTGACCAACCAACTGCAACGCGATTCTGAGCTGCCGCTGATCTTTGCCGCCGATTTCGAGCGCGGCTTGCCCATGAGGCTGAACGGGGGGACAGTTTTCCCGCAAGCCATGGCCTTTGGGGCGACCCACAACAAGGATTTCGCCTTCCTGTTCGGCAGAATCACGGGCCTCGAAGCGCGCGCCGTTGGGGTGCACTGGAACTTCTTTCCAGTGGCCGACGTCAATTCGAACCCGCTGAATCCGATCATCAACACGCGTAGTTTTGGAGAAGACGTTGATGAAACCTGCGAATTAGTGGCTGCCTACATCGCCGGCGCCCGGGGAACAGGGATGCTGACGACAGCGAAACACTTTCCAGGACACGGCGACACGCAGACGGATACGCACCTGGCGGCAGCCAGCGTGAGCGGCAACGCGAAACACTTGAACAAAGTGGAGCTGGCACCGTTCCGCGCCGCCATTGCAGCCGGTGTCGACAGCATCATGATGGCTCACGTAAGTGCTCCCGCCCTGGACCCGGACAGCAAGCGGGTGGCAAGCATTTCGCCTCGCATGATTCAAGAGGTGTTGCAAGGGCAGATGGGATTCCGCGGGCTGGTGGTGACCGACGCGATGGACATGGGCGCGCTGATGTCGTTGTTCGCGAAGCTGTCCCCAGCCAACGCGGCGGCGCGGGTGGCGGTCGAGGCGGTGAAGGCGGGCGAAGACATGCTCGTAGCTCCTGGGGACCTGGAGAATTCTTATCGAGGCGTGGTGGAGGCGGTGCGAAGCGGAGAGATCGCGGAGAGCCGGATCGACGACTCGGTGCTGAAGATTCTGCGGGCCAAGGCCGCGCTCAAACTGAACAAATCGCGTCTGGTGAATTTGGATGCCCTCTCCGAAACGGTCGGCAGGCCGGAAAATCAGGCCATCGCGCAGCAGATAGCGAACGCCGCCGTAACCCTGGTGCGCGACAACGGGCGGGTGCTTCCGCTGAGGAGTTCCGCCGTCGGCGGAGTGACGGGCGGCAAGAGCATGGCCGGCGAAGATGACGTTGTGACGGTGATTTTTACGGATGACGCGCGCGGCGATTCCGGGCGAATGCTTGATCGCCTGCTGCTTGCCCGGCTGCCGCTGGCAACCGTGTATTACGTCGACGAGACCAGCGCGGCATGGCTTTCTCCGGAGATATTGGAGGCGGTTCGAAAGGCGAAGGTGGTGATCGCACCGGTCTACATCGTCCCGGTTCCGAGGCGCATGACACGCGGAGCCGATGGGGGACTCGGCATGGAACAGAGCAGCGGAGACCTGCTGAAAGCGATTCTGAAAAGTGCCGGCGCCAAGACGGTTGTGTTGGCCATGGGGAGCCCATACATGGCAAGCGTTTATCCGGAAGTACAGAATTATCTTTGCCTCTACTCGACGGCGACGGTATCGGAAATCAGCGCGGTGAAGGCTATATTCGGTGAGATTGCGGTGCAAGGGACGCTTCCAGTCACGCTTCCCCACATTGCCTCCCGCGGGGACGGTTTGCGCCGCGAGGTGGGCTGGAAGGTGGACAGCAGAGTCGGCACCAGCCGCTGAGATGGTCGCGATGGGGTATATCTTTTGCAAAACTGGTCTAGAATGTAGTGAGAACCTGCTTACAAACTTCACGGCTGCGACGCGGAAAATGGCGCCGCCGCCCCGGCATTCATCTGGAGAGGCTCGCAAATGATGAGGCGATCGGTTTCACTGGTGTTGGCGATTCTTGTACTTGCTTGCTTCGGGTTCGGGGACAGCGACGTGAGTGGGCTCGCCGAGTTGCGGACACGGGCGGAAAACGGTGAGGCGCTGGCACAGTTTCTGCTGGGCCGGGCCTACCTGTTGGCGACCGATGGTCTCAAGAAGGACGAGGCCGCGGCAGCCGTTTGGTTTCGCAAGGCGGCCGACCAAGGGCAGGTGAACTCTGAAACCTTTCTGGCATGGATGTACGAAGAGGGACGCGGCGGGTTGGCGAAAGACGATGTGCAAGCCGTGAACTGGTATCGCAAGGCAGCCGCCCAGGGCGAAGCAAATGCGATGAGAAACTTGGGGCTGATGTGTCTGGACGGCCGCGGGGGAATGGCGAAAGACGATGCGCAAGGCGTGAGTTGGTTTCGCAAGGCGGCTGAAAAGGATGACGAATCAGCGGAGAATTATCTCGGCCTGATGTATGAGAAGGGCCGTGGCGGGTTGGAGCAGGACGTGACCCAGGCGATTTACTGGTACCGCAAGGCTGCCGATAAGGGTTACGCCAGCGCGCAGAACAATCTAGCCGTCATTTACCTGGGAATAAATCCGGATCTTCGTAATCCCCGCGCGGCGCTGGACTACGCCCAAAAGGCTGTGGCCGCGTACAAGTACAACCCGGTGTTTCTGTCCACCCTGGCCGCAGCCTACTATACGGATGAACAGTTCGAAAAAGCGGTGACGACACAAACCCTGGCAATCACGCTACTTCCGCCCGACAAGAAAGCCGACGACGAGGCGAGGTTGAGCTTGTACGAGCGGGCACTGGCGACAAGTAAGCGGGAGGCAAAGCCGCGGATCACTTTCCCGACTCATTAGACAAGTTGGTGTGCCCAAATTCTCAAGAGGATGTCATGGCACGACTTAGCTCGCCATGACACCTGATATTTCCGGATACACCTAACGGAGAATCGCGCTAGCAGCCCCGTTTCGCAACAACCTTCAGTCGACAACAGGAAGGTGTGGCCGCCCGACTCCAGCGTGAACAGCACACCTTCCGAACCGCGCTAATTCCCGGTTGCAGGCTGGAGCTTCTTCACCAGGTTGGCGACATTGGCGGCAAAGTGGCGTATGGTAGCGACGCCTTCTTCGTCGTTGAGCGCTTCCCCCGGATTCCGGCCGAACACCATGTTCCAATAGCTCGATCCCGGCACAATCATATCGTTGATCAGGAAGAACATCAGCATTTCCTGTAGCGTGAGCGTCTGCCCGCCGCGCCGCGCAACCGCAATAGGTCCGCCGACCTTGCCGCCGAGGAACTTGTCGGAGTTCCGGGAAACGCAGCCGATCCGCTGCAAAGCGCACATCACGTCGCCACGGGCGGTTCCGAAGTAAACCGGAGCGCCCACAATCAAGCCATCGGATTGCTTGATCTTCCGAATGATCTCGTTGAGCCCGTCGTCGAGACCGCACTCGCCTGTCTTGGAACACTTTCCGCAGGCGATGCACGCCTCGATCTTCATGCCGGCAAATGAAACAATTTCCGCCTCTACACCAGCCTCTTGAATGACCTTGGTGCACTCCTGCAACAGTTGAGCGGTGTTTCCGTTTGGTTTTGGGCTGCCACTGATTAAAAGGACCTTCATGCTTCTCCTAATAGTTTAAGAATAGGTGCATCCCGGAGCTATCAATGTTCACAGGCACACCTTTCGTAAGATTGGTCTCGGGCTCTGGGCGGCACGGCTGACATGAACTCTTTTGAGACTGGAATGATGTATCACCCCAGGCATTAAGCCCGTAGTGAAGAGCTGTCATGTACGCCACGCCCCTTCAAAGAGCTATTTATGAAAAAGGCTCTAGCAATTGTGACATGAACCGCTGAGCGCGCGTATGGAATTCTTCCAGAGGGCGGTAGGGCCGTTTGGGCGAAGGTCTTCCGCTTCAGCCCCAGTTACCCCAGCGAGCAGAGCCTCGCCGGGGTGATTGGGCGGGACGTGAACCAGCGGGTCAAGACTTGGGCTGGATCGAAACCAGCTCCACCTCGAAAACGAGCGTGGAGTCCGGCGGAATGTCAGGACTAGGGCTACGTTCGCCGTAGGCCAGATCGGGTGGAATGAACAATTGCCACTTCGATCCAGCGGGCATGAGTTGAAGCGCTTCGGTCCATCCCTTGATAACCCGGTTGACCTGGAAGGTCGCCGGCTGGTTGCGCTTATAAGAGCTGTCGAATTCCTTACCGTCGAGCAAAGTGCCGCGGTACTGGCAGACGACGGTATCTTCAGCGGTGGGCTTTTTCCCCTCTCCGGCCTTCAGAACCTTGTACTGTAATCCGCTGGCCAGCGTCACCACTCCTTCTTTTTTCTTGTTCTCAGCCAGAAACGCCTCACCCGCCTGCTTGTTCTTCGCGCCTAGTTCCTTCTGGATCTGGGCCTGCCTGGTCCTCATCTCGTTTTGCAGGTCAACCAGGGCCGCACGGACCTCGTCGTCGGTCATGAGGGGCTGGTTGCCGGCCATGGCATCTTTGAGCCCCTGGAGAAGTAGAGCGGGGTCCAATTCCACTGATTCCTTCCGCATCTGCCCGCCGATATTCAGGCCCAACGCATAGCTCCGCTTCTCCAGCGGCGTCTTCAGCGCGGGGGCGGGCGCATTCGGCGGCGCCGGAGCAGGGGCATTCTGCGCGGCAGCGGCCACGGTCAGCATCATCATGGCAAAAATAAACATCCACGAACTAACTCGCAATTTCATTGCGGCTCCTTTGACTATCAGGCACTTTCGCACAATTGGTGGAAACATAGCAAAAACCCGGGCAAAATTCATGTCACCGGGTTGTTTCAGAGGTGGCGCGGTTCCAACTCCACGAGCCCGCTCCATTCTACTGAATCGGAAAGTATTGCGTCACAACGCCGGCGAGTCTAGATTCTTGAATGCAAGGCTGAGAGTGGGCGGGCCAAGTTTGGGCGAAACCGGCTTACCTGATATCGATGGTTACAGGACGGCACTAGAAGATGACTCCGGAAGAGCGTGAAAAAAAACTGCGGCAACTGGAAATCTGCAAGCAGAGCGGCGAGCAGGCTTACGACGACCTCTACGAGAAGGCTCACTCATCGAGCGCTGCCACCGGCTATTACAGTGACGCGAAGGAGTCTTTCTACACCGCTATCCAACTGGCTGGCGAACTCGGCCTTGAGCAGGAGGTCGAAAGGCTGGAGAAGCGGCTGGCGCACATCAAGGGCGTTTTCCGCAGCCAGTTCAGCTAAGGAAGGAATCAAGCATGCACTCAGCCGTGCTCGTCATCGTTCCGCAAGACTCTAGCGTAGCCGAGGTGCTGGCGCCCTACCGCGATCTCGAATTCGACTACTACGTGGTTGGCGGACGCTTTACCGGATTGCTCGATGGTTACGACGCGGAGCACGACCCGGACAACTTCGAGACCTGCGTGCTCTGCAACGGAACGGGCAAGCGGATTGAGTTGCCGGGGCCGATCGAGACCCATAAGTTTGACGCCGACCTTGATGCCAGCCAATGGGTCAAAGAGATGGATTACTCGCGCACCACGCGCGAACACCAGGAAAGCCTAGGCGGTTGCAACGGCTGCCACGGCAAGGGAACGCACCTGAAGCCTCCTTCGGAGTGGAAGCCTTATGACGGTGATGACATTCTGCTGGCGAATTTGACCGCCGAGCAGTACGAGGGCAAGTTCTACGCGGTGTGTTTGGGTGTGCGAGGCTGGTACAGCTCAGAGCGTCGCATACCATGGGGTCCCGATGAAAAGCGCGTGCAACCGCTTGAACTGCCACCGCTTGAGTGGTTGAAATCCAACGGCTGGGAGGGCGACCGGGCGGTAGTGGTGGACTGCCACAGCTAAGAGCGCATCTAAGCGGTGGGAGAGCCGCTACGGTGTCAAACTCCGATCTAACCTCGATTCTCTTCGTACTCTTGCTTCTTGTGGGGCTGGCACATCTGCTCGGCTATCTCTTCGTGCGATTGCGACAGCCAAAGGTCGTCGGTGAGATTCTGGCTGGCGTCATATTGGGCCCGGCTCTAATCGGGCGCTTGCCGTTCGCCTCAGGGCTGATGAAAGCGACAGAGCATCACGGAAATATTCTGAACTTTGTCTACTGGCTCGGCTTGCTGCTGCTGATGTTCCTGTCTGGGGCGGAGACTCGTCACCTGTTCAGCCGCGAAGAGCGCCGTGAAGTTGGCTGGCTAGCCATCGTGGGCACGGGCATACCGTTCATACTTGGGCTCGTGCTGGGTCCGCGGCTGATTCGGCCTGTGCTAGCTGGTCCTAATGGCAACCGCGTTTCTCTGATTATCATTCTGGCCGTCGGCGTCGCGGTGACCTCAGTCCCAGTGGTCTCAAAGATCTTTGCAGACCTGAACATTCTCCACACCCGCTTTGCGCGACTGGTCCTCGGGGTGGCCGTGCTGGAAGATATCGCGCTATGGCTAGCGCTGGCTGTGGCTACGGCGATGGCGGGCAAAGCCGTGCTCAACCCACGGGAAATGTCCTATCACCTGATCACCACGATTGGATTCTTTGGGTTGGGGCTGACGATCGTTCCCCGGATCATAAAGCGAATCAGCAAATCACGGTTCAATGTCTTTGCGAAGAACTCGCCTGTGGCCTACGCGATGGCAGTTCTGCTCGGGTATTGCGTGGTCGCCGGGGCGCTTGGCGTCAGCGTCGTTTTCGCGGCATTCCTGGCCGGGTTCGCCGTCGTACATAAGAAGCGCAGACTCTTCTCGGACGCTCTCGACGCTATTGGAAAGGTGTCGTTTGCGTTCTTCATTCCTGTGTACTTCGCGCTTGTAGGGATGAAACTCGACTTGGTTCGGGGCGTGTCGCTGTGGATGCTCGGCACGTTCCTCATCGGGAGCTGCGTCGTCAAGATTCTTTCCGTATCATTGGCGGGACGATTCGCGGGGTTCCGTGGGTTGGATCTGATCAATCTCGCAATCACTACGAACGCGCGCGGCGGACCGGGCATCGTGCTGGCCAGTGTGGCATTGGATGCCGGGATCATCAGCCCGAAGTTCTACACGACGCTCGTGTTAGCGGCCATCCTTACCTCGCAGATGGCTGGCGCGTGGCTTGACTATGTCCTGCGCAAGGATTGGCCGCTGCTGACGTCGAATGCCACGATGGAGTCAGCCCCCGTCTCCACCGAGGAAAGTCCTTCCGCCGCTTGACACGTGTAGTTATCGCTGGCTCCAGGTGTGACCCCCATCGGTGGTGGCCCAGGTCGTGGCGTTGTCCGCAGCGACGGTGCCGTGGAGCGCGTCATCAAATGTAATCCGCGTGATGGTCGGAGCAGCTCCCGGGCTTGGGAGCGGTACCCGGGTCCAACTCGCACCGCCGTCGGTGGAGTGAAACAGGTTAGCCTCCGAGCCGCCGGCCCACACGTCATTGCCGACAACCGCGACCGCATGGAATTGCGTGTGCGCCGAAGCGAGCACGGTATGCCAGTCGCCGCCCGCAATCGCGCGCTGCAACTCGCCCGCGGGTGAGATTCGCCACTGCGGACGAGCGGGCGCAGCAGAGTCAAACGCTGAAGGGCTGTGCGGGCGGGCGGTTTGGCGCTGTGCCTCGCTGGCCGTGCCCATCGCCTTCATTGCTTGCGAGCGTGTCGCTAGGGAATCGTTCTGGTAACCACTGGTTGCAGGGGGCGTCGCCTGAGCGCGGGAGTTCATTTCGCTGTTAGCCCCAGAGTGTGCCGCCCCAATCCCCCCAGCGAGCGGGGCTTGACGGGGACCCCGATCAACCGTCGAGGGCGATACAGCTTGAGCGGCCGTCTGGCTGCCGCCTGCAACGAAGTCGGGCGCTCCTTTTCCCGCCGCCGCCGATGAAAAAACGGCTGATCCCTCGCTCTGTCGCAATGGCGGAGGTTGCCTGTCGAGCGGCGCCGCGGTGGCCACGGGTTCGGGTGGGGCAGCTGCTTTGGCTTGATCGGAGTGGGGAGCGGCTTTCTTCGCCTGCCTCGCCGGGAGATTAGCGGTTGGGGCCGGTGTCGCAGGCGGAGAGGAATCAATCACTGCGGTGCTTGCGTCGCTGCGCGCTGCCAGCCGCTTGGCTTGCTCTACGCCATGATGCTGGGCCTGGTAAATAGCGCCAACACTGACCAGAACGACGACAGTGCTGGCCACAGCGGCCCAGTTCAGCCAGCGCCGCCACCCAGAAGCCACTGGAACGACGACCTGCTGCTTACTCTCGGGTGCGGGACGCGAAAGGCGCACCACCTCCCGGCAGTGGGCGCAGGCGGCGAAGTGGACGAGCAGGCGTTCACGCTCGCGCGCGGTTACTGCGCCTTCCTGGAACGCGGCCAGCAGATCCGCATCCGGGTGCGGACCGGCGGATTGCCTGAGGTTTTCCAGCGCTACCTTCACCGGCTTTGGCAGTGGTTCCATCACGGTTTGGAATCATCTCCTTTATAGAACGGACGAAGGACGGTTTCTTGCTTTAAATCGCTTCCACTGTCGGTATAACCCGCAGTATCACCGCCGGAGCTACAGCTTCCGCTAATCCGGTCCAGAGTTTTCCGCACATCAATTTGGAGTTCACCTACCTCAGCGTCGTTCATACACTCATCCGCCTGCCTCGGGTTCATGCCCAGGGCCAGCAGTTGTTTTCGAATGCTTTTCCGCAGGGCCTTGGTAAGCCGGTCGATCTTACGGCTGATGGTGGACTCATGTACCCGGAGTTGGCTGGCAATCTCCGCCAGCGTCTGTCGGTCAAGAAAGTAGGCGACGAGCAGGAATTTTTCTTCGGCGGAGAGGATGGCGAGCGCCGATGCCGTTGCCCGCTCCAGGCGCATGTCAGGCGCAGGTTGCGATACGGTCGGCGCGGCCGCGAAGCTGACGCCCGATTCGATCTGCTCTTCCAGGCTGACGGTACGCTTCTGCGCGCGATATCGATTTACATACTCCTGCGCAAGCACCGTCCGCAGCCAACCCTCCAGCGAGCCACGCCCCATGTAGTAGTTCAGCTTGCTGGCGCGCACTCCATCCGCCGACGGCAGCCCGTAGAGTTCTGCGTAGAGTCCATCGGCCAGCTCGCGCGCGGTGGCTTCGTCATGGGCAATGCCCAGGGCGGCGTCGTAGAGTTTGGCCCGATAACGGTTGAGGAACTCGTCCCATGCCGCTGCATTGCCGTCGGCACACGCGCGTGCCAACGCCAACTCTTCAACCCGCAGGAGTTCGAGCAGCGCGAGGGATTCGGTGTCGTTCGCGCCGTTCGCATACTTTGCCAAAACCGCGGCGAGGATGTCGACAAACTGCTGCACGGACAACGCGAACCGGCTGGCATTTGCCTGCGCATACAAGCGATGCGCGGCTTCCGCCACCGCCGGGGACAGCGCGGCGGGAGCGCGCGGTTGCGGCGATGCGCCGGGTTCGAGCGGGGCGGCATGAACGCCGACCGGATTGCCATCCGAGGACATGAGTTCGGATGCTATCAAAATTCCGTGAGAGATTCTGCGCAAGAAATCAAAGCGTGCGCGTTCTTAGGATGAAGCCAATTAAAGGAGGCCCCTATGGCCAGGCGCACGGTACTTGAACAGTTTCAGAGCTGGTGCATTGCGAAACATCACCGCCGGATTTTAACGCCCGGTTCTCTTCTGAGATATGCGTTCCGCGAATTTGGGCTGGAACCGGTTGCACAAATGAAGAATAGACAATTTCCTCCGGGGATAAAGCCCGCGCAATTATGGTCCTGGACGGCACGGCTAAAGCCCCGCCCCTTCAAAGAAACATTTATGCAACGCGGTCTAGTCGCGATTCTGTTGTTGATTTCGGTTACCTGTCTGCAAGTTGCGGGACAGCGCAAGGACGGACACGGGTCGAGTTCAAATTTGCCGGGAGCCGGATACGGCGTACTGGAGCCGATCACGAGCGGCAATCTGACGATTTTCCCGGTTACGGCGGGTACCAACTATGAAACCGCGCGGTTCATCACCCTCGATGAAGGGGTTCGCGCGGGAACCGTGGTGGTAACCGAGCAGGGGCAAATGATAGGCATGGTGCGTCCGGGATCTCGACTGCCCGTGCGCGGCTCGGCGGAAGTCAATCGGCTCGCGCTTTACAACAAATCGGGCCGCCCGCTGCTGCTGCTCGCCGGAGAGATTGTTACCGGCGGCAAACAAGATCGAGTCATCGGCGCAGACCGGATCGTACCATCCAGTCCGGAAGCGATAGACCTCGGTGTCTTCTGCGTCGAACCGGGCCGTTGGGTGGGCAGCAGCAACAACTTCGGCTCGATGAAATCGCAGATGGCGCAGCCCAGCGTCCGGCGTCCGGCAATGGCCGCCAAGAGCCAGGCAATGGTGTGGGACCAGGTGCGCGAAAAAGCCGGCCGCATGAGCGCCAGTGTGCCGATGGCTTCGGCGTCTGCTCTCGGCGGCACGACCTCTTACGCCAGGGTCATGGCGGACGACGCGGTGCAGGAGACGGTGGACCGGGTGGCAGCTCCCATCACGCAGGATTACGAAGCGGTGCTGCGCCACCTGAAGCAGAAGAAAGCCGTCGGGGTCGTCGTTGCCGTCAATGGTGAGGTCATGTGGGCTGACATCTTCGGCAGCACCGAGCTGCTCGAAAAATACTGGCCCAAGCTGGTTCGCTCCTACGCCGCCGAGGCGGTTACCTCCGGCAGCAGCAAAGGCTCGCACCCAATGGTAAGCGCAAATAGCGCCCAGCAGTTTGTCGATGAACTTGGCGGCGAAAAAGAAGTCGCTGAAACCAATGCCGGAGTGTTCCGACGGGCAGAGATCACGGGTGACGGCTACCGGGTTTTCACCCTCACCTCACTGCTTCCGAAGATGAACTTTGAAGTCCACATCACCAAAATGAAAGACAGCCGGGAAGTGCGCGCCCGGATACAAGTCAGGTGACTGTCTGATCTGGATTGGCGACGACCACGCGCATGTGAAATCGTCGCCATACCCATCTTGGATCCAGGTGCTCTCGAACAACGAAGCGCAAACTGCTTGATCGATCCGGCTGCCGCTCTGGTTTCTGCCCAGCGGTTCACCCGGATGGAAATGACCGCTGCCACTCTGGTTTGCGCTTGAAGCGGCTCTGCTTTCGCGCTAGGCTGCACGCTTCGTTTGCTTGACTGGAACACCTTCCAATTTGCCAACCCCCGATTCCGGCAAGCGCGAGCGCGTTGCCGGGACTTCAACCATAAGGAGTTGTTGCTTATGTTTACCCGCATCGTCGAATTAGAAGCCAAACAGGGCAAAGCGAAAGAGCTCTGCCAGACGATTGACGAGAAAGTGCTGCCCATCATGAGGAAGACGCAGGGCTTCAAGGACGAGGTCGTATTGATCTCGCAATCCGATCAGAACCGCGTGCTGGCGATAAGCTTCTGGAACAGCCGGCAGGACGGCGAGCGTTATCAGCGCGAACAATACCCCAAGATAGTCGAATCGGTTCGCAACTTGTGCGCGTCCGATCCCAAGGTCCAGCAATACGATGTTGCCCTTTCCACCTCGCACCAGGTCACTACCAAAGCCGCATAAAGCGGCAATGAAAATCTGTCAGCGGCTGTAATCGAGGCCACGCCGAGCGCGTGGCCTTTGCTTTGTGACATGCGGACGCCCCGCAAACCGCGTTGCGAACCGGAGGCGATCTCCTCTGTCGCGGAACCAACTCTGACATCACTTTATCCAGGCACCACGATTGCGAAGCGGCGAGCTGGGAGAGCAGAATAGGCCGGGCAGTCTGGGAGCGTGTCACATTTCCACAAGCACCACGAACCCGTCGCCGTCGCCAGAGCTACGGGCCATGCTCCAGACGGAGGAGGGCCGCAAGCAGGTTTTCTCCGCCTGGGAACAGTTGACGCAGTTGCACCAGCATGAAGACAAGTTACTGAACAGTCGTCTGCAAACCTTCGTGGTTTCCACCGCTGTGCTGGTTGCCGCTTTTTCGCAATTCCACG
>JBEKQP010000095.1:0-15060 GCA_049519595.1 Candidatus Korobacteraceae bacterium | reverse complement strand
GAATGATGCCTACGGTCGAGGAAAAACCCAGTTGGCGTGCACGCCTTCCCACTACCAGGGCATCGTGCGGATTGTGGACACCGCCTCCCACCACGCTATTGACGTTGACGTGGAAGTCGGCGTATTCAGCCAGAAGCTGCAGTTTTTTGTCCAGCACCTTCAGGCTTTTCTTGCTCACATCGTCCGGCACCACATTGTCGATAGAGATCTGCATGTGGTCAAGTCCGGCGCGGTTGAGCCGCTGGATACGCTCCGCGGTCAGCAGGTATCCATTGGTGATCAGGCCGCTGATGATTCCTTTTGACCGGATGTAGCGGATCAGTTCGTCCAGCTCCGGATGGAGAATCGGTTCCCCGCCGCTGATCGTGACAATTGTGGTGCCCAGTCGCGCCAGGTGATCGATACGCTCCTGCATGACGGCGAGCGCCACCGGTTTGGATGTGCTGTCGTACTCATTGCAGTAGGCGCAGGAGAGATTGCAACGGCGCATGGGAATGATGTGAGCCATCACCGGGTGATCGGTCGACATCAGCCCCTTGGCAATCATTGCCAACTCGCGCAGGCGCCGATTCACCGCAATTATTGTTCTGCGTAGCCCACGATTCCTAAACGGCATAGGGTCCAGCCTTCTAGTACAACACGAGCCCCCGCTCGACTGGAACCTCCCTCCGCTGATCAGCGCAAAAGCGGGGTTTATCGGGGAATAACGGCAGCTGGATTGTCTCGTGTTGGGGTCGGCGCGTCCGGGCCCGCTGCGATAGGCCGGAGTCACTGCCCAGCAGTGGCGTCGAATTCGGAGTGGATGCGCCACTCGGGCCTGTGCGGTTATGGCGCTTGTTATAATCATTTGTTCTGTAAGAGTTTCGGAGCTTTAGAAAAAAATGATTCGATTTCTGCAAACCAAAGGCCCGATCCAAAAGATATTACTGGTCGGCTTTCTGGCCATCATCTGCATCATGATGGTCGTCACCCTTGTTCCCGGCGGCATTCTCAATGAGTTCGGGATCACCCATGAGGGGCTCATCGCCAAGGTTGGCTCCGAGCAGATTACGGCTCAGGATGTCAATCAGCAGGCGAATCAGATAGCCCGCAGTCAATTCCCGCGTGGAGCTCCTCCGCAACTTCGCCCGTATCTCGTGCAACAGGCCGCTGAGTCATTGATGATGCAGGGCCTTTTGCTGAACGAAGCCAATCGCATGGGCTTCCACACTACCGACGAAGAACTGCGCTACGAACTGCAACACGGCGGCCTGGCGTCCCAGCTCTTCCCCAACGGCAATTTCGTCGGCACCGATCAATACAAATCGTTTGTTGGGACCAACTTCAATTTGACCATCCCGCAATTTGAAGACAAGCTGAAGCGGCAGCTCACGATGAACAAATTGCGCAATGTTATCGAGGGAGGCGCAACCGTTTCTCCCGATCAGTTGGTCCAACAGTTCCGCCAGGACAACACCAAGGTGAAGTTCGACTATGCCATGCTCGCGGTCCAGGACATGGCCAAACAGATCAAGCCGACCGATGCCGAACTGCGAGCGTTCTACGAAAAGTCGAAGGCGCAATACGCGAACAGCCTCCCTGAAAAACGTAAGGCCGTTTACATCCCCATCGACCAGGCGAAGCTGCCGAACCCGCCCAAGGTCACGACGGAAGATTTGCAGAGCTACTACAACGCCCATCAGGATCAGTTTCGGATTCCCGAATCGGTAACGGTGCGCCATATCCTGATTCGTACTCCACCGCCCGGTCCGGACGGCAAGGTGGACCCCAAGGCCGTTGCCGAGGCGCGCGCCAAAGCCGAGGACGTTCTGAAACAGCTCAGGGCGGGCGCCGATTTCGCGACGCTGGCAAAAAAGTACTCGCAAGACACGGCGAGCGCCCCTAACGGTGGATTTCTCGGCCCTGTTACCCGCGGGCGCACTGTTCCTGAATTTGAAAAGAGCGCTTTCTCGACTCCCAAAGGGCAGATCAGCGGCATCATTCAGACCGATTACGGCTTCCACATTCTCCGCGTCGACGATAAGACCGAGGCGCACGTGAAGACGCTGGCAGAAGCCAAGCCGGAAATCGAACCGATTGTCGCCAGCGATAAAGCCAAATCAGCGGTCGAGGCACTGTCCCGCACGGTGGAAGCCGAGGCGCGAACCAGTGGCATGGAAAAGGCCGCCAAGAATCACGGCCTCCAAGTCGTTGATATCGGTTACTTCGCTCGCTCCGAGACGCTTCCTGGCATTGGCAATGCACCTGCCTTTATGGATGCTGCGTTTGCCGCCAAGCCGATGGCGCCTCCTGCCGCCGTAGCTATGCCACAGGGCTTCGCCGTCCTGCAGGTCACGGACGTGAAACCTCCCGCGACCCCGACCTATGAGGAAGTAAAGAGCCGCGTTGAGCAGCAGTTCAGAACCGATCGGGCTCAGGCGATGCTTTCGCAAAAAACGCAAGAGCTCTCGGACCGGGCTCGTGCCCAGCACAACCTGCGCGCTGCGGCCAAGGAACTAGGCGCTACTTTGCGCACCAGCGAATTCGTGACGCCCCAGGGCCAGGTGCCGGAGATCGGTGCGCTCACCGGGCCGGCGGCGCAGATTTTCAGCATGAAACCGGGTGAGATTTCGGCTCCTATCACCATTGCACGAGGCGGGCTGGTCGTGATGCTGCTTGATAAGCAGGAGCCTTCCATGGCCGACTTCGCCCAACAAAAAGACGAAATCCGCCAGCAACTGCTCCAGCGCAAGCAATCGGAGCTGTTTGAACTCTATCTTGCCAACCTGCGCAAGGTCGGCGAGGAGAAGGGCACCATTAAGGTTTACAACAAAGAGTTCACCCGGTTGATGGCCGCCACCAGCGAGTAGCCTCATTCATTGGGCGTGAGGGGGGAGTAAGACTCTCCCTTTCTTTTTGTTCGAACCGTTGTTGTCTGTTCTCCACGACCGTTGTTTTTGTTCGTTACGAACCGTTGTTCACCATGTCATTCTGAGCGGGAGCGAGATCCCCGCACGGTGGGGCTGAGGCGCGGTCGAAGGATTTCAAAAGCCCCAGACACTACACAGCCCTGTAACCGTTCCTGGAGATTGAAAGACACTGATGCCGAACCAGCGAGCCTCCGGAATCCTCTTGCATCCGACTTCATTTCCGTCGCGCGGTGGAATCGGCGATCTGGGTCCGGCCGCCTATGAGTTCATCGATTTCCTTGCCGCCGCTCGTCAGTCGCTCTGGCAGGTATTACCGCTGAATCCCCCGGGAATCGGCAACTCGCCCTATTCCTCCACGTCGGCCTTTGCCGGAAATGTTTTGCTGATCTCGCTCGACCGTCTCGCCGAACGTGGATTGATTTCGCGCGACCGAATCTCGCAACTTGCCGATGCCGGGGACCGGGTCGACTTCGTGCGCGTAGCCGAAGCGAAGTTGCCGCTGCTGGCGGGCGCCGCGCGCGAATTCCTGCTCAGCGCCTCCGGAAGCAACCGCTCCGCCTATGATGTTTTTTGCCGCGACAGCTCCTGGTGGCTTGAAGATTTTGTCCTTTTCGATGCCTTGCGCCGCCGTTTCCATGGGGAAAGTTGGAACCGCTTGCCGCGTGAACTAGCCCGACGCGAGCCTGATGCGTTGAACCGCCTGCGCGACGAGTTGCGCGAGGAACTCGACATTGGACGTTTCTTGCAATTTGCATTTTTTGAGCAGTGGCGTGCGTTGCGCGCGCGCTGTGCCGCCAGCGGCATTCGCATCATCGGCGACATCGCGATATTCGTGAGCTATGACAGCGCCGATGTTTGGATGCATCCGCATCTTTTCCGCCTCAATGACGATCTCGACCCCGAGGTCGTCGCCGGTGTGCCGCCGGATGCGTTCTCCGAAACCGGCCAGCGCTGGGGAAACCCCATGTATCGATGGGACGTGCTGCGACAGCGCAATTACGACTGGTGGGTTCAGCGCGTCAGTTGGGCGCTACGCTTTTGCGACATCATACGGCTCGATCATTTCCGCGGCTTCCTGCAGTCCTGGGAAATTCCTGCCAACGAGCCCACGGCCGTTCACGGACGCTGGGTCGACGGCCCGCGAGATGAACTCTTCCGGGTTTTGCAGGCCAGGTTGGGGGATCTCCCTTTCATCGCCGAGGATCTTGGCCTCATCACCCCCGACGTTCATGCGCTGCGCGAGCGCCTTAAGATTCCCGGCATGCGCGTTCTCCAGTTTGGCTTTGGCAACCCCGGTGCCCATATCTATTTACCCCACCGTTATGAGGCCAACACCGTCGTGTATACGGGGACGCATGATAACGACACTACGGTGGGCTGGTGGCAGTCGATTGCCGGACAGGAGCGCCGCGACGCCTTGGCTTACCTCGGCGACGCTGCCGACGGCATTCACTGGGCGATGATTCGAACAGCTCAGAACTCGATCGCGGACCGATGCGTCATCCCGCTGCAGGACGTGCTCAGCCTTGGTTCGGAAGCGCGCATGAACACTCCCAGCCGCTCGCAGGGAGACTGGAACTGGCGCTATCGAAAGTCTGCTCTAACCCCGCAACTGGCGGATAAGCTGGCGGTCATGGCCGAGGTTTCCGATCGGCTGCCAGGCCCCTCAGCGCAGCAGCAACCCAAGGGGGAAGCTGGCGAAAACTTCGCGGCATAACAGAGTTTGCTGCCCGGCCGGCAGAATCTCGCCGCTAAGCAGGTTCTTCATCGGCGGACCTGGCGCTGTGGACGGCAACACAATTTCCGTTGCTCCCCACGCCTCGGCAATAGGAATGCGCTCTTCGCCGCCCACCAGGCTGTAGGCAAACCGTGGAGTCGCCACCACGGCCATCTGCTGGCTGTGTGTCCTGGCGTAAGCCACCACGTTGCGCTCACCTGCACCCACCACTTTCAACGGAACATAGTTGCCAAGCTCGAACAACTCGCGATGTTCACGCCTGGCCTGCAGCGCGCAGCGCGTAACCCAGAGCTTCAGGCGGCCGTCGCTCCAATTTCGCAGCATTTCTGCGCACAGGCGGCTGATCTCCTGCTTCTCCCTCGTCCGTTCGAGCATCTCGCGCAACTGGCGCCCGCGCAGTTCGAAATCCACCGGGCGTCGGTTGTCCGGATCCACCAGGCTGAAATCGAAAAGCTCCTGGCCCTGGTAGATATCGGGAACTCCGGGCGAGGTCAGCTTGATCAACGTCTGCGAAATCGAATTGATGGCCCCGAACATCGCGATCCTGGGCACGAATTCCTCGATCTGCTCGAGAAAGCGATTAGGACGGTTCTCCGAACCGGGCGTCAGGATACGCGCGATGAAGTTTTGCAGCGCTTCCGTGTATTCCTGGTTCGGATTGAGCCAGGTCATATTGACCTTGGCCTCGTTCACTGCCTTCGTCATATAGGCCACGATTCGCGCCAGAAAATCTTCACGCTGTCCCTTGTCGAGCGCCCAGTGGGCGATCCGCAGGTTGCCATTTCCCTTGCCGGCCACTGCCTCAGCGTGCTCAGTGGCGAGCCCTTCCCGCTGGGATGTCTGGATGTGCTCTTCCGCGGCCGGCAATGGCCATGTGCCTACCAGGGTTTGATAGAGCAGGTATTCCTCGTTGGCATCAGGAACTGTGCGTCTGTCGCTCAGAGTGCGCTTTTTTCCGCGATTGCTGCGGCGCCAGCGCAGCACTTGGGCAGCCCATAGCCGCGGAATCTCCGAGAGCACGTCGAGGCGCATGCGCACATCCTCGCTGCGTTTCGTGTCGTGCGTCGAAGTAGCCAGCATCGAGTGACGCCATTGCTGCTGACGCTGAACATTCGCTCGATGGAACTCGTCGAGTTCGACCCCGAATTCCTTGGGCGATCCGCCTACTTCGTTCACCGAGACGAAACGGTTATAGACGTAGCAAGCGGTGTCTTCCAGCCCCTTTGCCATCACCGGGCCGGTCAGTTGCTGGAACTTCAAGGCAAAATACAGCTGCTTGCGATAGCCGTAGATGGCCGCGTCCCCTCCGTCGTTGCCCCGGAGCAGCAGGATGTCGCGCAAGAACTCGAAGACCATGCCTGGCATACTGCTGTTGCGCCGCTTTGCCAGAGCGATCGCTTCGTTGATGTATCCCCGGTCGCGCTCGCTGATGTTGCCTCTTTCGTCGAGGTAGGTGCGATAGACGGGAAAACACGCGATGGTTTCGCGAATCGCGTCGCGCAGCACCGACCTGGTGAAATCGCGCGCCCGTCGATTCATCGATGAGATCTCGTCCAGCATATGGGTGAGCACGTTCACTTCGCTGGAGAGCGCCGTGTGCATAATCAGCTTTTTGCTCTGGTAGATGATCGCGTCCACGTCCATCCACTGGCTGAGAAAACGGTGGTAGAGATTGGTGAAAGACTTACGATTGCGCGTATCGATGAAAATCCCATTCACCAGGTTCGCAAAGTCGTAGCCGACTGTGCCGTCTACCGGCCAGTCTCCCGGCAGATTCTCTCCCGATTCCAGTATCTTCTCGGCCACCACGTACAGCAGCGCCCGTTCCAGGGTTGCGTCTTGCTGGCTGAAGGCGTTCTGCAATTCCAGCTCGATTCCGTTCTCGGCTTGCGGTTGCTTCGGTTCCGCGCCGTAACATTGGCTGGCGGCGTAGAGCATCTGCAACCTGGCAAAGTACTGCGGTGGGTTCAACAATCCGTCGGGGTGGTCGATTCGCAGTCCAGATACCGTGCCGGCAGCAAGCAATCGCCGGATCAGGGCTCCAGTCGCGGCGAAAACCCGCGGGTCTTCCATGCGCAGCCCAACCAGGTCGTTGATGTCGAAGAACCGCCGATAATTGATCTCCTCGGCGGAGACGCGCCAATGCGCCAACCGGTACGGCTGAACTTCCAGCAGCTTGTGTAGCGCGTCGAAGCTGCGGCCATCGCCCGCGCGTCCGTTGATGCGGCGCGAAGCCTCCTCCACCAACCGCTTGATCTCCGGCTTGCGCTCAACCGTGTCTCTCAGCCGCTGAGCGATAAAAGGGGACTCGCGCTGCCGCGCCGTAGCGCGCTCTGGTTCGACCGTATTGTGCTTCGGTAACTCGGCCAATCCGGCCAGCACGCCCATCAGTTCGCGTGCCGATTCCTCGTCCGCCAGCGAAGTAAAGTCGCCTAGCGGTTCAAAGATGAGCGGAATCGTCTGGGGGTCGACCGGAAGGATATTGTCGTAGTATTCAATCCGGAAATTGCCATCGACGTACTTGAGCACAAGGTTGCCTGACTCAAGTTCCTCGCCATATTGATTGCCCAGAATCGGCAGCAGAACCTTGCTATGCAGTTCATTTTTCAGCGGATTCCAGTCAATATCAAAGAAGTCCGCAAACTTTGAAGTGCGCCCGTTCTGCAACACATCCTGCCACCACGGATTGGTGCCACGACCCACGCCCATATGGTTCGGCACCACATCCAGCAGCAGTCCCATGCCGTGATTCTTCAGCTCCGCCGCGAGTTCGTCGAGTTCTCCCTGTGTTCCCAGCTCCGGGTTGATGGCATTGTGGTCAATAATGTCGTAACCGTGCATGCTTCCGGCATGAGCCTTGAGAATAGGAGACGCATAGCACGTGCTGACCCCGAGTTCATGCAGGTAGCCGACCAGCTTACGTGCATCGAGGAAGCGAAAAGCATGATTGAATTGCAGCCGGTAGGTCGAAAGCGGCCGCTGCCGCTCCTTGCCGGCGGCGAGCCGACCCAGACACTCGCGCAATCCGGACGCTTCATCGATGACAACAACTGACTGGTTCAGCATTCCTGGCCAAGCTCTTGGACGCCATGAGCACCCCACTTAGATGCGGCCCACGGGCGGGGTGTCCGCCCGCCTCCGCCCGCCACTCTTAGCAGCCGGAATGCCGTGCTGCTGTCTGAGACCCCGTCCCGCCCATTTTGGGCCGACGTGGAGGGCAGTTTTCTCGCGGCAGCATGCCCACCGGACTGCTGTTCACCCTTTTGTTCCCGCCCACCGCTTTACTAATTCTCCGTCAACGCCGAAAATAGCGGGTTGCCCGTTGCGGGGGACGCGCATCGATGTTTGCGACCTCTCACTCACCCCACCTGTTGAAAGGACGAACATGGCATCCAGTGGTGAACTGATTCGCTTGATGAATTACGTCGACGATATCTCCACGACCCTGCGGCGGATCAAAGTCGCAAGCGCGTTCATCGAACTTGACGAAAAGAAGCGTCTGTCCGACTACATGCGAAACTCTGATCCAAACTATCTCAAAGTGTTGGAAGCTCTGGAGCGAGGAGATTGATGGCCGCAATTCACACGGTTGCTGTCATCGGAGCCGGCGTCATGGGCCGTGGTATTGCTCATGCCGCAGCTCTCGCGGGTTATCGCACGATTCTGGAAGACATCCTGCCGGCGACGTTGCGCAAAGCCGGAGATGAAATCCGCGGCACTCTCGACCAGGCGGTCGAAGCCGGCAAGCTGTCGCCCGAGCAGGCCCGTGCCGCTTTCACCCGCCTGGAATACGCCAGTTCGGTCGAGGAGGCGGCACGCCAGGCGGATTTTGTCATCGAAGCCGTGCCCGAGGAGATGGAGTCGAAAATCGAAATCTTTACCATGCTCGACAAAATCTGCCGTCCCGATACCTTCCTCGGCTCCAACACCTCCTCGCTTTCGGTGACTGAGATCGCCTCCGTCACCTACCGGGCGCACCGCATTGCCGGTATGCACTTCTTCCATCCCGTGAACAAGATGAAGCTGCTGGAGATTGTGCGCGGACTGGAAACCGACGATCAGACCATCGCCGCCGCTGTCGAGATCGGCACCCGCATGGGCAAGGAAGTGGTCGTCCTCAAGGAATCGCCCGGCTTCATCACCAGCCGCATCAATGCCCTCATCGGGAACGAAGCTTTTTACATGCTTCAGGAGGGCGTAGCTTCGGCCGGCGACATCGACAAGGCGATCAAGCTTGGTCTCAATCATCCCATCGGACCGTTCGAGATGGTCGATCTGGTTGGGCTCGACACACGTCTGCACATCCTGGAATATCTGCAGAAAACGCTGGGCGAGAAGTATCGCCCCTGTCCCTTGATGGTGCAATATGTCAAAGCTGGGCGTCTTGGCCGCAAGTCAGGCCATGGCGTTTACGATTATCCCGAGTCCGGTTCCGCCTCCGCGGTTGCGCATGGCGGTGCTGAAAAATCGACCGGTGGCAACAAGATATGAGCCGACCTGCCGGCGGCGATTCTGGACTCCAACACGCGCCTCAGTTGCGCAGGTTGGAATTTAAGCTGCAAGGAATGCTCACAATGTCGCGCAGACTGATGGTTGTGCTCGCCGCATGCTTTCTGGTCACGGGGCTGGCCTACGCTGAATCCTGGCCGCGCATCCAGCCGTTTGATCGCACTTACAATTTTGGCCGACCGTTGGACATGTACCTGAGCTTGCCGATTCTGGCCGTTACCGGCAGGCCAGCCTACACCCTCGAATGCGCCAGTCCGGAAAACGCCCATGCTCGCGCTGGAAGCTATCACTACACCCGCGAGTTCGAGTGTCGGCTTTCGCTTCCTGGGGCGACCCAGGCTCCCGACGCCCAGCTACTGGTCAACAGCTCCAACAAGACCGCCTCGCTGAGCCAGGCTGGCTTCAACTGGAACCAGCTCAACGGAGACTGTTACCGCTATCCGGACTACGGCGCGCAACGCATTCTGCGTCTGCGAAACTTGCGGCTGCTCATCACCGTTTCCAACGTGCGCTTCGCTCCCGAGGTTCGCACCGGCCAGGCCGGCAAGCGCTCGATCCAAGGGCTGACCGTACACCTGCAGGGTTTCTACGAACCTGCCGCGTTGAGCGAGTTCCCTGTCCCCAGCCGCTACGAAGAGCCCAAGCCGTTGCTGCCGAATGAGCCGGCGGGCCTCCTCGATTGCAAAAAGCCGATACTGAAACCGTCGACTTCGGCTGTTCGCTAGTCCGCAGGTGGGGAGATATTAATTCTTCTGAACCGCGTTAGAATTCCTTGCATGGCCTCTAGCCCGGAACATCTCGCTGTTGTCCGCCATCAACTGGATCGCTACGAGCATCCCCTGCTAAGTTTTGCGGCGGAACTCCACAACGGGCAGGTTCAGGTCAAAATCGAGTTCAAGAATCCACCGGTTCCGGTGCACACTTATTTCTTCTATGTCCATCCTCGCGATGCTGAAAACCCGCAATTCGAATGGGCGTTTCAACGCCAGCTCTACGATTGCATGCACGATTACTTTGTCGAAATGTTCACCCGCACTCCCTATAATCGCGAACTGCCTCCGGAAGACAGTGTTTTCGAACCGTGAGCACAGATGACTGCTAATCCGTTGCGCCAGCGCATTGTCGATGTCATCCGCCGCGAAGGGCCGATTCCCTTCTCGCGCTACATGGCCATGTGCCTGTACGAGCCGGAGCTGGGTTACTACGCGCGCCCGTGTGAGCAGTTCGGCAAAGCCGGCGATTTTTATACCTCCTCAGACGTGCATGCCTTGTTCGGGCGTTTGCTGTGCCGTCAGTTCGTCGAGTTCTGGCAGATGCTCAGCGCGCCCGCCATCATCGACCTCATCGAACTCGGTCCCGGACGCGGCCTCTTTGCCCGCGATGTGCTCGACTGGGCAGCCAAGAAGCATCCGGAGTTCCTGCGAGCGCTCCGTTATCGGCTGGTCGAGACATCTCCGTGGCTGCGTCAGCGCCAGCAGGAGCGGCTGGCGGAGTTCGTCGCCACCGGGCAGGTCACCATCGACAGCGAGTTCTCCCCCGCCGTGGCGCGATGCGGCGATGCGCTGATCGTATTCGGCAATGAATTCTTCGACGCCCTTCCGGTCGAGGTGCTGACCTCGGAAGGCGAGCTTCGCGTGGCGGAAACAGACGGCGCCTTGACCGAGCAAACTGTCGATCCGCGTCCGCAGGTGCTCGAATACCTGGACCGCTATGGCGTGCATCCGCCCGGCGGTGGCCGCGTCGAGGTTTCGCTCGCCGGACTCGAATGGATGCGCCGTGTCACAGACGCCTTTGCCAGCTCGCGAGGCCCTCAGCAAGGCTCGGCTTGCTGGGGTGGCTCCCGCCGCGGCTTCGCCGTCTTCATCGATTATGGCTACACGCGCCCGGAACAACTCGCTGGGCGCCATCTGGACACGCTCATGACCTACCGGCAGCACCGGGCGACCGGCAACCCCTACGAGGCTCCAGGCGAGCAGGACATTACGGCGCATGTCAATTTCACCGCTCTGCGCGCCGCCGCCGAGCAGGGCGGCCTGGAGTATCTGGCGCTGCTGACGCAATCGCAATTTCTGATGGGAGTAGGCGAGCCAACGCAGTTTGCGGAAGCCTTCGAGGACTGCGCTTTGCCCCAGGAACAAGCCAAGGTCGCTCTGCAACTGAAGCACCTCGTCACCCCCGCCGGCATCGGAGAAATCTTTCAGGTGCTCGTGCTATCGCATGGCGTCGACGCCGCCAAGGCGCGCACGCTCAGCGGACTGAAGTTCGCGCGCTAGTGGGACCCCCTATTGGTGTAAACAAAATTCCCAATGCAATGTCATGGCGACCGGAGCGCTGAGCGCCTGTGGCCGGAGCAGCGACGCTGCGTACCCGACAATTACATTCGATCAGCAAGAAGCTATCCGGGCGCGGAGTGTCGCCACGCTTTGTTTTCGACGACGGAAACCAAACGGTGGCTCGACTTCGCTCGCCGTGACAGTCTGTTCCGGGAACTGGCTGGTGGCCCATTCAAGCCTTTCGTTGGCTTGAGTGGGGCCGTTCCGGAACTCCTTCGCTCCGCTCCCCATCACCCATTCGCTTCCTTGCTGCGAGCGAACGGTGTTTGCAAATATTTGCGGGCCTCGTCGAGTGCGCCCTGGGTGTTGTCCTTGGTTTGCAGTGCCTCCTGATACTCATTGACGGCGCGCTCGCGCTGTCCGGTGACGTCGAAGATTTTTCCGAGCTGGATATGGCACCACACCTCGGTCCACTTTGGCTCGCCATCGCCATTGAGGGCCTCGCGATAAGCGTTCGCTGAGGCCTGGTAGTTGCGCTGCATAAAGAAGACTTCGGCAATCCGGTAGTGTGCCAGCGAGCTGTTCTTGTTGATATCGAGAGCCTTTTGGAATTCCTTCAGCGACTCGGCGAGATTGCCCTGCATCACCAGTTGCTGGCCGCGCATGATGGCCGTCCGTTGGCGCAGTTCGGGAGTATTCTTCAGCACCTCGTTTTCGGGATCGATGGCGATATGCCGCGGCTTGCCATACGTCTCAACCGCATAGGCGGAGTTGGTTCCGACCACATTAACCGTCTTGGTCTCGGTCTTGCCGTCGGTGTCGATCTTCAGTTGGACCGGCATGCGGAACAAGTCGAGGTCCTGCTGGATTTCGCCCACCACGCGGAAGCCTTTGTTGGTGCGGTAGATGGTGTACTTGTTCTTAAACTCCGGAGCCCCGGTCGAGTCCAGCCACTGGGCGAAAAACCATGCCAGCTTATCGCCGGAGATCTGGTCAGTAAGTTTTTCCAAATCGTCTACCCTGGCCGGCTTGCCCTCAAACTGCTGCGCGAAGTTGTGCACCAGTTTGTCGAAGTTCTGCTCGCCGATGACCCAATGAAGCATGTGGAAAACCATGCCGCCCTTGTCCGTGGCTAGCGATTGAAAGCCCGGATCGAACGGTTCCAGGGTTGCCAGTTGGCCAAGCGGAACCGTGTCGTAGGCCAGCGCGCCGACAGACATATCCATCACCGCTTCTTCCTCGCCTCCCTTGCCGGCGACGTGCCCCACGTACTGCGTTTCGGCGTAACGGGCCATGCCGTCGGTGATCCACCAGTCGTTGCGCGTCGCCGGTGAGACGTTCACTCCCCACCACTGGTGCGCAATCATGTTGGCCAGCAGCCGGTAGTTCAGTTTGCCGCTCACCGCGCGGCTGGAAATGGCCGCGATCCCCGGTGCCCAGGCGGCAGGCACCGTATCGTCGGGAAGCTCAACCACATTCAGCTCGGTCGACATTGGCACGCCGTAGAGCGTGGTGAAAAAATTGAACTCTTTGCCGGCAGCCTCACCGTATTCCTGCGCCTGCTGCTTATGGTCAGCGGGAAAGTAAACGTGAATGTCAAGACCGCCTGCCGGTATGGACGTGTCTTCAAACTTGCCGATGACTAGCGTTCCCGGGAAGCTGGGCTTGTCCCACGCAAAGCTGTAGGTCGTCTGCGATCCGCTTGCGGCTAGCGGCACGGTCTGTCCGGTTTTGCCGGCGCTGCCCGTGCGCACGCGAATTGCAGGCTTGCCGCCTTCGCCGCCCAGGGTTTGAGCGGGTGATGGGCTGCCCACCACCGTATACCCCTCAGGCACGGTTACATGGATTGAGGCGGTGAAGCGGTTCGTACCGTATCCGACAACCGGGAACCAGCGTCCGGCATAGAGCAGGTAGCTCGAAGGGTCGCCCACATAAGCCAGCTTCAAGCCCGCAACCGGACTGTCGTCGGCGGAAACCAGCTCGCCTTCGTATTCGAAATTCAGCGTGGTTGACTGGCCTTTTTGCAAGCCATTAGCCAGCGGAATCCGTATGGTGGAGTCCTGCGAGACGCGCTCGACCTGCAAGGCATGGCCTTCCGCGTCGGTGACCTTGTTGGGCCGCAAATCATTGTGCAGTTCAAAAACCGCCGTGCTGATGTCTTCCAGCGCGGAGAACTTGACCTGCGCTCGCGCCTGGAGATGGTGCTTCGCCGGATTGATCGTGGCGTCGATGCGGTAGTCGTTGACCTCTATGCGGTTCTTTTCCGCAGCCCGCAGGTGCGAGACGAAGGTCAACCCGGCCATCAGGCAGATCAGCGCGAATGAGATTCCGAACAGGCGACGAGGGCGCGCTTGAGTAGAGATACGTCCCGGAAGTTTGCGTGGATGCATGTTTCTTGAAGCTCCTGAGCTTCCATTGTAAGTTGATGTTCAAAAGTCGATAAAAGATGGCGGTCCTGTTATTTCTCCACCCGAACGCCGCCCAAAGACTTCATCAAAAGCCCTTAGGGTCAGTCCTAGCCCGCGTAGCGGGCAGAAGACGGAAGCACCAGACGTGAGCCTGGCGTAAGGTTGGGATCCAAAGCGACAATCCGGAGGGGCGTAAGAATGGCTGGTGGCCCACATTTGCCCGCAGTTGGCTAATGTGGGGCTTGCGAGAAACAGGGTAGCTGCCATTGGCTAGGTGCCTAAGCTTCCGCGCCGCGCTGGTGGCCCACATTTGCCCGCAGTTGGCTAATGTGGGGCTTGCGAGAAACAGGGTAGCTGCATTGGCTAGGTGCCTAAGTTCCGCGCCGCGCTCTTCGGGGCTAACTTGGGGGGCTAACCCCTCTGTTTATAACCTGATTCAACACGACGGAGCGACCTTCGTCCGCCCCTGCTCAACCTGGATAACCTTCAGGATTCCCCGCGCCGCTGTCTCCGAAGCCGAAGCGCCGGCGGCCACGCTCAGGCTGGCTCGCACCTCCCGGAGTCCGTCGAGCATTTGCCGTCGCTCCGGGCCATCCGCGAGCATGCGCTCGATCCGGGCGGCCACGTTGACGGCGGTAAAGTCGCGCTGCACCAGCTCGGGGACGACCTCCCGGCCGGCTATGAGGTTGACAATACAGAAGAAAGGCACATCGACCAGTCGCCGGCCCAACAGCCAGGTGAGGGCCGTCAACCGATAAACCATCACGAATGGAGTTTCGGCCAATGCCGCCTCCAGTGTGGCCGTGCCGCTCGCAACCACGGCTGCCTGCGAGCCAGCCAACGCCTGCCGGGAATCTGCAACCAATTCCAGTGGAAACGTAGTCGCTGGGTGCCCCACGTCCCGCCCTTCTTTTGGGCTGACGTGGGGTGGTTTCTTGGACTGCCTTCTTCCGGGGTCCCCGGCGAGCTCCGCTCGTTGGGGTGATTGCGACTGACGTGGGGTGGCAGACCATTTGCCAATCAGCTCCTCCAGCCAGGCCCGGCTTATCGTCGACGCCACCGGCAGCGTGAAGTGCAGTTCGGGGTGCCGTGCATGTAGATCGGCAGCAGCCTCGAGCATCGCCGGCAGGTTCAACTCGATCTCCTTGCGGCGGCTGCCGGGCAGCAGGGCGATTTGCCGTGAATCCCGCTTAACGCTAGCGCTCACGCCGTTCGCGAGATCG
>JBEKQP010000094.1:0-16061 GCA_049519595.1 Candidatus Korobacteraceae bacterium | reverse complement strand
CGCAGGCGAGGATGCTGGGGACGGTGAAAACCGTCGCCGGCGACAAGATCACGCTAGCCGCCGATTCGGGAGCCGAGGTGAATGTGCTGGTGCAGGGCTCCACGCGTATGATCCGCGTTGCCCCCGGGCAGAAAGACCTGAAGGATGCAGCGCCAATCAGCTTGCAGGATGTGCATGCAGGCGATCGCATCCTTGTCCGTGGTAACAGTTCCGCCGGGGGATCCGTTCAGGCTACGTCCATCGTTCTGATGAAGCAGCTGGATATTGCAGCAAAGCGGGAGCATGAGCGCGAGGATTGGCAGAAGCGTGGCGTGGGCGGATTGGTCAGTGCCGTTGATTCTGCTGCGGGAACGGTTTCGATCTCGACGGGAACTCCCGGTACGAAAAAAATCATCTTGATCAGAATTTCAAGCACCACCATGATTCGACGCTATGCGCCCGACTCGGTGAAGTTCGACGATGCAATGCCCGGTAAACTTGACGAAATAAAGCCCGGGGACCAGCTTCGTGCGCGTGGGACATCGACAGCAAGCGGGGATGAACTTGGCGCGGAGGAAGTCGTGTCGGGATCGTTCCGCAATATCGCGGGAACGATTTCTTCCGTCAACCCGGGAGACAACTCAATCCGGGTGACCGACCTGGCCACGAAGCAGCCGGTTATCGTCAAAATGACCTCGGACTCACAACTGCGAAAGCTGCCCCCCATGATCGCGCAGCGTGTTGCGCAAAGGCTGAAAGCGCCGGCGGATTCCGCCAATGGCGGCGAACAAACTTCATCCGCACCGCCTGCGCCTCCGCGAACCGGCGGAGCCCCAGACTTACAGCAGATGCTGCAACGTGTCCCGTCCGCCACGCTGACGGACTTGCAGAGGGGCGATGCCGTGATGATCGTGGCGACAGAGGGCAAAGAACCGGGACAAGTCACGGCGATCAGCTTGTTGAGTGGTGTCGACCCAATACTTTCAGCTTCTCCGAATGATAGCCAGGCTTCCACCCTGCTATCGCCATGGAACCTCGGAACGAGTGGCGGAGAAGCTGGGGTGCAATAGCCGGAGCCCGAAGTTACGAAGGCTCGGTGTTCTTGGAGAATGATGAAGCTTTGGCCGGCTGGATTTTGCATTTTTCTTTGGGTGGCGTTTTCGTTGCCACTCCTCACTGTCCGCCTTTCCGCGCAGACCGCATCCGGCACATTGCGCGGTGTGGTCAGCGACCCTTCGGGAGCGGTTGTGCCGCAAGCCACGGTTTCGCTGACGACGCCGCAGGGGCAATCGGTATCCACCACCACAAGCAACCGCGAAGGCTTTTACGAACTGAAGGGGATCGCACCCGGCAGCTACATCGTGAACGCGACCGCCAAGGGATTCGCTGTATATGGGCGGGAGGACGTAACGGTTGCGGCCGGGCAGGCACAAAAACTCGACATTCCGCTAGCAATCGAAGTGCAGCAGGAAAATGTAACGGTTGAGGACGAGGCACCAAGCGTCCAGGTGGCGCCGGAGAACAACGCCAGCTCCATCATCATTAAAGGTAAAGATCTAGAAGCCCTCTCCGATGACCCGGATGAATTGCAGGCGGAGTTGCAAGCGCTGGCGGGACCCTCGGCGGGGCCGAATGGTGGGCAGATTTATATCGACGGCTTTACCGGAGGGCAGCTTCCGCCAAAGGCGTCCATTCGCGAGATCCGCATCAACCAGAATCCATTCTCGGCACAATACGACAAACTCGGCTACGGCCGCATCGAGATTTTTACTAAGCCGGGCACAAACAAGTACCACGGCCAGTTTCTTTTCAACGACAACAACTCAATCTTCAACGCACTGAACCCTTTTGTTCCGCAATCACCCCCTCCGCCCTCGTATAACACGGAGCTGTTCAGCGGCAGTGTCAGCGGTCCTTTAAGCAAGACAGCGTCATTCTTCTTCAATGCCGAGCGACGGAATATCAACGACCCTTCCGTTGTGAATGTTCCCTTCGACCCGGTCACCGGCGCGCCGTTTTCCCAGGCGTTTCCGAATTCAAGAACCAGAACGAACATTAGCCCGCGGATCGATTTGCAGCTCGGCCAAAACAATACGCTGATGATTCGCTACCAGTTCACTCAGAACAACGAAACCAACGACGGAATCGGCCAATTTGCGCTGCCTTCTCAGGGCTACAACGTCGGCAATACCGAACAAACGTTGCAGATCAGCGATACGCAGGTCCTCGGCAAAAATGTCGTGAATGAAACGCGCTTTCAATACATCCGCGACCGGAACAACCAAACAGCGCAGAATTTTTTGCCAACCATATCCGTGCAGGGCGCATTTACGGACGGCGGAAATTCAATGGGGAACATTACCGATAACGCGGACCACTACGAACTGCAGAATTACACCTCGATCATTCATGGCAAGCACTTCATGAAGTTCGGTGGACGGCTGCGAGCCACGAGAGATGCCAATGCCGCAACCAGTGATTTCAACGGAGCATACACCTTCGCATCGCTGAGCGCGTATCAGAGCGGCACACCCAGCCAGTACTCCATTACTACCGGACAGCCGCTCAGTCGCGTCGCGCTGATTGATGCGGGTCTTTATGGGGAAGATGAGTGGCGACTTCGTCCCAACATGAGCCTGAGCTATGGGCTTCGGTTCGAAACCCAGAATCACATCAGCGATCACGCCGACCTGGCTCCGAGGGTGACGTTTTCCTGGGGACTCGGCCGCGGCAAGAATCCTCCCAAGACAGTGCTGCGCGCGGGTTGGGGAATCTTCTACGACCGTTTTGCCTACGACCTCGCGCTCCAGGCGGAACGGCTGAACGGAATCACGCAGCAACAGACGACCGTCAACTCGCCGAACTTTTTCTTCCCAAACGGTCCGATTCAGCTTCCGGTCGGTTCGACATCCCCGACGATCTATCAGATTGCTCCCGATCTGCGAGCGCCTGACACCATGCAGACGGGGATCAGCTTGGAGCGGCAGGTGGCGAAGGGCACCACTGTCTCGCTCACCTACCTCAACTCGCGTGGAGAGCACCAACTGTTTCTTCGCGACATCAATGCGATCAACCCTGCCAGCGGTGCGCGGCCGCTTTTGGGCACTTACGGGAACGCGAATGTTTTCGAATATGATTCGAGCGGAATCTTCAGACAGAACCAGTTGATTGCGAATATGCGGGTGAGCATCGGTTCCAGGGTTTCATTGTTTGGTTTCTATTCGCTGAATTTCGCCAACAGCGATCTTGGATCCGCAAGCTATTCACCGACCATGTCGAGCGGCGGGGGCGGCTTTTCCTCGGGGGGAGCTGGAAGTTCTCCGGGCTTTTTGTCCAATCCTTATGACCCCATGGCGGACTACGGTCGGGCAACTTTCGACGTGCGCCAGCGCGCCGTGCTCGGCGGGAACATCGCGATGCCTTATGGCTTCCGGCTCAATCCATTCATGTTGGTGACCTCAGGCCGACCATATAACATCACGCTGGGACAGCCAGATACAAATGGCGATTCTTTGTTCATTGCCCGGCCGGCGTTTGCGACAGCCCCGGCTTCACCCGGTTGCAGTGTCTCGCACGGTTTTAACACCGTTCCTGGTGCGAGTTGCGGCGCAACAATCATTCCCATCAACGACGGTACCGGCACCGCCTCGTTTACTTTGAACTTGCGGCTTAGCAAGAGCTTTGGGTTTGGTCCAAAGCTTGACCAGGCTTCGGCGGCGGGTGTCCCGGGCGGACCCGGAGGACCCGGCGGTCCCGGTGGGCGGGGCGGACCCGGCGGGGGCGGAGGACTAGGACCTCGCGGCCTCAGTGGTGGTGGCGGCCCGAGAGGTCCATTCGCCACGACTCCAGCCACTCGTCGTTACAATCTGACCTTCACTGTTGCCGCTCGGAATGTGCTGAACCATGTCAATTACGCTACGCCGGTCGGCAATCTGAACTCACCGCTATTCGGGCAGGCGAATGCGCTGATGGGGGCACCATTTTCTTCAGGCGCGGCCAATCGTCGCATTGATCTGCAAATGCTGTTCAGTTTTTAGAGCAGTTTCGGAAGCGTCGTCATCAAGAGAGAAGTTTCTGCAAAGCTGTGAAAAGCGTCGCGGGATGGTCGCCCTTCACGGCGAAGCCATCCACCCATTGCAGCACTTCTTCAGGAAACTTTACATAGGCAGAGAAAAGAAGAATTTTCACGTCTGGGTTAAGCCGCTTGAGTGCGATTGCAACCTGGTCGCCATTCATTTCCGGCATCGCATAGTCAAGGACGACGGCGGAAACTGGATGAGCCGCGAATAACTCCAGACCTTCGCGCCCGCTGGTGGCGGTCAACACCTTATAACCCTGACTCTCAAGCAGCATCTTGCGGACCCGCAGGCCTATGGGTTCGTCGTCGATGCATAAGATCGTGGCATCCATCGTAGAGTATCCGGTTGATTGGCAGCCCGTAAGCATTACACTCTCCGGACGTGGCCGACGGCACGCGCTCATGTGATACATGTCACGGCCCGTGCGTAATCCTTCGAAAACAAGGAAATTACACTTCACATTTTACCTCGCCCAGCTCCAACAGCTGCGCGCGGTCGGCGGAAGGGCTTCCAACTGTCGTCCGAGTGAGCTAGCATAACTGTGAGAGTCTCTCAATAGAACCAATGTTGATCTGTGCGCGGCAAAGGAGGGCAAAATGGCCTCTTACGCAACGCTTCCACCTCATGAAACAGTCGGAATTGCTGCTCGGTTATTCGAGCAAATTACTAGCAAATTATCTTGCAATAATTTTCGGGTGCGATTCTGGGACGGTAGTTCCTGGGGAGCCGCGGTTCGCCCGAGTTTCACGCTGATCCTCAAAAACCCCTGGTCGCTACGCCAGTTATTTCTTTCACCAAGTGAACTGTCGGTCGGCGAGTCATTTATTTACGACGATTTCGACGTTGAAGGCGATCTTGAAGCTGCATTTGAATTCGCGGATCGCCTGTTTGCCGAAGACCTGCCGCTGGCGGCGAAGCTGCGGCTTCGTGCCATGGCGATGGTGCCAAGGCGATTTACTAAGGGGCGCGGGGCAGCGGAACCGAAAGGCAGGCCGCATTCCGCGGAACGCGATCGGGTAGCTGTCCGTTACCACTACGATGTTTCCAACGATTTCTTTCGACTTTTTCTCGACCAGCGCATGGTCTATTCGTGCGCGTATTTCAGATCGCCGGACGACGATCTGGATACCGCGCAACAGCAAAAGCTGGATTATCTCTGCCGCAAGCTGCGGCTGAGACCGGGCGAGCGATTGCTGGACTTGGGATGCGGCTGGGGAGCGCTGCTGATTCACGCCGCGCGCGAGTATGGCGTCGATGGATTGGGCGTAACCTTGAGTGTTGCCCAGGCTGAACTCGCCCGCGAGCGCATTCGCCAAGCAGGACTGGCTTCGCGCTGCAAGGTAGAGGTTTGCGATTACCGGGAAATCAAAACGGAACAGCAATTCGACAAACTGGTGAGCGTCGGGATGTTCGAGCACGTCGGCGAGGCGCTGCTGCCGGAATATTTCAGCAGGGCTTGGCGCTTGCTTCGTCCGGAAGGCGTGTTTCTGAATCACGGAATAGCGTTGTCCGCCACCTGGCAGCGCAGCGGAGCATCATTCATCGAGAAATATGTTTTCCCGGATGGCGAACTCGTGCCGATCAACACGACAGTTCGCGCCGCCGAGAGTTGCGGTTTTGAAGTGCAAGACGTGGAGAACCTACGTCAACACTACGAAATGACGCTTCGGCACTGGTCGGCTCGACTACAGGCGAACGCTGAAGAAGCACGCCGCCTTACCGACGATGCAACGTACAGGACGTGGCGCATCTATATGGCCGGGTCAGCGCACGGCTTCCGCATAGGCCGTATGAATCTGTGCCAGCTGCTGCTGAATAAGTCGGAGCATGGACGCAGCGGACTACCGCTTACCCGCGAAGATTGGTATTCGTAAGCTGCCCCAACATGCGCAGGTACGGCGCGTGTGGGGCAGCGGCGTTGAAGTGACGGATCAAGCAGTGTCGCCGGGAGATTTGTGACTGCGGCTTCTGCCCTCGTTCCTCGTGAGACAATAATTTCTTAGATTTCGAACGAATTTAGCCAGCTGCGGAAAATGCACCGAAGCGGGATTCCCCGGTACGCGTGATAGTCGCGCGGGTTGGGGTTGAACGAGCGAGGTACCAGGTGACGTGGGCAACCCAAAATTCTTGTAGAGGAACTTGTGGGCTCGCTTTGCCTGAAATCTATATTTCCGTAGCCTTTTAGAGCCTACTCATGATTCAGTTGTCCGGGGCCGGCAAACGCTTTGGCCCGAAAATCCTCTTCGAAAACCTCGATTGGCTGATTACTCCGCAGGACCGGGTTGGCCTGGTCGGCGCGAATGGCAGCGGAAAATCCACGCTGCTCAAGGTGCTCGCCGGCCCGGAGTCGCTCGATTATGGTTCGATCACGCGCGCCAGGGGCATCACCGCCGGGTATCTTCCGCAGGATGGATTGCAACTGGCTGGAAGGTCGGTTTTCGACGAGTGTCTTTCGGTCTTTGACGAACTCCACGAGATGCACCGCGAGATGGAGGAGCTGGCGCAACGCATGGGCGAACTTGACCTCGCCGACGGCGAGTACGCGCAGATCGGCGATCGTTTCCAGAGCCTGGAAGGCACCATCCGCGCTCGCGAGGGATACGCAATCGAGGCTCAAGTAGGGACAGTACTTGCCGGTTTGGGTTTCCGCAAAGAAGACTGGCCGCGAAGGACGGAAGAGTTTTCCGGTGGCTGGCAGATGCGGATTGCACTGGCGAAATTGCTTCTGGAAAAACCGAACCTGCTGCTGCTGGACGAGCCGACGAACCATCTGGATCTGGAAACGCGTAACTGGCTGGAAGATTATCTGCGCAATTATCCATACGCCTACGTGGTGATCTCGCACGACCGATATTTTTTGGACGTTACCGTCAACAAGACGCTTGAGATATGGAATCGCGGCGTTCACTTCTATAGTGGCAACTACGAGAAGTACCTGCGGGAGAAGCAGCAACGCAGGGATTCGCTGGAGTCCGCCTACCGCAACCAGCGCGAGCGCATCGAGCAACTCGAAGCTTTCATCACTCGCTTCCGTTATCAGGCGACCAAAGCCAAACAAGTGCAGAGTCGCATCAAGGAACTCGAACGCATGGAACGCATTGAGGTTCCGCAGGAAGAAAGGACGATTCACTTCACGTTCCCGCAGCCCAAGCCAAGTGGACGCGTGGTAGCCGACTTCAAAGACGTAACAAAGCGCTATGGTGAAAAGGAAGTGTTTGCCGACGTGTCGTTCATTGTCGAGCGTGGAGACCGCATCGCTCTCGTCGGGGTGAACGGGGCAGGGAAGTCGACGCTGATCAAACTGCTGGGTGATCTGGAGCCGCTTAGCGGCGGCGAATATCATGTCGGGCACAACGTCGAGATCGACTACTTCGCTCAGGATCAGTACAAGGAGCTGAATCCGGAGGCGTGCATGATCGACGACCTCGGACGCGTTGCGCCGCAGAAAACGCAGTCCGAACTGCGCACCTTGCTCGGGAGCTTCCTGTTTCCTGCCGACGAGGTGTTCAAGCGCATCGGGGTGCTTTCCGGCGGAGAGCGTAACCGCTATGCGCTGGCACGCATGCTGCTGCAACCCTCGAACTTCCTGCTGCTCGATGAGCCGACCAACCACCTCGACCTGCGCGCCAAGGACGTGCTTCTGGAGGCGCTTGAAAAGTTCACGGGCACGGTGGTCTTCGTCTCGCACGACCGCTACTTCATTGACAACCTGGCGACGCGCGTCTTTGAAGTGGCTGACGGCGGAGTGCACGTCTTCCCTGGCAACTACGAGGACTACCTCTGGCGGAAGCAGCAGCAGGCGCAAGCAGCAGCGACTGCAAACGACGGACCAGCGAAGAGCGCTTCGGCTGACACAAACGGGGAGACAAAACAGGCCGAACCGCTCGAACCCAGAAAGCGCGTGAACCCGATCAAGTTGCGCCAGATGGCGGAGCGATGCCATGAACTGGAAGAGGCCATCGCGCGCGTCGAAGCCGAAATCGCCGATGCCGAGCAGTCATTGACCGTATTCGTCAGCGCGGACGAGACTCAGCGTGTTGTCGAATTGCTGGCCGGCAAGCGCGGCGAATTGGAGGCGCTGGTGGCTGAGTGGTCCGAGGTCTCCCACTTCATCGAAAGCAACACGTAGGTCTCGACGTCCGTGTGCCGTCTTCAGCACTCAATTCAGCTACTCTTGTGTGCTATACTGCTGCTGCTTTTGCCAGCCCATTCAGCCGCCTACGGTCTGTCGATGGACGGGCGAGACTACCTTGGCGACTCCCCCCGTAGGGTTCACTTTTCGGAGATCCTGGTCGCCGGATATAGCCGTATCAGGATGATGAAAATAATCCGGATCACATGTTTGACGATTGTTCTAGTAGTCCTCGGATGTTGCCAGGGACTTGCGCTGGCTCAAGAGCGGACAAAGGATCCCTTGGCAGAACCTCCGCGGAACTCTGATCAGAACTCCGGCGTCCAGGAGCGCACGCAAAATCCGTTGTCTGATTCCGCCAATAAGCCTGCTCCGGAGCAGCAAAAGGACACGCAGACCAAGAATCCGTTGGCCGGCGAAGTGTCCGGAAAAGCGACTCCAGAGAAACATGAGGCGCATCTCGAGCGCAGCCTGCCGAAAAATTTCGTAAAAGATCAAGTTGCCATCTGGACGAGTCCGACCTACGTCAGAACGGCGGATTCGTTGTGGCTGGTTCCGTTTCTTGGGGTGACGGCCGGGTTCATCGCGACCGATCGCGCAGCCGTGAGCGATATGCCGAGCGCCCCGAATACGGTAAGTCGATTCAAGAATATCTCCGATTACGGGCTGTATGGCACGGCCGCTCTATCGGGCGCGATGTATCTCTCAGGGGTAATGTGGAAGAATCCGCATGAACGTGAGACCGGTTGGCTAGTGGGCGAAGCCGTGCTCGACGGGCTCGTGGTAAATACCGTCATACAGCAGATTACGCAGCGGCAGAGGCCGTTTGCTTCCAGCCACCCAGGACAGTGGTTCCAGCCTTCCGGCGACGCTTTCCCATCCACCCATGCGATGGCGACGTTTGCGGCAGCGGCAGTCATAGCCCGCGAATACCCTAGCCTGCTGACCGATTTGCTGGCCTACGGCACAGCCGGCACGGTGGCCTCGATGCGCGTTCTGGGCGAGCAGCATTCACCCTCGGACGTTGTTGTGGGCAGCATGATCGGATACCTGATCGGCAAGCATGTGTACGCGGCTCACCACAATCCAGAACTGCCTGGAGACGCGATCGGAACCATTGTGAAGACCAAAGCCACCGAATCTGGCGGGAGCAGGTTTGTGGCGTCTCCCTATGTCCCAATCGATTCGTACGTTTATCCGCTGCTAGACGAGCTGATCGCTACCGGTGCCGTGCGCAGCGGAATTCTCGGCCAGCGACCGTGGACGCGCGCCGAGTGCGCGCGACTCGTACAAGAGGCAGGCGAGCGGGTGAGGGCTGGCACGGAAGAATCGCGGATTGTTGACGTGTTACGGCGGGAGTTCGCAGACAATCTTGGGACTTCGGGCACACAGACGTCGAAGATGATCTCGATCGATGAGCTTTACACGCGGGCCCAGGTCATCAGCGGGACGCCCGTGAACGATAGTTTCCACTTTGGCCAAACGCTGTACGACGATTACGGGCGTCCGTATTGGAAAGGGTTCAACAACATCTCCGGCGTAGCCGGCTCAGCGGTGGATGGAAGATTTGTAATGTATGGTCGCGGCGAGTATCAGTACGCTCCGGCGGTGCCGGAGTATCCGGCAAGCGTGCGGCAGTTTGAGGCCAACGCCGACGGTGTGACATCGGTCCCGCATGGTAACTCCGGGACCGACGTATTTCGCTTGATCGAGGGCTATGCCGGCGTGCAGTTCAGCAAGGTTTCACTTACGGTGGGGAAAGAGAGCTTATGGTGGGGGCCGACCGTCAGCGGCCCTTTCCTCTTCAGCAATAATGCCGAGCCCATCTATATGGCACGATTGTCGCAGACCACGCCGATCCGCTTGCCGTGGATCTTCGGGTATCTCGGAGCGTTCAAGGTTGATGCATTTTTTGGCAAACTATCGGGCCATTTGTACCCTCCCGACCCTTACACTCAGGGTCAAAAAATCAGCTTTAAGCCCACGCCTAACCTGGAGCTGGGATTTTCGCGCACGATGATCATTGGCGGTAAGGCGACCAATAATTCGCTCTGCATTAATCCGTGTCCAGGACATCCGCTGACATTTGGTTATTTTTGGAATGGATTCACCAGCGTAGGGGATGCCAGTACCCCTTTCGGTTCGGTACCGGGTAGTGCCCAGGATGTAGGCGATCGTCGGGGTGGTCTTGATTTCAATTATCGGGTGCCCGGATTGCGAAACTGGTTGTTGTTGTATGGGGATTTTTTTACCGACGACGACCCGTCTCCATTGGCTGCTCCGCGCCGGTCGGCGATCATGCCGGGTATTTACCTAGCGAAGTTTCCCTTCCTGCACAAACTTGATTTTCGTGCTGAAGCGCCGATGACGGCGCAGTCAGCCGTCAGCAATAATGACGGCACGTTTTTTTATTTCAACCAGGCCTATCACGACGGCGACACCAACAAGGGAGATTTACTCGGCGACTGGATTGGCAGGCAGGCCAAAGGACTGTTTTTAGTGAGCCGCTACATGATTTCTCCGCTGGCGAATATCCAGTTTTCGTTCCGCGATCAAATTGCCGATCCGAAATTTATTCTCGGGGGCGCCACGTTAAATGACTTCCGGATCACGGCCGAGTTTCCCTTTCGGCAGTCGTTCAGCTTTTCGGGCTTTGTGCAATACGAGCGCTGGAACATTCCGTTGCTGGCAGCGGGCGCACAGCATGATGTCACGACTTCAGTGGAGTTGAAGTACCGGCCCAACTGGCGCTGGCGCGGAAACTAAAGAAACCCGCAAGTTGCGGCGGATTTGCCTCTTACGCCAGCAGTTCTGACTGTGTTATCTTTCGTATTGTTCACCGTCAGAATCACGAATTCCGGGTTGCTCGCAGGGAAAGATTCCGCCCTATCCATGATCGTTCGGGCGGGTATCGACGAAACGACAGTCGGAACGGGGTCTGGAATAACATCCATGAGAAAACGCATTGCGATCGGAGTGCTGTGGGGTCTGTTTTTTTGCAACATTGCAAGTTTCGGGCAGAGTCTTCTCCCCTCAGATGCGTGGGGAGAGCAGAGATCTTCCGGGGCTGTCGACTGTTCGGTCGATCCAAATGACTCAAATTGTCGATCTGCACCTAGTGTTTCGACGTCGACCACTGAAACTCCTCAAGTTGCGGTCCCGTCGACCGTTTTAGACGAAACCGGCATGGCCTCCTCCACCCGAAAGCTGCTGCCGCCCACCCTAAACCCAACTCAAACACCCACGGAATTCCAGAATTTTGTCGCGACAAGTATCGGCGTCATATTGCCGGTTTACGGCGAAAACTTATTCCGCAATCCGCCCACGACATTTGCTCCTGTTGAGCAGGTGCCAGTTCCTGTTGACTATGTGATCGGACCTGGCGACAAGCTGATGATCAGAGTGTGGGGGCAGGTCGATATCCGGGAGAGCACGGTGGTCGACCGTAACGGGCAGATTTTTATCCCCAAGGTCGGAGCCATATCGCTTGCGGGCATTAAGTACGCTAACTTGGAAGAGCACCTGAAAAACGAGATCGGAAGAGTCTTCCGAAATTTTGAGATTTCAGTATCTCTTGCACAGCTGCGTACGATTGAAGTTTTTGTTCTGGGGAATACAAAAAGTCCGGGCCGTTTCACCATCAGTTCACTCAGCACATTGGTTAACGCGCTGTTTGCTTCGGGTGGGCCGTCCAGCAGCGGCTCGATGCGGAAAATTGAGTTGAAGCGTGAGGGCAAGACGTTAGCTAACTTCGATGTTTACGACTTGCTAGTTTTCGGAGACAAATCGAAGGATGTGCCGCTGCTCCCCGGCGATGTGATCTACATCCCTCCGATTGGACCGCAGATTGCCATTGCCGGCAGCGTCAACGTGCCCGCCATTTACGAAATCAAGGGCGAAGACCTCCGGGAAGCTATCCGTCTGGCTGGTGGGCTGACATCGACTGCCGGCGGCGATCAACTGACGATTGAACGAATTGAGAACCACACCAGCCGGATGGTTGAAACACTGGCTTTGAATGCGCAGGGATTAAGCACGAAGCTTCAGGACGGAGACGTCATTCGAGTTACCGCGATCCTGCCGCGATTCGATAATGCTGTAACGTTGCGAGGAAATGTCGCCAATCCAGGAAGGTACCCTTGGAAGAAGGGGATGCGGCTTAGCGACCTGATTCCGAACAAGGATGTACTGCTGACCCGGGCATTCTGGAACGCGCAGAATCAGTTGATTGGCGGCTGCGAGCCGGCCAGACCCGTCAATATCCCGGCGACCGCAAGTTACACGCAGACACCCAAGGAGATGGAAATTTCGCGCGGAGGAGTGGATCAGAATCGAAATGGGAATGGGACGCCGTCAGCGCGACCGCCGCAATCGGCGCAACCGATGCAACGGCAGTTGCAGACCAGAGGAACACCGGCTCTGCAGGAACTGACGCAACCTTGCAGCCGTACGATTGAGAACGAGGCGGAATTAGGCGCTGACATCAAGAGCGGCGCACCCGAGATCAACTTCGATTACGCGCTGATCCAGCGTCTCAATCCGGTGGACCTGACAACGCGGCTGATTCCCTTCAACCTGGGTAAATTGGTGCTTCAGCACGATCAATCGGTCGATCTCGAAATCGAGTCCGGCGACATCGTCATGATCTTCTCCCAGCGGGACGTGCGGGGGCCGCAGCAGAAGCAATCAAAGTTCGTGCTAATCGCAGGCGAAGTGGGCGCACCCGGTGTGTACAAGATTCAGCCCGGAGATAGCCTTCGTGCCGTCATCCGCCGCGCCGGCGGGGTGACACCGGAGGCATACCTGTTCGCGACACAGTTGACGCGCGAATCAGTCCGGATCGAGCAGAAGCACATCCTTCAGCAAAGCACCTCAGCCATGGTTGTGCAGGACGAGGCTCAGGGCCAGGCGTTGGCGAATGTGCAGAACGCCATGGCCACTGGGCGAATCGTCCTACAGATGCAGCCATCTGCTATGTCGATCGATGACTACCCCGAGATTGTGCTGGAGGACGGCGATAAGATCATGATTCCGCCCCAAGTGAAGACCGTGAACGTGGGCGGAGCAATTTATAATCAGAGCGCGTATCTGTATCACTCCGGTATGCGAGTCCAAGATTATCTAAGACTGGCCGGCAACGGTACAAGAGCGGCGGATTTGAAGCATCTCATCGTGGTCAGGGCTGATGGATCAATTTTAGGTCGTCCTCCTGGAGGGTTTTGGAGAGGCAGCCTGAAGACCGAGGGCATTATCCCGGGAGATACGATAGTGGTTCCCGCCAAGGTTACGTCCGGTATGGCGGCGTTGACAAAGAATTTGGGGATTTGGACGCAAATCGCCGGCCAACTGGCAATTACGGCAGCCGCTCTGGGGGTGGTCACCGGGCATTAAGGCAAGGCGAGATCCGGCGTGAAGACAATAGAATACTGTCTTGGTGGTCAGAAGAAGGTCGGATCGCTCAGGGGTGGACGATTTTTCCCGTATCAACGTAAGTATCGGACCGCGGCTCCAGTCGTGAATCAGCCAGCTCCGCTGCTAGCATGAGCCGAACCACGTCGTGCATTTTCTTTGTAGCTCGCCAGCCCAGCACCTGTTCAGCACGGCTCGGGTCCGCATAACTGAAGCGGATGTCTGAGGGGCGAATCATCGCCTTATCCCTTTCGACAAAGCTTTCCCAGTCGAGGCCGACCTGCTCGAAAGCAGCGGCGACGAATTCCTTTAGCGAGTAACTGTGTCCAGTCGCGATAACGAAATCCGCTGGAACAGGTTGCTGCAGAATCGTCCACATCGCCTGCACGTATTCCGGCGCCCAACCCCAATCCCGCACGATCTCTATGTTGCCGAGATGCAATTTTTCGGTGCTGCCTTTGGCAATCCGCGCCACCGCGGAAATTACCTTTCGAGTGACAAACCGCTCGGGGCGGAGCGGGGACTCGTGGTTGAACAAAATGCCGTTACAGGCGAAAACGCCGTATGCTTCGCGGTAGTTCACGACTTCCCAATGAGCAGCGGACTTTGCGACTCCATACGGACTTCGAGGGCGAAACAAAGTATCCTCGTTGGCCCGAGTGTCACCTACATTGCCGAAGCACTCGCTGGAACCGGCGTTGTAGACCCTGATCTTCTTACCGGTAAAACGTACGGCCTCGAGCAGAGTCAGGGTGCCCAAGGCAAGACTCTCCATGGTTTCTACCGGCTGTTCAAAAGAGAGCGAAACCGAACTCTGGCCCCCAAGGTTGTAGACTTCCTGCGGGTCCGCCGCTACCAGGCAGGTGAGCACGCTGCGGAAGTCCGTCAGAGAAGCGGAAAGGGTTTTTACACGTTCCAGAATGCCAAGATGGCGGAGCTTGGAGAAAGTTCCAGCCGCGGCATCACGAGAAACACCCCAGACTTGATACCCCCGATTAAGCAAGAATTCGGACAAATAAGCGCCGTCTTGCCCCGATACACCGAAGATGAGAGCTCTCATGAATTGCAGTCCGACCGAGGTGCATTATTCCTGTTTTTGCACGCTGTAGTACTCTGAGCTAGCGTACAGCGTCCGCTCGGCTGCAGTATACCAAATCATTACGAAGTTCCCGTTTGCCTAACAACGGCCTGAGACGAACTAGAGTGATTCCGGAGCGGTTGCGATATCACAGTAAGCAACGTGCTGCCCATGATCCAAATGCGGTAAGAATTGATAGCCGAGTTTACGATATAGCGCCAGTGCGGCGGCATTGTTGGGCTCAACCTTTAACCGTATCTTGGCGGCACCACGCAGTCTGGCCGCGGCGTGCAGGAACCGCATCAGCAATTCGCCAACACCTGTGCCACGATAAGCCGAGTCAACGGCAATCCCCAGGCTTGGAACTTCAAAGCCTTCGTCCCAGCCCCGAAGCATCCCATACACTCCCTGAGACGGACCAAAATCTCTGACCGAGGCGCATTTCCTCGCCAAGGTAATCGAGCCCGACGATTCGGAAAAATTCGCGATAGTCCCACCGGGGATACAGTGTATCTGACCGCCTAAAATAAAGCCCAATCCTAGCTTGTTCCGGGGGGTATGTCTCCGCGACCCATTAATCAGTGGGACGACGAATGACTGGTGCTCACGATTGTTCTGTTCTCGCCAGTTGCTCAAAGATTGAGAAATAGCCGCGGGCAGTTTTTCGCCAGCAGAATACGCTGTTGACCAATCTCTGGGCCGCCCGTGCCCGCAGCCGCGTCTTTTCCGGATCATTTGCAATCTCGCGAATGATTTCCGCGAGGGCGCAACTGTCGTGGGCAGGGAACATCCAAGCGTTGTTCTCCAAAAGTCCGGCTTCTTCCTGGAAAGCGGGGATGTTCGAGTATGCCACCGGACAGCCCGCGCGCATCGCCTCGCGTGCCGGGAAGCTGCCGGCTTCGGTAAGGGTAGGTACTACCAGCACCGTGGCGCAACGATATAAACACTCCAGCTCAAAATCTGCAACGAATCCAAGGCTGAAATAATCCGCACCGTTCCGCAACCCCGCCTGTTTGCAGAATTGCAGGATGCGGAACGCGTAATCGCTGGCTTTTACCAGGCTTTTCTTGTTAAGGATGTCCGCATTCGGTCCGACTAAAAATACGGGGATGCGAACTCCCTGATCACGTAGCTTTGCAACAGCTTCGAAAACGACTTGCTGGTTTTTGTGTTCTGTGACCCATCCCGCGACGAGAACGAAGCGCTCTGGAAGAGCTTTTCTCTGGCGGTACGATTCCACCTGCTCCTGTGTGGGTTCATGCTCGACTGAAGGAATGCCGAGGCGAATGACCCGCGTTTTATGGGCCCACTCGGGATAAAACCGCCGCAGATCACCGGCAACAAATTCGCTGGAGACGACCACCTGGGAGCAAGCCTTGAGCCA
>JBEKQP010000093.1:0-15256 GCA_049519595.1 Candidatus Korobacteraceae bacterium | reverse complement strand
GCCTCTAACTTATTGCCCTATAGTAACCTGATCAGTAACTATACAGCTACTAACTCTCCTTGCGAAAATCCAACGCCCTTTTCGCACCCTGGAAGTGAGCGAGTCTTTCCGCCAGACCGCGCAATTGCACTTTGAGTAACTGCTGAAGTGCCAAAAAATTATTGGGAGGAAATCCTACTCGTGCCGGTGTTGAACTTAGAGTTCACGACTGGCATGGCAGACGCGGCCAATGATCTGGTCGGCGGGCACGCCTCCGCCGCTCCCCTTCTCGATTAAGATTAGTGCAATCTGCTGGCTCTGCGGGCGGAGAAGTAGCGTACCGTCTCGCGGCTCGACGTAACGGATCAACAAACGCCCGATGTTGTGGACAGCATAGAGGTTACTGCACTTGCGGCGATAAGGTTGGAGCGAGTTGTAGTGGCGGTCGATGAGCAGGATCGCGCCCGCTGAAATGCACGGTGTCATCGCATTTCCGTTTTCAGTGTCGGCTTTGATACACACAAACCGCCGCCAGTCTTCGCGGGGACTGGCCATATCGGGGCGTAGACTACGCAGGAAACTCATTTTGAACATTACGTATTCGAGAACTGCGGAGTGCGGTATGAAGCGACAAGGCGCAACCGCTGGGTCTACAGCTGGGATGCTTTCGTAACCCTTCTGAGGTGAGGTGACGTAGACTCTGGCTTTGATCTCCTCCGGCTCAAGGAGGTCCGCAACGGTAAGGTGCAAGACCTTGAGGATGCAATCCATGGTCTGAAGACTCAAGCCGCGCTTGCGATTCAGGAAATTGGAGATGTGCGCCTGACGAAATCCGGTTTCGTTTGCGAGAGACGCGCCCGTAAACTCATGTTGTCGGATTTTGTCGGCCACTATTCGCCGAAGTGATTCTTGTAGCGCTAGGAAGTGCATAGGGTCGTCTGCCACACCCCTCTTAGATTATTTCATCGTGCTCGGAAGAACAATGAAACTTCGAGTGCCTGTAGATTCTCAAGACGTCGTACCTGGATCGGCGCTGCTGATTGGTGGAGTAGTAGTGCATCCAGGGCTGGAGGTGGGCGTCGCGTTGGTCGGAGTCGTGCCAGTGGCGGGCGTAAGCCCATTCGCGCAGGGCGGTTTGTATGAAGCGTTCGGCCTTGCCGTTGGTGCGAGGGGGTAAGGGCGGGGGAGGCTGTGGCGGACTCCGAGCTGGGCGCAGAACTGGCGAAACTGGCGTGATCGGTAGTTGCTGCCGTTGTCGGTGAGCAGGGCGCGGATGCGGATGCCGTGGCGGCCATAGAACGCGATCGCCTCCTGCAGGAAGGCGATGGTGGTGTTGGATCTTTCGCTGGCTGCATTGCTCGAGGAAGTTGAGGCGCGTTTCATTGTTAAGCCTCTGACCGGCCGCATTGCTACGCTTTTGTGGCGGACAATGCAACCTGGCAAAGCTAACGAATTTGGGAGCGGTGGACGAACTGGCGAGCTGTTAGCTCTGCGACGCATGCCAGTCGAAAGCGGTGCGCACGATCTCAACCAGCTCCGAGCATTTCGGCGTCCAACCGAGCACTTTGGCCGCTCGCCCGGCCGCCGCCACCAGAACCGCAGGATCGCCCGCTCGGCGCGGAGTTTCGCGGGCTGGTACAGTTCGTCCGATCACCGTTTCGACGGCCGCAATCACCTCCCGAACGCTGTAACCACGGCCCGTGCCGAGGTTCAGAAGTACGCTGTTGCCCGCTTCCAGTTGCCGCAGTGCCAGTACATGCGCGCGTGCCAGATCGGTCACATGGATATAATCGCGGATCGCCGTCCCATCTGGCGTAGGGTAGTCGGTGCCAAAAATATCGACCGGGCCACGCCGGCCGAGCGCAGCCTCAATAACTAGGGGAATCAGATGAGTCTCCGGGAAGTGCGCCTCGCCCAACTGACGATCCGGATCGGCCCCGGCGGCATTGAAGTAGCGCAATGCAGCATAGGTGAAGCCGTATGCCGGAGCGTACCAGCCAAGCATCTTCTCGATGAAGAGTTTTGACTCACCGTAAGGATTGACCGGCTTTTGTGGGTGCTCTTCCGTCAACGGGAGTTGCTCAGGAATGCCGTAGGTCGCACAAGTCGACGAAAACACAATCCGCGTGACCCCGACCGCCAACATTCCGTCCAATAACCCAATCGTGTTCACGACGTTGTTGCGGAAGTATTTGCGCGGGTCCACCATGGATTCGCCGACATAGGCGCTGGCGGCAAAATGCACCACTGCATCGATGCCATAGCGGCGCAGGGTTCGGGCCACCAGAGCAACATCGCCGACATCGCCTTCCACCAATTCTCCCCACTGAACTGCCCAGCGATGTCCCGTGCTGAAGTTGTCCAGCACGACCACCTCATGCCCATCGCGCACGAGTTCTTTTGCCGTATGGCTTCCGATGTAGCCGGCTCCGCCGGTGACCAAAACTTTCATCATGCCTCGTGAATATTAGGAGTGAGTAGCGAACCGAAAGCTAGCGTGTTCCCTTCCCCGGCCAAGCCCTATCGCAGCAAAACATACCCCCACCGATCTCCACGTGCCGTGCGATCTAGCAAGCCTAAAATGATAGCACCTAGCTCTGCTGATGATTCGTGCCTCGCATGCCTTTCGGTAACATGTACACCCTGCTGGCTTGCGAGTAGTTCTTCAGCCGCGCAAACCGATAAACTTCAGCGCTGCGTGAAGTCCTCGGTGTAGGTAGCGAACTCAGGATAGGCGCCGGCGCCAAGCTCGTGCAGGTCCATTCCCTGGCGCTCGCCTTCGGGCGGTACCCGCTGCGGCAGCACGCGATCGAGCAGCAGGTTTAAGCCATAGCTCAAGGGCAGCACGAATCCGAGCAAGGTGGCGATTCCCACGACTTGCGCGATCCATTGCCCTGGAGCCGCGCCGGGCACATGAGCAAAGCATCCCGCCGCCAGCAGGCTCCACAGGCCGCACAAGCCGTGCACGGAAAACGAACCAGCAGTGTCGTCCACCGCAATCAATTCCAGCCACTGGATGGAGAACGTGACCACGGCTCCGGCCACAACGCCGATCAGCAACGCCGCCAGGGGTGCCAGAAATGCGCAGCCGGCGCAACTCGCGACGAGTCCGCCGACCCACCCGTTGGCAACCAGCGAAGCATCCGGTTTACCAAAACGAATGCGCGTGATGAGCAAGGAAGTCAACGCGGACGCGGACGCCGACAGCGTTGTGTTCACCGCGATGAGCACCACCTTCGCAGGCACGGTGCCGGTAAACAAGATTGCGCCCGCCGAATTCAGCCCCACCCATCCCAACAACGCCAGCAGGCAACCAAACAGAACCAGCACGGTGTTGTGTCCGGGGATCGCTGCCGGAATGCCCTCGACCGAATATTTGCCCCGGCGAGGACCGAGAATCCACAGGATTACCAGGGCGTTCAATCCACCAACGGCCTGAATCGAGCCGGCCCCGCCGCAATCAATAAAACCGCGGCCCAGCGAGTAGTTGACCCCGAGTTGAGCCAGCCAGCCACCACCCCAAGCCCAGTGCCCGAACAGCGGATAGATGCAACCAGCCAGCAGTACGGCAGCGGCGGCGCTGGCGCCTAGCCGCCAGCGATCCACTGCGCTGCCCAGCGGAATAGCCGCCGCCAGCCCAACGCCGAAAATCTGAAACAGTGCAGCCAGTGACGCGGGGGACCCGTCGAGTTCCAGTCCACAAAAGAAGAACTTCTCGGCAGCGAGCCAGTTCCACGGCTTGCCCGCGATGCTGATCGCGTGCATCGGACGGCCGGCATATCCCTCCAGGGCAAAGCCCCACGCGAAGTAGACGACGGCAGCGATCGCGACCACGCACAGCGTGCTCAGCATCGCGTGCGCCGCGCTGCGTGAACGCACAAAGCCGGTATTGATCACTGCAAGTCCGGCAATCGCCAGCGGGACCAGCAGGATCAGGAAAATGCAGATTGCTACTCCCGCTTCCGAGAGCACGGGAACCGTGGCGGGCATCAGTGACGCTCCCTGGCGAGAGGCAAATGCGCGCGAAAGGCAAGAATCAAGCCCAGTATCTCGACACCGACGCCGGCCAGCACGAAACCAGATCGGGCAGCCGAAGCGGCAAGCAGCACAACCGCAGCCAGCACCAGCAACCATCCGGTCAACAGCAACAGAAAGCCTGCAAGCTTCATTTCAACCGAGTCCTCGCCGGCCGTTACAGATACCTCTGTCGGCTGGCTTCATTTGTGGCGCGCTACATAGAGCAACAAGGCAAATATCACGACGGGAATCAATGCCAACATGAGATAGAACAGAATTCTTCTACCCCAAGGCGATCGGTGTTGTTTCCAGTCGTGCAATTCGGTGCGGTCAGTCGCGACTCCAACTTGCTCTTGGTGTTCCAGGTCCCAGGCAAACTCGTGAGCATTAGGGTAGCGGTTCTTAGGGTCGCGCTCCATGGCGCGGTAAATGATCTCCTGCAGTTGCGGGGAAATCGACGGATCGATCTCACGCGGCGGAATGGGATTATTCAGCAGCCGCTCGTTCATAATCACGAAGGGATTCTCTCCGCTGAACGGCACCTTGCCCGTCAACATCTCATACAACATCACGCCAAGCGCATAAATATCACTGCGCGCGTCGCCGCGCTTGCCTTTGACCTGCTCCGGAGAAATGTAGTCGGGCGTTCCCATCGTCTGCGATGCCGAGGTAAATGTGATGCGCCGCGAACTCAGGTTACCCGCGATGCCGAAGTCGATCAGCTTAATGTTGTCGTCGGCATCGATCATGATGTTTTCCGGCTTGAGGTCGCGATGTACCACGCCGTTGCGGTGAATGTAGTCGAGCGCCTCGCAGATGCGCAGCGCAACACGTACTGCACGCTCAGCCGGCAGCTTGCGCTGCTCATTCATCAATTGACGCAGCAGCCGTCCCTCGACCCACTCCATGACCATGTAGCGTTCGCTACGGTCATCATCGCTCAGGACCTTCATGACCCCGGGGTGATCCAACTTTCGGCCGATCTCCTCTTCGCGCTGGAAGCGTTCGAAAAATACCGGGTCACTTTCCATCTCGATGTGCGGGACCTTGATGGCAACCGTGCGGCCCGTGCGCGTATCCTTGCCGCGGAAGATTGAGGCCATGCCGCTGCGTGCGGCCACGCTCTCAAGGTAATAGTGGTCGAGTTGCTCGCCAGGCTGGAGTTGAGTCATTTGTCAGCCGACCGAGGCCAATTGCCGATCCGCGTCGGTGAGCTAAACCGGATTCCCCGCAAGCTGCTGCGTTTCTTCCGGCGCGGTTCAGCCAACCGGCTCAGGGCAGTTTGTACGGCCGTCCTCGATACATTCCAACCCGTTCGACATCACAAATGCGAACCAGTTGAAGGCTCACATTATCGCTGCCATCTCGCTCGTTGGCAAGCTGCACCAAGTGCTGCGCCGTAGCTTGCAGGTCAGTCTTTTCGTTGACAGCCTTGGCCAGATCGGCCTCCAGAACCGCGCCATGCAGCCCGTCAGTGCTCAACAAAAGAACGTCGCCAGGAAGTAACAGATGCTCGCTGACGTCGGCGCTCACGAATAATTCGTTGCCCAGCGAGCGGCTCAATACGTGGCGCGAAGTGGACCCGTTCGCTTGCTCCGATGAAAGAATACCAAGCCGCACCTGCTCGCTCGCCAGCGTGTGGTCCCGCGTCAACCGCACGGCGTTTCCCCGGCGAATCAGATAACAGCGCGAGTCGCCAACATGCGCCACGGTAATGCGGTCGAAACGCAGCGCGACGGCCACCACCGTGGTCGCCATCGCCCGTCCGGCCGATCCAGATGCCAGCCCCGCTTCGTGTACATTTACGTTGGCGGCCTGCACCAGGCGTTGTAATAAAGACGCGTGTGGCTCACCGGAGAGAGCGCTCTGGAATCCGGCGAGCAGCGTTCCAACCGCCAGCCGCGAAGCAACTTCGCCGTCATCGTTGCCGCCGACTCCGTCGGCAACCACGAACAGCCAACCATGAGTCCGCGCTCTTGCCGGAGAATCTGCAACTGCATGGCCTAAATAGTCTTCGTTATGCTCACGCATGCGGCCGGGATCGCTGAGCTGTGCGAACTCTAGTTCGAGCATCGTACTCTGTCGTTGTAACCCAACCGCGACTGGGCGCGACGCGGCTGGGGCAAGTTGGCCTCGATACCTGCGGAGCATTCAACCTCTCGCTGTTTCATCTCGCTGTTGTTGACGAATCATTGCTCAAAAAATGGGCGGGCTCGGGCCCGCCCCGGGAGGAGAACATCACAGAATCGTCATCGGCCTGGCTGAAACCAGGGTAGTCCTGCCGCTTGACTTGCTCATGCGGACAAAGTAAATGCCGCCGTAAATGGCCCAGACCGCGGCAATGCCCAGCGCCAGCAGCGGTTCCATCTTGGTGCCGTAGCCCATAAATGGCCCCACCACGTAGAACCCCATGCAAGCCAAGTTTGCCGAGAGACCGAAGATAGGAATCGCCATATGCCGCAGCGGGCTAAACTTCGGATGCCTATGGTAGGCAACCATGCAGATCAGGCAACTCATGCCATACAGCAGGAACGTGCCGAAGTTCGAGGCCAGCGTGATTGCCAGCAGCGAATTGGGCAGCGCGGCCATCTTGTCGTGAGTTGTGTACCCGAAGCTCGACCAGAACCCGTGCGGTAACGCCTTGATTGCGGCATCGGTGGGCGCGCCGGCGTCGCCGAATGCCGTGACCACCGCGATGCAACCGATCACTGCCGAAATGATCGCCAGCGTCCAGATCGCGCGGTGCGGGGTCAGGTTCTTGCCGTGCAGCATGCCGAAGTGCTCGGGCGCTTCACGATCTTTGCCCATCGCATAAGTGACGCGCGCCCCGGTATTCATGCACGAGAGCGTCGTGCCGATCAGGGCAAGAAACACCGTCAGCGCCTCGCACAACATGAAGGTCCTGCCGCGGCCCGCTCCGAACAGTGCATCTCCCACCACGATCATCATGTCGCCGATGGGCGCAGCCGAGTTAGCCGCGCTCTGCATCGTATAGCCGCTGTTCAAAAAGTAGTTTGCCGCGAAATACTCAATGAGATAACAGAACACCCCCTGCACCAGCAGCGATACCAGCACCGCGATTGGAACATTGCGCTTGGGGTTCTTGGCCTCGCCCCCCATCGAGGTAACCGATTCGAAGCCTACCAGAATCAGGATGGCAACCGTCGCCTGTACGAAGGCCCAGCCAATATTGTGCAAACCCGTGACCGACGAAGCCTTCGGGTGACTGAGGAAGTTGCCCTTTTCGTCTTGGGCTGGGTAACTGATCTGAAATGGCACCGGTTTGCCTGCCGCGTCCAGCTTGGGTTGCGGAATGCCCGACCCGTCGCGCACTATGTTCTCGACTTCTTTCCCATCTTCCAACGCCTTCTGCGTCGCGAACTCATAGGTAAAAGCGGTCCCTGAAGTCGCATCGAACTGAAAGGCCACGCTTCCCGGAGGGTGATTCATACGGTAGCCGAGCGCGATCACCGAGAAGATCAGCAGCGCTGTGATCTGGATGACGTTGATCGCGATGTTGACTGCCGTCGACCCGTTGATGCCCCGGTAGGCGATGTACGCCACCAGAAAAGAAAATATGACCGCGCACGCCATCATGAACATCGGTCCGGGGTTGGACGCGTTCATCACGGTCGGCCAGATCGTTCCCACCAGGTATCCGCATAGGATACCCATGACCCCAACCATCACGCCCGGATAGATCCAGTAGTAAAGATGCGACGCCCAGCCGACGATAAACTTCGAAAGCCGCGCATAGCGCCACATGGCGTTGTGATTGAGAAACGACTGCTCGGCAAAATAATACGAGCTGCCTGTTCCCGGATACAGTTTCGCCATCTCCGCGTAACATACAGCCGTGGCCAGGCACAGCAGCAGGGCGATGACAATGCCAATCCACATCGACGGGCTGGTAACGCCCGTAGTGGCTTGAATATAGAAGGTGAGCCACAAAAAGGCTCCGGGCGCGATGAGCGCCATGGCGTTCATCGTCAGGCCCGTTAACCCTACGGTACGTTTCATTTCAACTGCTGGAGTCTCCGCCATGTTCATTCTCCTTGTTATGAGTAATTCTTCCGACCCTGTCGGGTTCGGAGTCCGCGATAGCAGGAAGCACGCACCCGATATCGCCAATCCCTATCAGGCAGCGGCCATCGAACGCCGCCGCCGTGTGAGGCTTATTTACTATCCGGCTCCAGCACAAAGATCAGACCCGCCTCAACCGTCGATTGAGTCTTGGCGAACTTTGTCGCATCCTTGTTGAAAGCGTGAGAGTTACTCGAGTCGTCGAAGCGATATTCGGCCCGGGTAATCAGGTGTTGAACGAACTTCCGCTCCACCGTCCCAGTGATCTCGTTGATGTGCTGGGCGGTGCCTGTCGTAAATCCAGTGTGGTCGTTATAGAACTCGTATCGTCCCGCCAGTGCCCACAGAGGGGTGTACTGGTATTTCGCATATCCCGCTACGCCCGCCCAGTCAACCGCCCCTTTGCACGCGACGCCACAAACTGCCGCCGCTGCAGGGGTTAGCCCCTGAACACGGCCATAGTCTCCATTGGCCATTAGGGATAGCTTGCTATTGGGCGTATAGGTAATCACCGTGTCGCTCAGATTGCGCCAATTGCCGCCATCCAGTGGGGTTGCTCCCGGACCACCCATCCAGGTCTCGATAAGAGAAGTTTTTTTGTTCGGGGTCCAGGCGAAGCTCAAGCCACCCGTCTTACCGCTGTTGTAAGTGTCCACGAGATTATTCCAGCCGTTGACCACATAGCCAGTCATCGTGTACCTATCGTTGAACGTGTAAGCGGCACTGGCCCCGAAGTGATAGAACGGGATCGCATAGTTGAACAACAAGCCGCGCGAATAGTTCCAATTTTTGTTGCTCTCAATGACTTCGGCGCCAACCGGCGTCACGAATTTGCCGAAGGTCAGCGTCAGTCCCTTACCAACGGGCGCCAGGTAAGACATGTACGCTTGCTTCAGATACTGTGCGAATCCAAGTCCTCCGGGATCGGTGCTGTTCACCACGTTCATCGCATTACCGAAACCCAGCGTAACGTCATATCCGAGTCGGCTGCTAGCGTCGGGAGCCTTATCCAAACCCAGTTCGATCAGGTTGAGCGCAAATTGATTCGTCGCATTATCAAAGAGGCGCAAGCCTGATGTGCGGTTCGCGGGACTATTAAAGTTGAAACCGTAATAGCCATCTACCAATCCATTGACGGTGGCGCCCTTAAGTACACTGGCTATCCCATCCAGCGGACCGGGCGCCGGGGCAGGAGCAGTGGCGACGGCCACCGAAGGAGACGGCACCACCTGCGCGGCTGGCGGAGTTTGTGTCTTAGATTGCGTCACGTTGGCAAGTTCGGCTTTCAATTGCTGCAACTGCTGCTCTAAATCAGAGATGCGCTGATTGATGTCCGCGATGGATGAAGGCTGGGCGGTTTGCGCCGCTAGAAGCAGCGGACAGAATAGAAAGAACAAATACAACCCGGCTGTGGCACCTGACTTGAGCATGTCTATGACCTGCTTTCTCGCTTGTAATCGGCTATAGGGTTAGGTCGGATTTGTAATCCGGTAGATGCAGAGTAGACAGGATCATTCACCGCGTCCAACGCATTGTTCCGCTGCTATGGATCGAAAAACCTTTCACAAATTACAGTTATGAGAGAGATAAAGGATAGTTATGCACATCGCGGTTATAGGAGGGATAAAAGATACTTATGTCGTTAAAGACACTATCTTAACAATACCGTCTTGTTTTCTGAGGGTGTCTTCCTGAGCGAAGCGAGGGATCTGCCGTCTGCGCGTGCTGAAAGCAAAGCAGGTCCCAAGCTCAAAACCGCCGTGACCTCAGGATGACGCTGATGTTAATTTTTCAGTGGCCTGCTAACGATCTACCTGGAAGAAACCTAGCCGAAGTGGCAGTAGCTGCCTGGCAAGTTGCAATCGGGAGCAGTGAGTGTCACTACCTGGAGTAGTGTCGCAATAACTTGCGACTTAGTTCAAGGTGTCATGCCGAGCGCGTCAGAGCAGATCAGCAGCGGCTGAGAGCATTACGATGCATTTCTGATTCGCGTTTGGTCTTCTTCGTACTGCTCGACGATTGGCCCTTGTTGGCGTGGCATCGGAGGTTTGTTCGCTCGCGCAATCAGTGCATCAATGGAAGCGCTCCCTGGCCCGAGAATCAGGATCAGAAGCGAGGCAAATAGAAATGTAAATGGATCGGCGTTGAAGAATCTAGGAGGATCGGCGAAGATGGCGAGTAGAGCCGCCCGGTCTGCCGTAAGGTAAGCAACCACCATGTCGCCCGTCAGCAGAAGCGCCGTCAGTCGCGAACCGAGCCCGAGAATCAGTAAAACTCCGCCGACCAGTTCCAAGCCGGCGACAAAAATCGCGTTCGCATGAGGAAAAGGTATCCCGAGGCTGGCGAAGAATCCAGTTACGCGCTCCAGGCTATGCAGCTTGCCCCATCCGGTCTGCGCGAAAAGAAAGCCCCAGTACAGTCGTATTGCGAGCAGCAGCGGCGAGCGCAATGCCGAGGCAACAGTGGCAAAATATTCATAGGCCCAGCTGCATTTCTCGTAGGACGTGCTCATCTTGCCCTCTTTTCAAAGTTCGGGCGGCTCGCCGTACGAGGCCGCGCCGCGCTTCGTAGAGAGAGCCAGCCGAGTTTACTCCAGATTCCAAACCACTCCTGAACCTTGCCTGCGCAATCGCCTTCGCCGACTCGATCCGCAAGCCCGCCCTCAATGGCATCGCTGATCGAAAGCCCGCGCTGTAATCCGGTCAAGACAGCGAATTCGCCCGGCTCCAACCGCCTGTAGTGGACGCTGCACTCCACGCGATGAACAGCCAAAAGAATCTTCTCCGGCTCGCCAAACCTCATCAGCCAGTTGGTCCGCGACCGGCCGTTGAGTGTGGCGACATCGCTCGACGAGCCTTTCAATGCCAGCAGAATGTCGTCGACTGCATAATGCAGTTTCAGCAGACGGATGTAAGGTTGCAGTGACAATTTCGTATCGCCGTTCAGCCCCGCGATCTGGGCCGGCGTCAGCGGCTGTCGTTCCGCCGCGTCGAAGGCTTCAATGTGAGCCCACTCCAGCCGCACCATGTCGAGTGCCATGTTGCGGTGGGGCTCGGTGAACTCCGTATGCGCCTCAAGCCACGCCAGCAATCGCGAGCCGAGGTTGCGCAGCGTAAACGACTGCGAAGGGCAGTCCGTCAGATACTTTCGCGCCAGCCGATTGAACTGTTTGTGTCCGATCACCGCACGCAGCCCCGGAAAATCTTCCGCGAATGAATCTAGTATGCGGAGCCAGTATTGCCGATTGTAGATCTCCAGCCGTTCGAAACCAGTAAGACGGCTGTTCGGCTTGATGAACTCGGAGGCCTCCGTCACCATCGACCGCCCGTCGCTGGTCGTGCGCCGCATGCCCTCCGTCGCCGTCAGCGGCTGCATCACTGCCTTGGCCATCCTTCGCTGCAACTCAAGCAGTGAGTTCATGTATGGATGCCTCCGCAAGCATGCGCCCCATGCTCTCCCCGGCAAATTGTTGCAGATACTTCTTCGCCTTCAGCGCCTCGGCGTGAACTTCCTCGAACGAAGGAATTTTGTCATCCCACTCCAGCAGTGTCGCGGTTGGCCCGCATCGCCGGATGGCAGCCGCATACAACTCCCAAACCGGATCGATCACCGCGTGGTCGTGCGTGTCGAGTATGTACTTCCGATAGCGCGAATGGCCCGCGATGTGGATCTGAGCGACGCGCTCGGCGGGTACATTGTCGACGTATTCCTGCGGATTGAAGCCGTGGTTAAACGAAGAAACGTAAATATTGTTCACGTCCAGCAGGATGCCGCAATCGGCGCGCTCCACAACCTCCGATAAAAACTCCCACTCCGACATTTCTGAGTCGTGGAACTCCGCATAGCTGCTTACGTTTTCGACCGCGACCGGAATCTCGACAAAGTCCTGCACCTGCCGAACCTTCTTTGCGGTCGATTTCACCGCTTCCCATGTGTAGGGCATGGGCAGCAAGTCGTGCGTGTAACGGCCGTCCACGCTTCCCCAGCACAAATGATCGGTCAGCCACGGAGTATTGGTTCTGCGAACCAGCGCTTTCAGCCGCTTCAGGTGCTCGCGATTCAGCGGGCCGGCCGATCCGAAGTACATCGAGACGCCATGCTGCACAACCCGGTACTGTTCGAGGATGCAGTCGAGAATGGCGAGCGGACGGCCGCCGTCGATCATGTAGTTCTCAGAGATGATTTCGAACCAGTCAACCACCGGCTTGCGAGTCAGAATGTGCTCGTAGTGTGGAATCCGGAGACCAACACCGATGCCGTAGTTCGTGTGACCGTTAAAGCGATTTGCTGGCATCGCCATTCCCCTGAACTTCTCGATTTAACGCCAAGCCGCTCACGCGGGCGATCCCCTGTCACGAAGCGGCAGCTGCCCACATATGCCAGATGTGAGAATTGACTCCAAACCTGCTCGGAGACGAGACAATTTGATCTCGTGCCGCCGACAATCCGTGCAGGCGGAGCACAATTGTAGGATGCGGGAAGCGTCATGACAGACGCAACGAGGGACCGGATGCGCCCGATCCCTCTGCCTGGCATCTAGGACAGCATCTTCTTCGAGCCGTCAGTGGCACAGCCACCCTTGCCTTTGCAAGAGTTCTTGCCCTTGCAGCCGTTGTCACCGCTCTTACAGCCGCCTTGGCCTTTACAATCGTTCTTGCCTTTACAACCGTGCTTATCGGCATCCGCGAATGACGCCTTTGCCAGCTTCACGTTGACAGCGCCCACACTCTTCTGAGGAGAGGGCTGGGACGTGGGAGTGGTGGCTGCGCTGGCTCCGCCGAGAAGCCCGGAAATCGCAGCGGTGAGAACAAGGGTTTTCATCGATTTAGTCATCAAAGTTCTCCTTTTGGTTGGCTGTGTCTCGGTCTTCTTCGACCGAACTGCCTCACAAGGATGCGGTTTCCCAAACCTGGGAGGGCCGCAGGATTCCTCGTGTTGAAAATCAATTTCAGTTAAAGTACGGGGAACCTGCCTGATTGGATGGCACCATTTAGGTGGTAAAGTGCACAGCCAGAGCAGGTGGTGGGAGCAGGAAGGCACAGAGCAGTTGAACCAAACTGCTACAAGACACGTCCCGGGGCTACCGTCGAACCTTACAGAGGCGCATAGCGGATTCCACTAATTCGTTCATACTGAAGGGTTTGGAAATAAACAAAGAGACGTCCGATTCAGGTCTTGAGCGCATTTGCTCATCGTCGTCATAACCGGATATAAGGATCGTCCGGATGAAGGGATTGTGCATTTTCAGCTGTTCGATAAGCTCGGGGCCTTTCATCCCGGCCATGACAACATCCGCAATCACCAAGCTCGGCTTCATCGTAATGGCAGCCTCACACGCCTCCTGTGAAGACGCTGAAGCGTGCACGCGAAAACCTTTACGCCGCAGTGCTTCTGCAATCGAATTCCGTACCATCTCTTCGTCTTCCACCACAAGCACGGAGCATGACTCGGGAATCGATACCGTTTCCGCACCATTGACCTTCTGCGGCGGAGTTAGAGGCTGTTGCGAGCGCGGAAAGCCGATGAAAAATGTGGTGCCTGCGTCAGCCGCACTCTCGAAGTTAACGAATCCTCCGCTCTGAGTGACGATGCCGTAAACCGTCGAGAGGCCCAACCCGGTTCCTTTGCCCATCTCCTTGGTGGTGAAAAAAGGTTCAAAAATGCGGCTTTGCGTAACTTCGTCCATCCCCGCACCGGTATCGCGGACAATCATGCGAACATAGCTCCCGGGAGAAACCTGGCCGCTGACGGCGCCAGACTCCGCCGTCACCTCGACATTCTCGGTGGAGATTTCCAGCAGGCCGCCTTCGGGCATGGCGTCACGGGAATTCAGCGCAAGATTCAGGATTACCTGCGTAATCTGAACCGGATCAGCCTTGATGTTGCCGAGAGTGGGATCGAGATCGAGGCGTAGCTTAATGTCTTCCCGGAGCAGATGATTCAGCAGCTTCACCGTGTCAAGAATCACTTCATTCAGGCTCAACACCTCCAGTCGCATTAATTGCCGCCGGCTGAAGGCGAGAAGTTGCCGGATGACCGCCGCTCCCTTCTGGGCTGCGTCGACCGTCTCCTTGATCCTGGCGTCCTTGAACTCGGGATCATTGCTGGTGAGCGCGAGGTGCGAGGCGAGAGTCACCACTTGCAGAACATTATTCAGGTCGTGCGCGATGCCGCCCGCCAATTGGCCGACAGCCTCCATTTTCTGCGCCTGCCGGAGTTGGCTCTCCAATTCTTCCAACCGGGTCACATCCCTTTTCACCGCAACATATTTTTGCGGGATGCCCTGGGCATCGTGAACCGGAGCGATCGTCGCCTCTTCCGTATACAGGGTGCCGTCCTTGCGGCGATTGATGAAGCGGCCCTTCCAAACACCTCCGGATTTCAACGTCCTCCAGAGCTCAGCGTAGAATTCTTTCGACTGCCGGCCCGACTGAAGAACCCGTGGATTCTTTCCGTAAACTTCCGCTCGTGTGTACCCGGTCAGCTTCTCAAAGTGAGGATTGACGTATTCAATCGATCCGCTAAGATCCGTAATCACGATGCTGTCGCTCGTGCTCTCAACCGCCCGTGCCAGCAACAGTACCTGCTGCGCGTTTCGCTGCACTTCGTCAAGCAGGTTCTCCGCGCCTGTGTTGGGCCTTTTTGAGCTTCGCAATAAAAACAAAGCCACCGCCGAGGCGGCAACGACGAAACAAACCGATTCGATGAGATCAAAGACCAGTGCGGGATATCCAAGCGGGCGCCACACTAATCGCTCAATCAGCTCCAAGCCGGCTGCACACACTCCCAGCCAGCCAGTGGCGACAAGTATTAGTGCCTTATGATTCGCGGCAAATTCTAGCCACCTGGGACGCACTACACCATTCCTCACAACAACAGGGTAGCTCTTATGGAACTTTTCGTCGAGGTCTGCTCTGGCAGCGGTAGCCGCCATCGAAAGGACTAGCGGGGTGCGCATGCTTACTATCAACGGGCAAATCAAGTTCCAATCTCCGCGACCAATCAGTTTTGCAAAACTGCATCCGAGGAAGTTGATCGCTCTGAATCCACCCTGCTCCGAAGCCGCGCCGAATAGCTTCTGGAGTGCGATAATCGTTGCGCTCGCATGGGAATGCAAGAAACAACCACGGAAGAACCTCATGTCCGGCGGCAACGGCTGGCGGAGTTAGCCCTCCTT
>JBEKQP010000092.1:0-15373 GCA_049519595.1 Candidatus Korobacteraceae bacterium | reverse complement strand
TGACGAACAGCTTTGAAGATCGCGCCTTTCGTGATTTTGCAGCGCTGCTGCGTCCGGGCGACCTATTGGTTCGAAACAACACCCGAGTGCTGCCGGCCCGGCTGCTAGGGCATCGCTCCGGCGCCGCCGCACAACCTCTAAGCCCGCACAATCCGGCGGCGAAGCAGTTCTTGCGTGGCCGGGTGGAGCTGCTCCTCACCCGGCAGGTTGCGGCAGAACCCCAGACCTGGCAAGCACTGGTGCATCCCGGCCGGAAGATCGGCATAGGTGAGGTGATCACCGTCGCCAAGGGCGATGCGCAACTCCAAGCTGAGGTGATCGCGCGTGGAACCTTCGGCGAGCGTACGGTGCGCTTTGCCCCGGTGGCTGACTTTTTCCAGCAATTGGAAATGCTCGGACATGTGCCACTTCCGCCTTATATTGATCGTCCGGACCGTTCCGAGGACCGCGAGCATTACCAGACGGTCTATGCCACGCGTCCCGGTTCGGTCGCGGCTCCCACTGCGGGACTGCACTTCACCCCGGAAATCCTTGAGCAGCTGCGCGAGCGCGGCGTGGAAAGTGCCGAGATCACACTGCACGTGGGCTTGGGAACCTTTCAGCCGGTGCGGACCGATGTGGTGGAGCAGCATCGTCTGCACACCGAACATTACGAAATCTCCGCCGAGACTGCCGGACAGATCGAGCGCGCCCGCCGGGAAGGCAGACGAGTTGTAGGCGTGGGGACAACCACAGTGCGCACCCTTGAGTACGCCGCCAGCCAGCATAAGGACGCTCACATCGAGCCGCAGACAGGCGAGGCCGACATCTTCATCTATCCCGGATTTGACTTTCGGGTGATTTCGGCGCTGCTCACCAACTTCCACCTGCCGAAATCGACGCTGCTGATGCTGGTGGCGGCCTTTGCTGGCCGCGAACTCATCCTGCGGGCTTACGCGCACGCCGTCGAAGAGCGTTACCGCTTCTTTTCCTACGGCGACTGCATGCTCATCGAGTGATGCTCCCTGAAAACCGCAGCGGCGGCTATGCTAGACTGCCGTCATGAACAACTTGACACCAGGCCGTCCGGAATCCTCTGAATACCCTCCCTATGCGGCAGTTTATGTCAATTTGGTTGTGGGCGATCAGATTGTGTCAATCCTCGCCGCCCAGCTTGAGCAGAGCACGGCGTTGTTGAAAAATGTTGACGATCGCCGCGCCTCAGAATTTTCGTATGCTCCCGGCAAGTGGACAATCAAGCAGATTCTGGGCCACATCATCGATACGGAGCGCATCTTCGGTTATCGCGCGCATCATGTGGCACGCAATGACGCGGTTGTGTTGCCTGGCTTTGAACAAGATGACTACGTGGCCGCCGGTGCTTTCAACGAGCGCACACTGAAGAGCCTGATCGACGAATTTCGCACCGTTCGTCAGTCCACAATCGCTCTCTTCCAGAACCTGCCCCAGCAGGCTTGGATGCGCCAGGGGAACGCCAACAAATACAGCGTAACGGTTCGCGGCATTGCCTTCCTTGCCGCCGGACACGAATTGCACCACGTAAAGATTCTGCGGGAGAAATATTTGTAGCGTTGGCGCGGATCGGCATGAAGTCCCGGTGGTCCCGGGATTCGCGTCTCTTTAATTCCTGCTAGAATTTCTGCTTGCCACAGAAAAAAACATCCTCGAAGGCCTCCTCACCGGCAGGGCCGGCGACTGCCCCCAAGCTTCCGGAAGACGCCAAGGGCCGCGTTTTTCTGATCGATGCCATGTCTTTCATCTTTCGCGCCTATCACGCCATGGCGCGGCAGCGGCCCATGTCGACCAAGACCGGCCTTCCAACCAGCGCAACTTACGTCTTCGTCAACATGCTCAACAAGCTGCGCAAGGACTTCGCTCCCGAGTACATCGCGGCGGTTTTCGACGTGGCCGCTCCGACCTTTCGCGACGAGCAGGCAGCCGGCATGCCGACGTTGCGCAAATATGACCGCGAGAGCGGCGAGTACAAGCAGGTAGTCTACGACGGCTACAAGGCGCAACGCGTGGCCATGCCGGAAGATCTGGCGCAGCAGGTCCCCTACATCAGGCGCGCGCTGGAGATCTATCGCATTCCGATCCTTGAAGCCGCCGGGTTTGAAGCCGATGACGTCATCGGCACATTGGCGCGGCTAGCCTCGGCGAAATCCTATGCGGTGTATGTCGTCTCCAGCGATAAAGACATGCTTCAACTGGTGGACGAACGCGTGTGCGTGCTGAATCCGCCCAAGGACAACCTGATCTGCGATCGTGCCAAGGTCGAGGAGATTCTGGGCGTTCCACCCGAACGCGTCATCGACGTCATGGCGCTGCGTGGCGACTCCATTGACAATGTGCCGGGCGCTCCGGGCATCGGCGACAAAGGCTCGGTGGAACTGATTCAGCGTTTCGGCACGCTTGACAACCTGCTGGAGCACGTTGGCGAGGTTGAACGCAAAACTTACCGCGAGTCGCTGCTGCACAATCGCGATGCCGTGTTGCTGAGTCGGCAACTGGTGACCATCGATCGCAACGTAGCCGTCGAGTTCAACCCCGAGTCGATGAAGGCGCAGCCGCCAGACGTGCCCGCGGCGCGGCTGTTATTCACCGAACTTGAGTTCACTTCGCTGGTCAAGGAGTTTCTGGAAGAAAGCACCGAGATCGGCGAGACCGACTACCGCGAGGCGAAGTCGGCCGGCGATGTGGAAGCGGTTTTCGCAGCCATTCCCAAGGACGGCGCACTGGCGTTCGCCATCGAAGCGATAGCTACCACAGAGGTCGAGGAAGCTACTCTGGCCGAAGAAGCTGCTCCAGTGGCCGAAGAGGCGGAAGAAAAGGACGAGGCGCCACCCCTGTTCGCCGCCGCGCAAACAGTCGTTGCAGCCGCGCTCAAAGTGGCTCAAGTCGCCGCTCAAAAGACGCAGAGAATAGCCATCTCCGCGCAGCCCGGCACGGCCGTGGTTGTTCAGCTGAATGATGAAGCGCTACGTTCGGCGCTGACCGCCGAAATTCATGAAGGCGTGCCGCTAGCTGTCCACGACTACAAAGCAGCTCTCCACGCCCTGTGTATGAATATCGGTCTGGAAGCCATGCGGTATGATCCCATGCTATACGCCTATCTCCTTGATCCGACGTACTCGTCCTACAGGTTGAAGGATGTGGCGCTGCGCAAGCTGAGCCTCAGCCTGACGAGTGAAGTGGCCGAAGCCGCGGACGTGACAGGGCGATTGACCTCAGTGCTGCGCACGGAGGTGAAGCAAGCCGGGCTTACGAAAGTCTACGAGGAAATCGACTTACCCCTTGTCCCCGTGCTGTTTCGCATGGAAGAGGCCGGCGTGAAGCTCGATTGCGAATTGCTGGCCGTCCTTTCGCAACGACTGGCGCTCGACTGCCACGCCAAGGCGCGCGAGATTTACGACAAAGCGGGTGTCGAGTTCAACATCAATTCGCCCAAGCAATTGGGAGAGGTGCTGTTCAACCGGCTGGGCCTGCCCAAGCCGTTTAAATATGGCAAGGGACGAACGATTTCGACCGCCCAGGATGTGCTGGAAGGATTGGCCGCCACGCATGAAGTTCCCCGGCTGGTGCTTGATTATCGCCAGCTCTCTAAGCTGAAATCGACATACGTCGATGCCTTGCCGTTGTTGTGCCGGTCGGAAACCAGTCGGCTGCACACCAGCTTCAATCAAGTGGGGACGGCCACCGGCCGATTGTCTTCCAACAACCCGAACCTGCAAAACATTCCTATCCGCACCGAACTGGGCCGCGAGATTCGCGCCGCGTTCACGGCCGAGCCCGGCAACGTGCTGTTGGCAGCCGATTATTCGCAGATTGAGTTGCGGCTACTGGCGCATTTTTCAGAAGATCCGTTGCTGGTCGAAGCCTACCGGCGCGGTGACGACATTCACACGCTCACGGCTGCGCAGGTCTTCGGCGTGCCGCCGCTGATGATCGACGCCGAACATCGCCGCCGCGCCAAGGCGGTGAACTTCGGCATCGTCTACGGACTCTCGCCGTTCGGACTCTCGCAGCAGCTCGGCATCGATACCAAAGAAGCCAAGCGCTTCATCGACGCCTATTTTGAAAAGTACAAAGGCGTCACCGCATTCATCGAAGAGACGCTTGCGGCAGCGCGGCGCGCGGGGTCTGTGAAGACGCTGTTTGGCAGGGTGCGGCCCATCCCCGATATTCTCAGCAAAAATGCCAACCTGCGCGGCTTTGCCGAGCGCACGGCGGTCAATACGCCGTTACAGGGAACCGCAGCCGACCTCATCAAGCTGGCGATGATCCGCATCGACCGCGAACTGCGCGAACGAAATTTGCACTCGCGGATGCTGTTGCAGGTGCACGATGAACTGGTCTTTGAGGCTCCCGAAGGAGAAGTGGATATCCTGCGCGAACTGGTGAAGCGCGAGATGGAACAGGTGCATGCGCTACGGGTTCCGCTGGTGGTGGAGATCGGAGTAGGCCTGAACTGGCGAGATATGGAGTGAGGGGTTTTCGAATCGATTTGGAATCCACGTTCGTCCGCTTAATCAAGAAAATCTTTTGAGTGTCATCCTGAGCAAAGCGAAGGATCTGCTTTTCTTGCGCCCGAAAACAAAAGCGGATTCTTCGCTCCCCTTGCTCCAGAGGGCTGCTCTAGTGGAGTGCGTCACAGGCCAAGTAATTTAATCGGAGATGTCATTCTGAGCCGGAGCGCCAAGCGCCCGTGACCGGAGCAGCCAAAGCTGCGTACCCGAGGTTGTGTTCGACAAGCAAGAAGCTATTCTGGCGGAGGCGAAGAATCTATGATTTCGACATAGGGAAAATGCATAGATCCTTCGCTTCGCTCAGGATGACTTTCGAAAGAGGGCAAGCAGTTGCCATTCGAATAACGGTCCATCTGTTTGACGCACTGCTCTAGCTACCCCTGTGCCAAGCGATGTGCAGCCCCTTGCCCACCGGAGCGACCGTCCAGATGAATCCCGGCAACTGTTCGACCATCGCGCGGTATTCGGCGACCTCTTGCGGGTGCGAGAGAACGTTGTCGGCGAGCAGCAGAACATCGGCGGTCAACCTGGGGAGCAGGATCTCCAGTTGCGCGGGTGCGCTTACGCGGTCGGCATCGAAGAAGATGCAGTCGAAATGCGGAGGCAGCGAACGCGCAATCTCCGTCGCGTCGCCCTCGATCAATTCGACCGCCGCGAGCAGTCCAGCGCGACCGAGGTTCTGACGCGCCTGCGCGAGTTTTTCGGGGAAGCGTTCGATGCTGACGAAGCGCGCGTCCGGGGTGCGCCGGAGGGCTTCGGCGATCCAGATCGTGCTGTAACCGTTGGAGGTGCCGATCTCGAGCACGCTCCTCCGCCGGGTCGACTGGAGTAACAACCAGATCAGCTCCGCCGTCGGTCGTTCCAGGTTCAACAGCTTGTAACGCCGCTCGCTGACGCGCTGATCATTTTCATGGCCCAGTTGCTCCAGTTCTGCCAGGAGCTGCTCGATTGCAGGTTCGAACATACCATTCTCCATCGTTACCGCAGGCTCACACCAAATGTATCAGCACAGAATTGTAACTTAGAGTAAGGTAATCGGCGGCTGCAATCCCGCCCCACTATTTCCTGCTCGCCTGCCGCCGGTCCCCGGTAGCCTGCTCCAGCGCGTTGGAAATAGCGGTAGCATGTTTCCGCATCAGTTGCTCGGATTCGGCCTCAATCATGACACGCGCCAACTTTTCAGTGCCGGAGTAGCGGACGACGACACGCCCATTGCCATCGAGCTCGCGCTCTGCCTCGCGGATGGCACTGGCCACGCCCGGCATTTGATCGAAAGGAATCTTCTCGCGCACTGCGATATTGCGAATCACCTGCGGAAAGACCTTGAGGTCGGCCACCAGTTCGCTCAGTTTTTTCCCGGAACGGCCGAGCACTTCAAGCACGCGTAGCGCCGTGAGCAGACCATCACCGGTGGTCGACTCGCCATCCATGAACAGAATGTGGCCAGACTGTTCGCCGCCAAGAGTAGCTCCGGTCCGCAGCATTTCCTCCAACACGTACTTGTCGCCAACCTGTGCGCGCAGCATGCCTATGCCGGAGTGGCGCAGGGCCTTTTCGAGTCCCATGTTTGACATGGTTGTGGCAACCACGGTGTCGTGCGCGAGCGTGCCACGGGCTTTCATGTCGCGCGCGGCCACCAGCATCACGGCGTCGCCGTCAACCACATTGCCTTGCTGGTCGGAAAACAGCGCACGGTCGCAGTCTCCGTCGAAGGTGATTCCGCATTCGAAAGCGCCAGCGGAGTTGCGCACCATGGCGGCAACCTGCTCGGGATGCAGTGCGCCGCAGTCGGCATTGATATTGCGTCCGTCGGGTGAGACATGTATGAAACTGGCTTCGACACCGATCTGGCGGAACAGCTCTGGAGCAACCGCCGCGGATGCGCCATTGGCGCAATCAATCAGCACGCGAAAGCCGCGCAACTTGTCGGCGTCTACGTTGGTGGCAAGCCACTGGACGTAGCTTTCGCGCAGACCCGAAAGCTCAGGCAGCGGCGCGGGAGACGAGTCGCCGTCGAAGTCTCCCGTGAGATCGTCAAGGTGGCTAAAGATCTCCTGCTCGATTTCGTGCTCGATAACGTCGGCCAGTTTCATGCCATCGCGGCCAAAAAGCTTGATGCCGTTATCCATCCAGGGATTGTGAGACGCAGAGATGACGATTCCCGCCGAAAATTTTCGCGCATGCGTTAGGTAGGCAACGCCGGGAGTTGTCAGCACGCCCGCATTCACGTATTCGGCTCCCGCCGCTTGCAAACCGCCGGCAAGGGCCCGGGCGATCCCGGTGCTGGATTCGCGCGTGTCCTGGCCGATCAGCACCCGGGCTTGTCCGGCACCGTAGCGGCGCAGCAAACGAGTGCCAAGCGCGCGTCCGATGGCGAAGACGGTACGCTGGTCAAGCGGGTATTCTCCGGCAACACCGCGTATTCCGTCGGTCCCAAACAGTTGTTTCATGATGGCCCGATTACTCAACTCCAGCATTGGATGGCGACTTCTGCGTAACGACGGTCACTCGCGCGGGTTGGGGATTACTGACCTTCACCAATGGGTCTGTTGTGTAAACATTGGTTGTAAACGTGGCGGTGCCGATGACGCCGGTGGCGTCGACCGGGTCGGTAAAGGCGCTATCAATCAGCGCTACGCGCCGGCTCGGTCCCTCGATCTGCACGGTTGGCGGCTCCACAGTGGCTGCTACGATGCTGAACCCGGAAACCAGCGCGCCCGTGATTCGCGCGCGCACGGGAACAACCCTATGATCCGGGCGATCCAGACTCAGGCGAAGCTGCGCCGGTATGATCTGTTCGATCACGGCGTCTTTGGGCAGTTGGATGGAACGGGCGCGAATCGGATAGGTGCGTTCGCCCTGGGTCGCGCCCGAAAGATCGATTACTGGATGGATATCTCTCTGCGCCAACTCGCGCAGCACGCGTGCCGGACCGCGCACCCGGATTTGCACCTGCGGAATTGTTTCAGCGCTGAACTCCAAGCCTTTTGGAACCTGGTAGAACTCTATGGGAACGTTCATCAGCACCTGTGCCTCGGGCTCATGCGCAACCGTCCACCACAGCAGCATAGCGACGGCCAGGGAAAGCACTTTCAATCCGAAATGGCGCGTTATTAGCTGGCGCAGGAAATCGAACATTTTACTTTTCGACCTCCGGTTGGCCGCTGTCGGGATTGCGGCCGATCTGCTCGAATTGCTGGTCGAGTTCGGGCGTGGCCGATTCGTGGCCATCTACGGCGGCGGAACGGACAAGGTGCCGCAACAACTCGCTCATGCGTTCCCGCAACCGTTCCGGCGACAAGTCGCGTTCGATGTTTCCGGCCACCGCCAAGCTGATGCCGCCGGTTTCCTCGGAGACGATGACGGAGATCGCGTCGGTTTCTTCCGTGATGCCAATGCCCGCACGGTGCCGCGTGCCGAGCTGAGTCGAGAGCAGCGGATTGATCGATAGCGGAAGGAAGCAGGCGGCGGCGGCAATGCGGTCCTTTTTCACGATAACCGCGCCGTCGTGCAGCGGCGCGCTGGGGCGGAATATAGTGGCCAGCAGATCGTAGGAAAGCTGAGCATCCAGCGGAACTCCGCTTTCAATGTACGTCCGCAGCCCGATCTCGCGCTCGATCACAATCAGCGCCCCAGTCTGGTTCTGCGAGAACAGGTTTGCCGCCAGGATAATATCGTCGTAGACCTCGCTGACACTGGCCTGTACCGAACGGCTGAGAGTGAGGCGGCGGCCGATGCGCGCCAGCACTTGGCGAATCTCTCCCGCAAACACGACAATCAGGGCGAAAATCCCGTATGGCAACAGCGTACCGATCAGCCAGTCAAGCGTACGCAAATCAGTCTTGTGTGCCACGTAAAATGTCAGCACCAGAGCTCCGACCCCAACCAGCATCGGGGCCGCACGTGTGCCCCGTATCAGCAAAAGAAACTGGTAGATAAGGGCGGCCACCAGCAGTATGTCTACGGCCGACCAAGCAGACAGGGACGGTAAGCGTTCCGTGATGTTGGTGAACAAGTGCATGCTATTTGCCGATAGCGTTGCGTGCTTCATCCATTGTAATGCAGTATTCGGAGTCTTCCCTCAGGGAAACGACGCTGATCCGAACTCGTAACGCCGGTCCTGGACGAGTCACCGCCGGTGCCAATTTGGGTTCCCCGCAACGCGTCTGGTTGGGCGGGCGTGTTGGGGCTGAGACCGTGCGGACGAGGCACATAGTCCAGCATGGGGTATCCAAGCATCCAATAGAGACGCTACCCTTCCTGGAAGAGGCGCTGTTTGCCCCAGGGGGCCCCGGCACGCGCCGTGGCTGCGCAGACTGGGGTGAACAAGGACGTGATGATCACTGAATCGTTTCCGCCGCAATTACCCGATCCGATCCAAGCGTTGTACCCGTTCCGCATCCGAACAGTGCATGTTGCCTCCCTGGAGGCGAGTCGGCCGCAACCCGGGGGTTCCGCCGGACCCTATGAGCGGATGAGCTTCGTGGACGAAGGGCCGGAAAATGCACCACCGCTGGTGCTTGTGCACGGCAATCTGACGTGGTCGTTTTTGTTCCGCAAGCTGATTACGGAAGCGCGCGGACATTACCGGGTGATCGCCCCTGATCTGGTCGGGTTCGGGCTTTCCAGCAAACCACGCGACGCGGCATATCACACCTTGGAGCGACACACGGAAAACCTCAGCCAGCTTATCGCCGAACTCAAGCTGCCAAAGATGACTTTGGTGCTGCACGGCATGGCCGGCGTTATCGGGCTCCGTTACGCCATGCGTTTTCCCGAGAGCGTTGCCCGGATTGTGCTGATCAATGCCTGGGTACACCCGCAGGTGGCCGACGTCTCGGAACGGCTGCCGTTCTGGCCTGCCATGGCTCGTAGCAGAATGGGATTCATGTTACAGCACTGGACGCTGACACCCTTTCCCGCCCTGCAATGGGCGGCGGCGAAGGCGCTGGAGCAGCCGGTTCGCGACGGCTATGGCTTACCTTTCCAGCGGGGCGATCAGCGGGTGGCGCCGCTGGCTTTCGCGCGTCTTTTCCAGCCCAATAGCCGCGAGTCGCAGCTGGCGGTCATGCGGGAAATGGCGCCGCAAATCTGGAACCTTCCGGCCAAAGTGCAGATTCTGTGGGGACAACAGGATCCGACGTTTCGCAGCAAGCTGTTGCCTTACCTGCTGCGCGATTTACTGCCACATAGCGGCGAGCCGGTGTTCGTGCCACAGGCATCGCACCTGCTGCCCGAGGACGCTCCTGAGGTGCTGGCCGAAAGAGTCCTGGAGACCGGCCGCAAACAAAGCAACGAACCGCTGTTTAAGATACTTTGAAGCTGTTGTCGTCCTGCCCTACGAAATAGACAATATTAGAGCTGACTGGCGGTGGATGTCTTTCAACAACCGCGCAACCGCGGCGCCCCGGCTTGTCACAAGGGTCGCGATGCATGCCGTACCGTGCCGGCCCCGGCATTGTTACGAGTTTTTGGTTACACTCAGAGTTACTCATATTCACGGACATGGATTGAATCCCGGCTCCGGCATACGTCCCTGGATGCGTGACGGCTGCAATAAAGCATGCGATAACACACATCTGCGGCGGCGAAGGCATCGCGACGGTATTCGAAGACCTGCATTCCCAAGGGAGGCTTGATGACAACCAGATTTGTCAAAGCGGCGGAAGCCGCGGCGATGGTCAAGGACGGCAACACGGTGGCGACAGTCGGGATGACGCTGGTCAGCGCCGCGGAAAGCATTTTGAAGGCCCTCGAAGCGAGTTTTCTCGCCTCTGGAACGCCTCGCGATCTCACCTATGTGCATTCGGCCGGGCAGAGCAATCGCGACCGCGGCAATCAGCACCTGTGCCACGAAGGAATGGTCAAGCGGGTGATCGGCGGGCATTGGGGGTTGGCGCCGCGCTGGATGGAGCTGATCGGCTCAAACAAAGTCGAAGCCTACAACCTGCCGCAAGGGCAGATCGCGCAGCTCTATCGTTCAATGGCTTGCGGACTGCCGGGCAAGATGAGCAAGGTGGGGCTGGGCACCTACATAGATCCCCGCGTCGAGGGCGGCAAAATGAACGCCCGGACGTGCCCTCTGCCGGACATCATCGAGGTGATGGAGTACGGCGGGGAAGAATACCTGTTCTACAAAGCGATTCCGCTGGACATCGTCATCATTCGCGGCACCACCGCCGACGAAATGGGCAACATCAGTTGCGAAGAAGAGGCCATGAAGCTGGAGGTGATGCCGGCGGTGCTGGCCGCCAAGCGTTATGGTGGCAAGGTGCTGGCGCAGGTCAAACGCGTAGCCAGGACAGGTACGCTGCACCCCAAGCAAGTGGTGGTGCCGGGCTTTTTCGTGGATGCGATCGTGGTCTGCGACAACCCGGAGCTGGATCACCGCCAAACCCACTCGTTCGTCTATGATGCGTCGCTTTGTGGCGACCTGGTGATGCCGGTAGCGGCGGTCGAGCCCCTGCCGCTCTCCATTCGCAAGGTGATTGGACGGCGTGCCGCCATGGAATTGACGCTGGGCACCGCGATCAATATGGGCACCGGTATTCCCAACGACGTTGTTGGCGGCGTGCTGGCCGAGGAAGGCCTGAGCGAAGACGTGCTGGTGACGGTCGAGTCGGGCGTCTATGGCGGTATTCCGGAAGGCGGCATAGACTTCGGCGTGGCCCACAACACCTATGCGCTGATCGAGCATGATGTGCAGATGGACTTCTATAACGGGATGGGCATTCCCTTCACCTTCATGGGCGCCGGCGAGATGGACGAAGTGGGACATGTGAACGCGACCAAGTTCGGCGATCGCTCACCGGGCTGCGGCGGATTTATCGACATAACCCAAAACGCCGGGCACGTGGTGTTCTGCTCGACTTTCACGGCCCGGGGGCTGGAAGTCGAGTTCGTCGGAGGCAAACTGCGGATCATCAAGGAAGGGACGCAGAAAAAGCTGGTGAAGAAGGTCACACAGATTTCGTTCAACGGCGAGATCGCCAGGCGAAAAGGTCAGAAAGTGCACTTCGTGACCGAGCGTGCGGTTTTCGAACTGCGGCCGCAAGGTCCGGTGCTGATCGAGATCGCGCCCGGTGTCGACCTGAAGAGAGACATCCTGCAGCAGATGGAGTTCACGCCGATCATTGCCCCGGATCTGAAGATCACGGATGCCAGCCTCTACAACGCGGGGCGGTTTGACCTGAAAACGAAGCTGTACGCAAAAGCGGAAAGCGCAAAAGCATAAAAACACTCAAGAGGATAGAGAAAGGAACGTATGCGACTCAAAGATAAGGTAGCCATCGTGACCGGAGCGGGCCGGGGAATCGGACGCGGCATTGCGTTGAAACTGGCCGAGGAAGGCGCGAAGGTCGTGGTGGCCGACGTCGTCGAGGAGAATGCGCAGAAAGTTGTTGAGCAGATCAAACAGGCCGGGGGAAAGGCCGTTGCCGCCAAGACCGACATTTCGCAGAAGCCCGAGGTCGAGGCCATGTTCGCCAAGGCGGTGAGTGAGTTCGGACCGGTCGACATTCTGGTCAATAACGCCGGCATCAATCGCGACGGCATGCTGCACAAGATGACCGATGAACAGTGGCATCAGGTCATCAATGTGAATCTGACGGGCACTTTCTACTGTCTCCGTCTGGCGGCGCAGCAAATGCGCGAGCGCGGGTACGGCCGCATCATCAACGTGGCTTCGATGAGTTGGCTTGGCAACTTCGGACAGACCAACTACTCCGCCGCCAAGGCTGGCGTGGTTGGCATGACGGGGACGGCTGCACGCGAACTGGCGAAGAAGGGCGTAACTGTGAACGCCATCAATCCCGGCTTCGTCGATACGGAGATGACGCGCGGGGTTCCGGAGAAGACCTGGAACGCCATGATCGACAAGATCTGGATGGGGAAGGTTGGCGATCCGGCGGACGTGGGCAACGTGGTGGCATTCCTGGCTTCCGATGACGCCGCCTATGTCACCGGGCAAGTAATCGACGTCAGTGGCGGCATGGTGCTGTAGACAGTTCTGCAAAAGGTTATGTTGATGATTTTGACTAAAGAATGAAGAGGCGATGCTGAGGGGCGATGAAGGCGCAGCCCCTAAGCTCGCGATGGAGATTCTTACTAAGGTAGGGGAGAAGTTCGGAGCCAAGAGGCTCGTTCCCGTAGCCAGCGCGCACATCGTGCTGGCGATGTCGAAGAGCATCTTTGAAGCCGGCGTCGAGGTCTGCGAGAAGTTCGCCGCCATGGGCGCCAAGTTCAGGGTGCCGACTACGCTCGATCCGAGCGGCATGGATGCGCAAAAGTGACGCGAATTCAAGACGCCGGATGTCCTATGCCGAGAAGCAGTTGCGGGTCGCCAAGGCCTACGAGCAGATGGGCGCTATTATGAGCTGGACCTGCCTGCCGCACTTCAGCGGTTCGGCGCCGGGTTCATCACCATCGGCAAGAAAGCTCTGGATGAAACTCAACGGCCGCAGTGCCCGACACCCCGGATCGTGACCTCCTTTACCGGCGATGCCGCGATTGAATGGAAATTTCCCGCGCGACGGCGCTCAGCTCGCCGCCGATGAATTCAATGCCGCTGGCGGAATCAACGGCAAGAACATCGAACTGTTCCAGCTCGAAAATGCCTCCAAGCCGAATCTAGGGCTTACCTCCTAGTTTGATTTCTGCAATTCAGGGACGAGTTCCCGGAATACTGCCCGCAGCTCTTGACAGCCGCTTAGGTCCGGGGCCAAGTTTTGCCCGGCAGGCTTTTTTTTCGGGCCTTTACCGTTTAGTTATGGCAAAATGCTGGACTTAGTACGCAATCAAAATATGGTTACACCCAGGTGTTGACCTCCGATGCTGGCTTCGGCACGGTGTCTGTTCTTCTTGGCTGTCTGCTGAAATCAGCATTCGTCTCTACCGGGAGTGATTGTTTTCTTCTTCTTTCTTAATCGATGTGTGTTTGCTGGTTTCGTTTGCGTAGTGACTGGCGGGCGCAAAGCCCACAGATATTCGCAACAAAGGAGTCGTTGGAATGAATACGCTGCCGCTGATGATCGGGGTGTTATGCTTTTACGCCCTGGCGTACCGGTTCTACAGCGCGTTCCTCGCGGCCAAGGTAATGACCCTGGACGATCGCAGGATAACGCCTGCACATTTGTATGAAGACCACCACAACTATGTGCCTTCGCCGAAATGGGTATTGTTCGGTCATCACTTCGCGGCCATTGCAGGTGCTGGTCCGCTGGTGGGGCCGACACTAGCCGCACAATTCGGTTTTGCGCCAGGACTGATCTGGCTCTTGGTCGGCGCCGTAGTCGCCGGATGCGTGCAGGATTTCACAATTCTGGTCTGCTCGATTCGCCATAAGGGCCAGTCGCTTGCGGAAATCGCGCGCACAGAAATCAGCGGGTTTGCCGGCTTGGTGACCATGATCGCCGTGCTGCTGATCCTGATCATCGCCTTGGCCGGGTTGGGTATCGTCGTGGTCAACGCGCTCGCCGAAAGTCCCTGGGGCGTGTTCACCATCGGCATGACCATTCCGATCGCCTTTGCCATGGGCTGGTACATGTTTAAGAGCGAGCCGGGACACATCCGGGTCGCCATGCCCAGCGCGCTCGGCGTCATCGCCATGTTGGCTGCGGTTGTAGGCGGGAGCTGGTTTGCGCATTCTTCGTACGCAAGCGTGCTCACCTTCACTCCGCATCAGATCTGTGCGCTGATGATGGCCTACGGCTTTATCGCCTCGATTCTGCCGGTGTGGATGGTGCTGGAGCCGCGCGATTATCTCTCCACCTATCTGAAGTTGGGCACGATTGCTGCGCTGATTATCGGCATTATGATTGCCCACCCGAACATTCAGTTCCCGGCAGTCACGCCATACATCCATGGCGGCGGGCCCATTATTAAGGGCAAGCTGTTCCCGTTCCTGTTCGTCACCATCGCCTGCGGCGCGATCTCGGGATTCCACTCGCTGGTCTCTTCCGGCACCACGCCGAAGATGCTCAACAAGGAAACCGACGCGCGCTTTATCGGTTACGGTGCCATGTTGTGCGAGTCGCTGGTGGGCGTCATGGCCCTGATCGCCGCCTGCTCGATGTTTCCCGGCGATTTCTTCGCCATCAACACCCCGGCTGCGGTCTTCTCCAAGCTGGGCTTGCACACCGTGAATCTGGATATGTTCTCGCGTGAAATCGGCGAGAATCTGGCCGGACGCACCGGCGGCGCTGTTTCTCTGGCGGTTGGCATGGCTCAGATCTTCCGCGGCATTCCGGGTATGGACAAGCTGGTGAGCTACTGGTACCACTACGCGATCATGTTCGAGGCCCTGTTCATCCTCACCACGATCGACACCGGTACGCGCGTCGCCCGTTATGTCATGCATGAACTGCTTGGCCGTGTTTACAAGCCTTTCGCCACCACAACTTGGCTCCCCGGCAATCTCATCGGCACTTTCCTGTGCGTGTTCGCATGGGGGTTCCTGATCTGGACAGGCAGCATCTCGACCATCTGGCCGCTGTTCGGCACTGCCAACCAGTTGCTGGCTACGATTGCACTGGCGGTTACAACCACGTTCCTGATCAACATGGGCAGAGCAAAGTATGCCTGGATAAGCTTGGTGCCGATGATCTTTGTCGGAATTATTACGCTTAGCGCGGGTACGCTCGCCATTAAGGGCATCTTCTTGCCGATGACCCATGTTCCCAGCACGGCGTTCGTCGGCTACATGGATACGGTGTTAATGATTGCCTCCATTTTCGGTGTCGTGGTGGTCTCGATTGAGGCGCTGCGCCGCTGGATCAAGACGCTCAATGGAGTACCAATTCCGGCGGAGGCTTTCGGACCGATCAAGGAGTTGGGCGAAGAGACCGTAA
>JBEKQP010000091.1:0-15374 GCA_049519595.1 Candidatus Korobacteraceae bacterium | reverse complement strand
GAGTCGAACGAGCGGAAGACAATCTTCGGATTGTGCTTCTGCAATACCTTCGTGATCGCCGCCGTCAACGTCGTCTTGCCATGGTCAATGTGACCAATCGTCCCAACATTCACGTGCGGCTTACTGCGGTCAAATTTCTCTTTCGCCATTGCTCAAAGCTCCTCAATTCACGGCGAGCCGTTTCGGTTCGCGCCGGAAAACTTTGTAAAGCACTACTGCCTGGAATGCGCTTGAGCATCCCACTAACTGAACTATCTCGCCGTTGCCCTGCCCTGCACCTTGGCCACGATCTCCTCGGCGACCGCGCGCGGCGCCTCTTCATAGCGTGAGAAGTGCATGGAGAACGTTGCACGCCCCTGCGTGTTCGAGCGCATCTGGGTGGCATAGCCGAACATCTCGGCCAGTGGCACCATCGACTTGACGACCTCGGACCCGGCCCGATGCTCTATGCCCTCGATGCGGCCGCGGCGGCTGTTCAGGTCGCCAATGATGGTGCCCATATACTCCATGGGCACGACCACTTCGACCGACATCACCGGCTCCAGCAAAACCGGACTTGCCTTGCGGGCAGCCTCTTTGAAACCCATCGAGGCGGCAATCTTAAACGCCAGCTCGTTCGAATCGACTTCGTGATAGCTGCCGTCATAGAGCGTTGCCTTGACGTCGACCATCGGATAACCCGCCAGAACGCCGCCCTCCATTGCTTCCCTGATCCCTGATTCAATCGGCCTGATGTACTCTTTCGGAACCGAGCCGCCGACGACATCGTTTTCGAATATGAAGCCCTTGCCGGCTCCGCTCGGTTCGATGCGAAGCTTGACGTGACCATATTGCCCGCTGCCGCCGGTCTGCCGGATGTACTTGCCCTCCGCCTCGGACTTCTTGCGGATGGTTTCGCGATAGGCGACCTGTGGTTTGCCGACGTTGGCTTCCACATTGAACTCGCGCATCATGCGGTCAATGATGATCTCCAGGTGCAGTTCGCCCATGCCGCTGATGATCGTCTGCCCGCTATCCTGATCGGTAGCGACCCGGAAGGTTGGGTCTTCCTGCGCCAGCTTGCTGAGCGCAACCCCCATCTTCTCCTGGTCGCTCTTGGTCTTGGGCTCCACGGCAACGGCGATCACCGGATCGGGGAACTCGATCGATTCCAGCACGATTGGGTGCTTTTCGTCCGAGATGGTGTCACCGGTCGTCACGTTCTTCAGGCCGACGCAGGCACAGATATCTCCGGCGAGAACTTCCGTAATCTCCTCGCGCTTGTTGGCGTGCATGCGCAGCAGGCGTCCAATGCGCTCACTCCGCTGCTTACGCGGGTTATAAACGCTGTCGCCGCTCTTCAGTCCGCCCGAATAGGCGCGGATGAACGCCAACTGGCCGACAAAGGGGTCGGTCATGATCTTGAAAACCAGCGCCGCGAAGGGCTCCTTGTCATCGGGCCTGCGAATCTCTTCCGCGCCGGTATCCGGGTTCTTGCCCGTGACCGGACGAACGTCAAGCGGCGAAGGCAGGAAATCGACTACCGAATCCAGCAGTGGCTGCACACCCTTGTTCTTGAACGCTGTGCCGCAAATGACCGGGAAAAGCTTCAGGCCGATGACGCTCTTGCGAAGCGAGGCCCTCAACTCTTCCTCGCCGATCTCTTCGCCCTCAATGTATTTCGCCATCAGGGCTTCGCCATCATCGTTTTCCACGACGCTTTCGACCAGGAGCTGATGATAGGCCTGTGCCTTCTTCTTCAACCCCGCCGGAATCTCCTCGATCGAATACTCCGCGCCGAGGGTTTCGTCGTGCCAGAAAATTGCCTTCATGGCAAACAGATCGATGCAGCCCTTGAACTTGTCTTCCTGCCCAATCGGATATTGGATCGCGACGGGACGGGCGTTGAGGCGCTTACGGATGGTATCGATGGCGTGCTCAAAGTCCGCGCCCATCTTGTCCATCTTGTTGATGAAACAAATGCGGGGCACACCGTACTTATCAGCCTGACGCCAGACGGTTTCCGATTGCGGCTCGACCCCGTGCACGGCATCGAATACCGCGACGGCTCCGTCGAGCACACGCAACGAACGCTCCACCTCAGCGGTGAAATCCACGTGTCCCGGCGTATCGATGATATTGATGAGGAAGTCGCGCCAGGAACAAGTCGTCGCGGCCGACGTAATCGTGATGCCGCGCTCCTGCTCCTGCGCCATCCAATCCATGGTCGCCGTGCCCTCATGCACTTCGCCAATGCGGTGCGTGCGACCCGTATAGAAAAGGATGCGCTCGGTAGTCGTAGTCTTACCGGCATCAATGTGCGCCATGATGCCGATATTCCTGCAACGCTCTAATGGGACCTGTCTCGCCACAACTTCCTTCTAAATCCTACTTGTCAATGCACGGGAAATAAGCCCGCGCTGTTTTTGGCTGCGTTGCGCATACCCCGGCGGACCAACTACGATCCGTTGCGCTCGCTGTGGCCGCTCCCGCTGCTACCAGCGGTAATGAGCAAAGGCCTTGTTGGCCTCGGCCATGCGGTGTACGTCTTCCTTCTTCTTGATCGCCGCGCCTTTGCCGTTGGCCGCATCCAGCAGTTCGTTGGTCAGCTTGTCGACCATGCCTTTTTCGGCGCGCCCACGCGCGTAGGTCAGCAGCCAGCGAATTGCCAGCGAGGTGCGCCGGTCGGGATTGACCTCGATGGGCACCTGGTAGTTCGCGCCGCCGACGCGGCGGGTCTTGACTTCCAGCAGCGGCTTAACGTTCTCAACCGCCTTCTTGAACAACTTCAGGGCTTCGTCGCCGCCCTTTTGCTGGAGGTTTTCCAGGGACTTGTAAAAGATTCCCTGCGCCGTGCTCTTCTTGCCACCCCACATCATGCAGTTGACGAATTTATTGGCCAGCGTGGAGTTGTAAACCGGGTCGGGAATCGGTTCGCGCTTCGGAACAAATCCTTTTCTAGGCATCCTAAAAACTCTCTTTCGCTGCTTTGCTTCACCGGCGATAACGCCGACTACTGAACGTTGATCTTTCTATCGTTTGCCGCCCAAAACGGCTTTCCTACAACCACCGATCCTTCGCCACTGTGCGGCTCAGGATGACTGCAGCGGGCTCGATGTACCCCTTGAGCGCCCGCGAAACGCGGTCACTTGGGACGTTTCGCCCCGTACTTAGACCGCCCCTGCTTGCGATTGGCCACGCCAACCGAGTCGAGGGTACCGCGGATTACGTGATAGCGAACACCCGGCAAATCTTTCACGCGGCCGCCGCGGATCAGCACAATCGAGTGCTCCTGAAGATTGTGACCGACGCCGGGAATATAGGTTGTGACCTCGATCCCGTTGGTCAAACGAACACGAGCGACCTTGCGCAGAGCCGAGTTCGGCTTCTTCGGCGTCTGGGTGTACACGCGAGTGCACACGCCACGCTTCTGCGGGCAGGACTGAAGAGCAGGGCTCGCCGTCTTGTACCGCGGCGCCGTGCGACCCTGGCGGACCAATTGATTAAACGTAGGCACTCTTGCAGCTCCTTGTATCCGGCGCATGCGCGCCAGCAGAAAGCGCGCGTCGCCTTGCCAGCGCACACTGTACTCATGCACTCTGGCTCAGCTTGCGGGCGCGTTTTCTGCGTCCGGGTCCCTGGCAGACGCCGTTTTGCGTCTGTTGAGGTTCACAACCATCCGGGCTGACCCGGCTCTTGAGCCCGGTCATACTTCCCCGCAACGCGGAGAATGTGCAGTTTCCTTAAGATTTACGAGCTAGCGACGGTGGCACCTAGACCAATCCCCACCGCAAACAACCGCGGCATCCCAGGGGGCCGATACTCCGTTTCGCAGCTTTAACCTGCATACCCTTCCGCATAGGGCGAAAGGTAGCGCAGGTCGTTTCAGCGAGGGAGCCCTTTTCTACCGACGCGGCAAGCGCGCCATGGGCCATGACTTCTACAGCTCAACCAGAACCGCTACAGGCAAGCCAATCAAACTCGCAGAACCAATTCACTATAGCAACTCGCGACGAAGCAGTCAACCATGTCTGCTCCCGAAACACGGTCAATGAATTCTACCATCGCCGGTCGTGCGGCTCAAAAGCCATGCGATGAAAATAATCACGCAGCGGCGGACGTTCACCCCGGTTGCCGGAGCAGCGCGGCGATCGGTTCGCCGAGCATGAAGGCTTTGTCCAAAGCCGCATTCGTTTTACGGGAGCAGCGAGTTCATCCTGGCCAGAAACAAGTGCCGTCGGCTTGCGGAACACCTTCGCCAGACACTACACTGACTCATCCAGCGGAAAACGAACCGCACGGAACCAGTGCGGGGAGGATGCATGCGGCTGTCGCGAACGATATTTGCCTCTTTGGCTCTCCTACTTTTCTGTATCGCCTTTTTGCCGAGCTGCGGGAGTTCCAACAACAAAGTTGCCAGCATAACGTTGACACCTTCGCCGGTCTCATTGGCTTATGGCCAGACCGCAGTATTGACGGCGACGGCGGTTAATAGCGCCAACGCCGTGGTATCCGCCGGCTTTACGTTTGCCTCCAGCAATGCATCGGCGGTCTCCATCGCCCCCGACGGAACCCTCTGCGGCGGCACCTGGGACGCCAACTTCGTCACTTGCAGCAAGCCTGCGAGCAGCGTGCCTCAAACCGCGACAATAACCGTCACCGCACAGACCGTCACCCAGACCGTTCAAGCCTACGTGCATGAAAAAGTGGATAGCGTAGTGATTACCGGCGGCCCGGGGGTGGGGTCGAGCGGTCCCATCTGTGCAACGAACACCAAATGTGTCTGCACATCGTTGTCTTTAGTGTCTGGTTCATCGGCGTCCACCTCGCTGCCGCAGTTCCAAGCGAAGGCTTTCAGCAATGACGCGTCCGTTTGCACTCCCAAGTCTCTGTCGGCCCCCTGCGACATCACCGCCGACCTGACCGCGGGCAATACCACTGTTAGTCCCTTCCAATGGACAACCAGCGACACTACGATCGCCACCATCGACACCACCGGCACTTCAACCGCCGGAACGGTGACACCTATCGGACCAGGCCAGGCAAGCATTTTTGCCTCGACTGCCGGGGTCAACAGTCCCGCGGTGCCATTTGCGACCTGCCCCGTAACCTCTATCACGCTAACGGCAACGAACGCGGCTAATAGCGGCCTCGGCGCGCTCGCAATCAGTCCTGGTGGAACGCAAGCCCTTTCGGCTGCGGTCATCGATACGAGCGGCGCGACGATCACCTATTCCACGCAGAATACGACTACCTTGGCACTCAACTACCCCGCGCTGAGTTGGCTGAGTACGAATCACTACGCGGCGACCGCGGCGGCGCAAACGCAAACAGTGAAGACAACAGCGACCGGTAGCGGAACCAACAGCAACGGCACCGTCGGCAGTGTTAGCACTAGCCAAACCGTGCCGTTGCCGACTGCTACCGCGACCGGTGTTACAAACGGGGTTGCATCGCTGGTGACCTCGTGCACGCCACCGAGTTGCAACAAGAACCTTTTTCCGGTGTATAGCAATCCACTCGTCACCACTAATGCAGGAATCACTACCGCCACGGCTTTCATTGCCAGCACGCAAAGCCTGACGATGTTGGCCCTTGACGTTGGATCGAGTACCCCCCTCGCGACGTATACCCTTCCAGCCGTGCCGAACTCAATCCTGTTCAACAAACAGGGAACGAAGGCCGTGCTCGGATCATCGAGTGGCGTGTTCGTGTTCGACACGACGGTCACCACCACCACCCCCTTTACGACATTTCCGTTTGACGGGGCCGTGCTGAGCATATCGCCGGATGGCTCACTGGCTGCGGTGCTCGGGCAGGTTGAGGGCGTAAATCAAAACTCGATCGGCATCATCAATCTCACCCAGAACGCACTGGTGGCCACGTTCCCGATAACGGGAAAGCCCACCGACGCGACGCAGCCGAGCGTCGCCGCCGATTTCTCCGTCGATTCTCTATATCTGTGGATCGCCGTGACGCCCAGTGGCAGCACTACGGGACGCGTTTACGTCTATACGTCGGGGGTCGGCTCGACTTTCTTCGCCGTCAGCAGTGCGGTAAAAGACTTGGCATTTCTGGCGAGTGGGCCGCTTGTATATCTTGCGGGGGACACTTCCACGCAAAGCATCACGGCCCGGGCGACCTGCTTTGGCGGTCAACAAAATGTCGTGTCAGTTTCCACGGCAAACGGCCCCGACTTGACCAATGGCATCGTCGACGTCCAGAAAGGTACTGCTCCTACGAACATCCGCGCCTTGCCCAATGGGGCGGGAATCCTGGCGCTGGACACGCCGGACAGCATCGATGGCGTAACCCTGACCAACCCGGAGGTGCCGCTGGTCGGATGTCCTCCATCCCTGCCAACGACTGTGAGCGGAAGCCTTGAATCGGTGGCGCCGCAAAATCTTCAACTGAGCCTTCTGCTCGGTTCTACAACGATAAACCAGTTTCTGGTGACGCCAGACAGCAGCACCGCCGTGCTCACCAGCACCGGCGGCAACGTCGTCGTGGTTAATCTCGCCACCCTGTCAACCCTGACAGCGACATCCGCCTCGCTAGTCCCTGGTACTTCTGGTTCTTCTGCCACTCTCCAGGACCCAGTCACAAACACATTGTTCAAGGGCGACATTCCCGCCACCGGTGGCGTATTCATTGTTGGCGGTAGCGATGGGTTCCTGCACGAGATCTCGTTCTCCGCGCCCCCAACGGACAACGTTAGCGCTACCGCGGTTGGGCTTTTACAGGCGGATGGAGTAACGACGGCATTACCCAACCTGGTCGCCATTCGCAACCAGTAGAGCGATGCCATGAAAGGTGTGCTCCGCGGAAGGGTTCAAGCAACCGGGCTTCTGGGGTCATGTTGAACGACGGCGGGGACCTCGATAGGCTCGCGGCGAGTATGAGGCCGGATTCGCGCAAGGTGTGTCCGGCGAAGTAGCCGGGCTTTCAGCCCGGCGATGATCGTGTGGATACACTGACTCTGAATCTGCACTAAAGGTCGACTTCGAAATCATCCATATCGAGACCGTGATAGGTCAAGCCTTCGCGCAGTTTGGACTTCATCTTCTCGGGCGTCGATTCCACCATGGCGCGAACCGCGGTTTCCATCGCGATTTCTTCCTCTCCCATCTCTTCGGCTATGGCTTCGGCTCTGGGGCCGGCCTTCTCTTCGACCGCGTCGCGGACGTCGGTTGGAAGGCAACGCAACAATTCGGCGAGGATCTCCGTCGCTTCATCAGACCATTGCATGATTCCCTCGAATCAGGAAGTTAAAATGAACGCTTGATGACGATGTCCGCTTTCAGGAGGCCGAGTTGAGTTCCTTGGCGACACTGTCAAGCACGCCGTTAATGAACTGCACCGATTCCGGGGTTGAGAATCGGCGGGCGATTTCCAGTGCTTCGTTAATGACTACGGGCTTCGGCGTTTTAGGAAAACAGAGGAATTCCGCTACTCCCGCACGCAGGATGTTGCGATCGACGGCCGCCATGCGCTCCATGCGCCAATGTTGCGTGTGCTGCTCGATGATGTGGTCGATCTGCTCGCAACGATCCATGGCGAAGCGGAACAGGTCGCCGGCGAATCCCCGGATACCGTCTTCAAGATCGCTGCGCTCGGCCCAGAAAGTGCGCTCGACCTGATCCACGCTCTGGTGGCCCATGTCTGACTGAAACAGCATTTGCAATGCAAGCTCGCGTGATTTTCTTCGCGTTCCCATGACCTTCCTGGACGGGGTTTGGTACTCCTCGAACGATAGCCGACGCCGCCAACAACCCGTTTGATTATTTCCTGGATCTCGAGCGGAAGCCCGTGTCAGCGAGGCTTCCCCGTAGCCAGTTTTCGTAAGTTCGCCATTTCGACCGCGGCTAATGCCGCCTCAAAGCCCTTGTTGCCGGCCTTGAGTCCGGCGCGATCGATCGCCTGCTCCAGAGTGTCACAGGTCAACACGCCGAACCCCATCGGGACATTAGTCTCCTGCATCGCCTGGCCAATCCCGCGCGTCGCTTCGTTGGCGATCACGTCGTAGTGAAACGTATCTCCGCGGAGCAGGCAACCGAGACAGATCAGCGCATCGAAGCGGCCCGTCTGCGCCAGCATACGCGCGGCGGCTGGAATCTCGAAGGCGCCTGGAACGCGCACGATCTCGATATCCTTGCTCTTGGCTCCGGACATCCGCAAAGCATCGAGCGCGCCCGCCAGCAAGCGCTCGGTTATGAAGGAGTTGAACCGGCTTACGACGGCACCAAAACGGAGACCAGAGGCGTCGAGGGAACCCTGCTTCGCCGGCTGACGCCAATCTTCCTTGTAGGAAAAAACGGCGAGCCGAGCATGAACATTGGGAAGCGCTATGGTGAACATGCGCGCGCCCCATTCGCAGTCGGCAATCTCGCGAACCACGGTGCATCCGAGACGATGCGCCTGTTCATAGATGATGTCGGCGTTATCGACTTCAAGGATCAGGTCCGCATCCGGAAAGCCTTCGCCCAAGCCGATCTCGATGCCGGATTCGGGGGCTTGCAGCTTGATGCCGCGACTGCGAGGACGCTCCCAGGCTTCACCGCGCTCGAACCCCAGCGCCTCCAAAAACCCCACCAGCGCGCTATAATCCTCCGCGTTGGCAGGAAGCAGCAGACGATGAATTGACTTAATCATTCCGAGGATTGTTTTACCACACCGAGATGGAAATCGTCGCCACTATCGTCGAAGAGACGCAAATTGGCGCGCAAAAAAAAATACGGCTGCTCATGTGCAACAAAAGCCAGCCGCCGCTTAGAGCAAATCCGGAAAAGCGACGACCGGCTTCGATCTTCGACTGCCTGCATGCAGCTCATAACCGTGGAGACAGCGCTACTTGCCCTTGAACTGTGCCGGGCGCTTCTCCAGAAAGGCACGCGTGCCTTCGACTTTGTCCTCGGTTGCGCACACAACCCCGAACAGCGCGGCCTCGATGAATGATCCTTCCTGCGTGGACACTTCCAGCCCTTTGTTGACAGACTCCATAATGTAGCGCACCGAGAGCGGAGCATTGGCGATAATTTTTTTGGCGATCGCTTCCGCCCTGGCCATCAACTCACCCGCGGGGACGACCTCGTTGACGAGGCCGATGCGATGCGCCTCCTCCGCCGAAATCATGTCGCCGGTCAAAAGCAACTGCATCGCCAAGCCCTTACCCACGATGCGAGGAAGACGTTGCGTGCCGTTGAATCCGGGGATGATGCCAAGCTTGACTTCGGGCTGGCCGAACTTGGCATTGGGGGTAGCGAGGCGGATTGCGCAGGCCATGGCCATCTCGCATCCTCCGCCGAGGGCAAAGCCATTGACGGCGGCGATCACCGGCTTGCCAAGATTTTCGATGAGATCAAAAACGCCCTGGCCGCGCCGGCTGTACTCTTTGCCCGTAACCGGCGTTTCGATCGCTATCTCCTGAATGTCCGCCCCGGCGACAAATGCCTTGTCGCCCTCGCCGGTGACAATCGCGACTCGCACCCCGGGGTCTTTCTTCAGGTCGTGAAAAGCCTGCCGCAACTCCTCCAGAGTGGCAATGCTGAGCGCATTGTGCACCTTGGGACGCGCAATCGTGACGTAGGCTATCTGGTCTCTCTTTTCGACCCTGATGTTTTCAAACTGAACAGCGGCTACAGTCGATGACATGGTTATGCTCCTTGCACTTTGGCCAGCTCTCCCCTGAGCGCCGCGTCCTGGGGCACTGGCTTCTCAGCGTTAGACCAATCGTAGAATCCCTTGCCGCTCTTCTTGCCGTACCATCCTGCCAGCACCATCCGCTTGAGCAGCGCTGGCGATGCGAAACGCCGCTCCTTGAACTCGTCGAACATCACGTGGGTGATGTAGTAGACCGTGTCGAGCCCGACGAAATCAAGCAACGTCAAGGGTCCCATCGGGTAGCCGCAGCCAAACTTCATCGCCAGATCGATATCGCTGATCGAGCCTACGCCTTCCTCGTACGCCCGAATGGCATCGAGCATGTAAGGCACGAGCAGCCGGTTTACTATGAAGCCGGTCTTGTCGCTGGTACGCACCGGAACCTTCCCCAACTTCTGGGCGAAGGCGACGACCGTATCCATTACTTCGGGGCCGGTCGCAATCGTGCGGATGACCTCGACCAGCTTCATCAGCGGCACGGGGTTAAAGAAATGCAGCCCAATGAATCGCTCGGCGCGCGTGGTTGCGGTCATGACCTCAGTCACGCAAATCGATGATGTATTGGTGGCGAAGATCGCGTCGCGCCTGACCAGCTGATCGAGCCGGGCAAACATCTTTTTCTTCTCTTCCACGTTCTCGATAATCGCCTCGATGACGATATCGGAAGCAGCGAGATCCTCGGCTTTCAGCGTGCCCTTGATGCGAGCTCGCACGCTTTCGGGAGTTTCCTTGATGGTTCCTTTCTCGGCGAACTTGGCCAGCGATTTTCCAATCCCGGCAAAGCCCTTGTCGAGAAAACGCTGCTCAGCCTCAAGCACAACCACGTCGAAGCCGGCCATCGCAGCTACCTGCGCGATGCCACTGCCCATGAGTCCACAACCGACAACTCCAACTTTCTTGATTTCCATGTCTACTCTCCAGATTGCGTAATAAAAAAACCGATGAAGTCACATCTTGAACCAGAAGAAAACCGTTATTCCAACTCCACGCTGGCGGCAAACCACCTCGACTTCGCTTGGCTCAGATTAGCTTTGAACAGAACTGTAAGAAACGGAAGTCTCAAATGCTTTCGTCCACACACCGATGGACGAAACCAGCAGAGTTTAACAGCAGCCTCCGAGATATGGCAATCATCGTGAGTTCGGAATTAGCGTATTCCTCAATATCACCGCCGGCAAGTTTGCCTGGCTGCTTTGGTGGACACACGTTTCGCGAACCTGGTCAGAGCGGGCTGCATTCCGCGAGGCAGACAGTCGGGGAGGAATAGGCGAGCGCGTGCGCCGTTCCCGCTTCAGCGGATTTTGCTTGTTCCAGGGTGTCTTCGACGCGGTTGATCAATTCGGTCGCGATGTCGGCGGCATCGAACAGCGCGTCGAGTTTGGCTTCAGCTATGCCGGCGGTCACAACCGGCGCGCAAGTACCACCCCAGCAGGCTTTCTTCAGGGCCCGCCTTAAGTCGTCGATCACAAGCGATGCGTCTTTCTCCGGAGTGCTTGCCAGCAGAACGGCAATTTGCGCCGGTCCATAGCGGACGGCCAGATCGCTATGCCGCAAGTTCGCGCACACGGTTTCCCCCGCATTTTGCATGACCTCGTGCCAAGCGCGGGACTCGCCATCCTGCGGAGTGTGCGGGGTAGAAAATTCCAGCAGCAAGAGCGTGAGTGGACTTTGCTGCGCCTTTGCGCGTGTGACTTCCGCGAGCAACACATCGAGATAGGATGAGCGTTTGAGCAGTCCGACGGCCTGAAGCACGGGAGTTGCCGGCGCCTGGATCGCCACACTTGGCGTACCCCGCGGTTGAAGGCCAACTGCGATGCACAGTTCACGAAGGCGTAAGTTATGCTCCTCCTCGAATGGAAACGTCTCCCGTATCTTCGCCACTGCGGCTCCGGCCCGCGCCGTGAGCGCGTAGCGACAGAACAGCTCGGCCTCAACCATGAGGTCTTCCAACACCGCCAAACGATTCGCGGCGGGAGGATTCTCTTCCTGGATAGCCGTCGCAGTTCTGATTGCGGCCAGACGATGTTCCAGGCCGCCCAGCCGACCTGAATCGACCTTGCCGCGCAGACTCTCTAGACGCGCCTGATGCCCACCCTCGTAGGCGTCGACATCGACGGCGCGTTCCAGGGCGCCGGTTGCACGTGCGAAATCTCCCGTTGTCATGTAGTGATCGAAAAGTCTCGCCAAGATTGCTGTCAGGTCCGTCTCATGATTGGCGGAATCGTATAGAGTGGCCAGATACTCCAGGAAAACAGGCCCCAGCTTCCGTTTGCCGACCATTTGCTTGGTGAGCGAGACAAACTCGCGGCGCAATCCGACTCGGCGCTGGAACTCCTCCAGTCGTAGCGAGAGATCGACGGCATGCTCCTCCTGACCGGCATCGATCGTGTGGCCGATCAGTTCGATCACCTTATCGAGCCAGTTGCGCGGATCGCGCTGGAAAAGTTCCCAGAGGTGAGGTTCGGCCTCAAGCGGACGGCCCGCGCGCATCAGCGCAATGCCATAAGGCTCGCGTGCTTCCGCCGGACTGGAGGGATAGTTTGCCAGCGGTTCCAGAATTCGCACCGCCTGCACGGGATCAGTCTCCAGCAGCGCGGAGCCATGGCCAAGTGCCGCAACGGGGTTCGCCGGATCGAGCCCATAGGCCTTGGCAAACTGACCGGAGCTGTCGACTCCGTGGCGCTGAAACTCCAGCGCCACTCCGGTGTATGCCGCGGCAGCCTCCCGTGTGAGTCCCTGCTTGATGGCCGCGTCGCCAAGCTGCTGGAAGCGTTCGGGGGTGGGGTCGAGTTTGGTCAAGCGCTCCAGTATCTGGAAGACTTCTTCGTCGCGGCACAAGGTTCGATAGCCATTGAGCGCGGCCTCATATGCGAATACCGCTTCACGCGGGTTTGCCTTCTCGCTAAGCCGGGCAAACAACAGAGCCTCTTCCGGAAGCACGGGACGTAAACGACCCAGACGCTTATAGGTCAGAGTGGCTTTCGATAGATTCGATTTTTCCGCATAGAAATGGAACAATTCGCTGAGCTGCTCGGCGGCCAAGGCAGGCTGATTCAGCGAGGCATAAACATCGGCGACAGATTCCTTCGCTCCCGCATTGCCCGGATCAAGCCGAAGAACCCTGAGATACTGGCTTAGAGCTGAATCGAGTCTGCCCCTTTGCAGTGCTTTTTCCGCCTTTTGAACATATTTGGGGATATCTGCGAAAGAATCACCGAAATGTTGAATTCCCAGCATAGAGATCTGCAGCGACAGCTTTGCTGTTGAACGAAAGTTAATCACGGATAGAGTCCCAAAGGCAGGTAACGTCAGTTCCAATACCGCAGGGTGCCAGATGGAACACTGACGATCCGTCACTTTCTACTTGACACTTCGCTTTTTATTCGCCATATTGGGCCTTCAGGACGGAAGAAATGGCTCTGACGAAGCGGCAGCGGCAGGTGTATGACTTCATTGCCAACTTTGTGGCACGGCTGGGATACTCCCCATCGTTTGAAGAGATCGGGGCTGGGCTGGGGCTCAGCTCTCTGGCGACCGTTCACAAACACATCTGCAACCTGGAAGAAAAGGGTCTGCTGAGGCGGGATTTCAATCGCAGCCGGTCGATTGACCTGTTGCCGGTAAAAACCCGGTCAAGGCCGGCCGTGGCAGCCTCACTGGAGTTGCCGCTGGTGGGTAGGATTGCGGCAGGGCGTCCGGTGGAACAACTGGAGAATCCGGGAACCATTTCCCTCGCCGACCTGACGCGATCCCGCGACGTGTTCGTATTGCAGGTGACCGGCGATTCCATGCAGGACGAGCACATCGTCGACGGCGACTATGTGCTAGTAGAAAAAGTTCCGTCGGCACGCGATGGGGAGATCGTAGTTGCCCTTGTAGGGGACTCGGAAACCACTCTGAAGCGCCTCTATCGTGAAGGCGAGCAGATCCGGCTTCAGCCGTCGAATGCGAGTATGAAGCCGATTTTCGTGCCGGCTGCGCAGGTACAGGTGCAAGGGCGCGTCATAGGAGTTCTGCGGAAGTACTGAAATTGGGCAGCAAGAGCGCTTTCCCGGAATTTGGAAGGGAGGAACGATGCCAAAACTTAAAGGCAATCTCAAAGTACACCCACCAAGCTGCGGCCACACTGGCCCGATAAAAGGGGTCTTGAACTCCAAAGGAGAATGGACGGGGCGATGTGCACAGTGCGGAGCTCCGGCGAAAATTGAAATGGAAATAACAAGCCCCACATCAAAAGCGTAATTTCTTTCCTCACCTGCAAAGGTGGCGCGAAGCGACACGAGGCGAAGAATCCACGAAGCAAAAAGCCTGCCGTAAGTTAGGCCGCCCCTCGTCGGCCTTCTTCTCTTCTGGCTAGCGTGGCTGGATACTGGCAAGGCACCTAAAGAGAAACAGCCCGGAGCAAGCCGGGCTGTTTTGCCACTTGGAGGTGAAGACCGCTGAGGTCGGGCTCTACGTGACTACCAGATTCTTGTCGAGCGCCTTCTGAATCGTTTCTTTTGGGACATAGCCCACGATCTGTTCGCGCACCTGGCCGCCCCTGAAAATCAGCAGCGTCGGAATCCCGCGCACGCCATAGCGCTGTGGGGTCGACATGTTTTTGTCGACATCCATTTTGGCGACTCTTACCTTGCCTTGGTACGACTTGGCGATTTCGTCGACGAGTGGCGCCAAGGCACGGCATGGACCACACCAGGCAGCCCAGAAATCGACCATCACCGGCTGCTCCGACTTCAGCACCTCCTGGTCGAAGTTAGAGTCGGTCACCTCAAAAATTGCGTCACTAGCCATTCTTCCTCCCAACTGAGAAATCGCTCGGCGGAAGTCCGCCAGCGCAGAACTCAGTATCCTACCACTTCATTCGATGCCACAGGCCAAAGAACGACGCGAAACACCTGGGACTTGGCACCATCCTCCCAAAACCGCCGGCGACAAGGCGGTCGAAGCTTGAGTTGCAGGTTAACTCCTGCCGCCGCAAATGAGCAGTAACTTCCCGGTGACAGACCGCCCAGCTCGTCTGCCGCGCGTGCATCCGTCCGCAGTTTCCAACGAACTGTGGGTTCCAGGTACGAGCAACAGCCGGTTCTTCTTCGCCAGAGGCGCAGAAATCTCAACCCACCGAAAGTAACTCAGGGACGCATGCCCCCGGCTCCAACCCAAGCCCGGGAATCACAAGCAATAAAAAGCGCCATCGACCGAAGTCTCTGGCGCCTTGGCAGCCCTCCCCCAAGAACCACCAACGCCTGTATTTTCGGCAGCTCGATTCACCCTGTAAAGTCACGGAAGTAACCGTGAGTAACCCGCTCCGTAACCTGTGGAGGCGTCGAAATTTGCCGTACGGGAATGGCCTAAGTTGTGGTGTCGCGTTGGCCCCTGCTGGAAACGTGCCGCGGCCACCCGCGAACGCCGTGGTTACGCGCGTTGGGCCTGATCGCTCCGCGATACACTTATTCCGAACCGCGCTTATCAACGGCGCCGCCGATGATCAAGGCCGTTCGCTAGGGTGATTCGATGCTGGTAATCTTTTCGGGCTTGCCGGGCACAGGTAAAACCACATTGTGCCATTCACTGGCAGCGTATGCGCCTGGCGCGGTGCTGAATAAGGATGTCATTCGGCAAGCGGTTTTTGGCTCGGCGCACACCGACTACTCGCGCCAGCAGGATGATCTCTGTGGCTCCATGATGCTTAACGCCGCCGAATATCTGCTGCGTAAGAACCGGTCTTTGCACGTTTA
>JBEKQP010000090.1:0-15576 GCA_049519595.1 Candidatus Korobacteraceae bacterium | reverse complement strand
GTTAGTAGCTGTATAGTTACTGATTAGGTTACTATAGGGCAATAAGTTAGAGGCCTTAGGACTTATACGTCGCGAAATAGTACATGCACTTCTGCGGAATTCATTGGCATATTTCTAGAATCTGGTCTAAAGTCTGGATCCAATAACTTTCAGCAATACTATTTGCCCTCCGGAATTCTTTCGGAGGCATGTCGTTTTGGTGGAAGGGTGAGTAAAATCAAAAAGGTCAGAACGGTTGGGGCAATGATGGTCAGTATTATTCTTTATTTCGAAGCTTTATCAAGCAGACATGATTACGCTGTTGTTGCCGAGCCAAGTATTCGGGCCGAACTAGGTGAATTGGAATGTATCTGCATCTCGTCGAGCACGTCCGCGCTCTGCGTGGTGGCTCCCAGCCACGGTTGATGCGGGCCTCTGATGGACACCATTATGTAATGAAGTTTCAGGACAACCCGCAAGGTTCGCGAGTCTTGGCGAACGAATTACTAGCCTCCAGGTTAGCCCAGCAGCTGGGACTGTCCGTCCCACGAGCTGAAATCTTGGAGCTTCCTCCCAATTTAGCCGAAACGCTGTACTTTGAAACTCCGACGGGCCCAAGGAAGATTTCCCCTGGGTTGCATGTCGGCTTACGGTTAGTCATCTCGCCAATCGAAGGGCGCATTTATGATTTTCTTCCTCTGGCCTATTCAGACCAGATTCGCAACAAAGAGCATTTTGCTGGGGTCCAGCTGTTTGATTTGTGGACGTGCAACCGGGACACGCGGCAGGCCGTGTACTGGAAGCGATCTCAGCAGAAGAAGTTTACGGTGACGTTTATTGACAACGGGCACTGCTTCGGAGGGCCGAATTGGAAGTTGCCAGCAGCCATTACCGCTGATTCTTTGCCGTTGGTAGAGGAAGGCCGCTACTGGCTCGCTAAGCTCGAGTCACTTCCTTCAGATTTGTTGTCTCATCTGGCGGCCGAGATCCCGACCGAATGGTATTCGAACGACAATGGCGGGCTCTGTGGCATGTTGACGAGACTTGTAGTCAGGCGAGCGGATTTGCGCCGTTTGTTGACGGCGAGCTGGCAACCGGAACCGCAAGGCACTGACCAATTGTTAAAGCTTAAGGAACCTGATGCTGAGGTAGAAACGATCCTGTTGGTCGATGACGAACCAGCACTGCGGAAGGTTATCGCTCGCTGGCTTCGTGAACACGGACACAGGGTGCTGGAGGCGTCTGATGGGGAAGATGGCCTGGAGGTGGCAAAACGGCATTCCGGGCCGATTGGCCTACTGCTGACCGATCTCGTTATGCCCAGAATGAACGGCAAACAGCTCGCCCAGGAGTTTGCGAAGCTACGTCCACGAGCAGCTACGATCTTTATGTCCGGATTCACTGCGAGGGAATGGGGAGAGGCTGGAACGCCATCGCCTACGGCGCTAATCCTGCCCAAACCTTTGCGTAGTCACGTACTTTTGGACAAAGTGCACCAGGTGCTGGCGGCGCACAATGCTGCCAGTTGTAGTCTCCGATAGCCAGTTTCCGTTGGAATGGCTGCAGATTACGGAATTGCCAGCGTCATATCCCATAACGGAATAGAGTCCAATGCGGTTGCAACGAAAACAGTTCTCGACCGGAACATGGGACTGTATAGGTGTGTTATAGGCGTAGGGATTGGAGTAAGCCCTTTCTAAGAACAACGATCGCGCGTTGGCCACTGAAGTGCTTGTAGTACTGCTGAACTAGAGTTCGAAAACAGGACGGTGTCTTTTCTTGCGATGAAGAAGAATTACAGATTTGCCGAAATTCTGTATGTGCCAAACTTGCTTGAGAATCAGTCGGTTCCCATTGGAATCATGATATGGGACCCGGGAGCAAGTGGCTTTGTTGAAGTCTCAAAAAGAACCAATTGGTCTACCATACTGCGATTAGACCCTGACGCCGACATCGACTTCCTCAGTGCGGCTGTGGACCATCTTAAGCAAGATTTTCGTCAGCGGGACGAGACTGGACGAGAACGCCTAATTGCTCAACTGTCGATGAATGTCACTTTTTCCGCTCCGCTCGAAATCGAATCTGACGATCCAAACGAAGCCCTGAAGCAGCTAACGCGTGCTCGTGGGTTATAGCGCGAATTGGAGCTTCGTCATTAAATTATTACGCTGTTTTAGTCCGGCCGAAGTGTGCCGCGCACTTTGCGTGCAAGCGTGCCTAAGCTGAATGGCTTCTGTAAGAACGCTGCGCCCAACTCGTTAATGTCGTGGCGCGATACCGGATCGTCAGAGTAACCGGACATGCAGATCGTCCTTAGGTCAAGACGCAGGCTTCCCAGCAATTGCGATAACTCTCTCCCATTCATTCCCGGCATCACCAGGTCCGTAATCAACAGGTCGATATGGCCCTCCTGACTCGCTATCGAAAGCGCCTGTTTGCCCGAACTGGCTTCGAGCACCGTGTATCCCAAGCTGCGCAGATAGCCGCACATCGCCACCCGCAGGGCTTCTTCATCTTCGGCAACTAAGATGGTTCCCGTTCCTCGTGGTTGTGCTTCGGTCTTCGCCGGCATTTCCGGAACGATTGCCCGCTTTGTCCTGGGCAGATAAATCGTGAAACAGGTGCCTCGCCCGAGTTCGCTGTCGACCCACACGTGGCCGCCACTTTGTTTCACAATGCCGTAAACCATAGCCAGCCCCAACCCGGTGCCCTTACCAACCTCCTTGGTTGTGAAGAATGGATCGAAGATGCGCCCCTGCATCTCCTTGCTTATGCCTGTACCAGTGTCGGCGACCGAAAGCCTCACGTAATCTCCAGGTACTACCCCCGGGGGCTGCCCGCCAATACTCCCTTCCTTTACCGTGACATTTCCGGTCGCTACAGTGAGTGTGCCACCTCGAGGCATTGCATCACGCGCGTTCACGCAAAGGTTCATCAGAACCTGAACGATCTGATCCGAATCAGCTTCGATCGCCCAGAGTGACTCCGCCGCGCTTACTCGAAGTTCAATGTCTTCCCCGATGAGCCGCCTTAACATCTTAGCCGTCTCATCAATCACCACGTTTAGTTCGAGCACGACTGGGGAAAGAATCTGTTTGCGGCTGTACGCCAACATCTGTCGCGTAAGGCTGGCGGCGCGGTTAGCAGCCGCCATAATCTCCTGCGTGTTTTTCTGGAGGGTGTCATCGGCCGGAAGACTGTCTTGCAGCATCTCCGTGTAGCTTTGTATGATCATGAGCAGATTGTTAAAGTCATGGGCAATACCCCCGGCCAGACGTCCCACAGCCTCCATCTTCTGAGCATGACGAAGTTCTTTTTCAAGCATTGCCCGTTGTTCCTCGGCCCGTTTGCGGTCGCTAGTATCACGAGTTATTCCGAGGAAGGCCGGCTGTCCCCCGAACATGATCTTGGTGACGCTCAACTCCACTGGGACCTCGACCCCGTCCGCCCGGACGTGGGCGCTTTCGTAAGACCCAGAGGGCACGTCTCCCCTTAGGCGAGCTGCGACCCTTTGCGCAAATCGCGGAGAAATGAAGTCAAAGATCTTGAGCTGGAGCAATTGACCACGGGTGTATCCGAGTTGTTTACACGCCGCCTGGTTCACCTCGATGATCTCGCCCAGATCGCTAACCACGAAAATTCCGTCCGGGGCCAGTTCCACAATTGTTCGCAGCCTTTCCTCGCTCTCTGCGAATGCCTGCTCCGCCCGTCTACGCTCAGTGATGTCTTCAACGATGCCAATCCGCTGCTCGTCGCTAAGTTCTGAACCGATAAGGCGCACCCAGATTGACTCGCCGTCCTTGCGAATGTAGCGTTTTTCCAGGGTGTAGGTTTGGGTCGCGCCTAGGGTCAACCCGTCGAACAACTCGAGATTGCGCTGCAGATCCTCGGGATGAGTAATATCCTTGAAATTCATCCCTAGCAACTCATCCCCAGAGAAACCCGTGATTCGCCGAAATTCGGCGTTGCTCTCCACTACGCGCCCATCACGGTCAACAATGTCCACACCTATCGGTGCATTGTCCAGAACCGCCTTCAGCCTATTGGCGGTGGCCTTCAGTTCCTGCTCCGCTTGCTTACGCGTGTTGATGTCCTGAACAATCGCAATGCGATACAGCGGATGCCCTGAAGCGCCCCTTACCACGGAAGAGGTCACATGCACCCATACTGACGAACCATCGCGATGGAGATACCGCTTTTCGGCCTCGTAGCTATCGCGCTCACCACGTAGCATAGGTTCGCGCAGCAGTGCGTTGCGTGCGAGGTCATCGGGATGAGTTAACCCAATGACGTCTCGTCCGATCAATTCGCTCTCGCTGTAGCCCAGCATTCGGCATAGAGCCTTATTGACCATAAGCAAGCGGCCGTCGTTCGCAAGCTGCTGAATGCCAACTGCAGCCTGTTCATACATCGAGCGGAATCGCTCTTCGCTCTCACTCAGCGCCTCCTCCGCATTCTCGAGGTTGGTGATGTCCCGCACGATTGCTGACGCACCCACGATCGCTCCTTGGCGATCGAATGTCGGAGAGATTTTTAAGGAAACAGGAAGAGGCGATCCGTTTTTGTGTTTGCGGGTTGTCTTGTGTTGCTCGATCACCCCCCCATTGCGCAGACTCTGCAGGCGGTCGGCATAATCGTTCATTTGGTCATCGGGAACGAGAATCGAAATCTGCCTGCCCACTATGTCCGTTGCTGAGTATCCAAATAGTTGCTCTGCACCGCGATTCCAACTCTCTATAATTCCGTCGAATCGGTAACTGATAATGGCGTCGTCGGAAGACTCGACAATCTCGCTCAAGCGGCGCGATCCACTCTCGATCTGTTCAACACTTCGCCCGATCGGCAGGGCCAGCGCGATACCTGTGAGCGACAGCAGAGCCGTGCCAGCAAGTGTCCACCATAGCCACTGCCAAAGCTCTGCCATCATGATTGCCCTGGGCACTCCGATTATCACCGTCCAGCCAGACATCACCGAGCGGTTAAAGCTGTTAAACATCAGAATACCTTCGAGGTTGGGAGTCTCTGCCATGCCCTCCGCGCTATCCCCAATCCGTAGTTGCATAGCGGGGGTGGCTGGCTGGCCTACAAATCGCTCCGCCAAGCGAGTACGGGCAACGACGATTTGATTGCCATCCAAGATTCTTCCCACCCATTCGGGCGGGAGGCGCTGCTCCGAAAGAACTGTGGCTAAGCGACCAGCAAACGCGATCATGGCTAGGTCGTAGACTACTCGACCGCCACGAAACACAGGGACATCAACAGCGATCTGAAGCCGCCCAGTCCCAGCGCCTCTATAGACGCCGGTGATGACCGGCTTCCCTGTCTCATAAACTTGGTGAACGGTCTGGGGGACAGCACGCTTGGGCAGGGAAACGCCGAACGGTAGAAAGGTATGAACGAGTTCTTGGCTGGTCGCGTCTGAAACGATGATGTCGTCATCGGGGTGAGCTTCAAGAACCACCTGCGCCTGACGGTAAAATGCGTGCAGGTCGCCAGAGGCGAGCGAAGGCGAAGTGGCAAGAGCGCTCAAGCTGGCCTGCATGTTTTCCAATTCCCGGTCCACGATTGCCGTGAGCGCCCTCGCCGTATCCATCATGCGCCGTTCAGTAATTGCTCGCTTGCTTTGATAGCTGTAGTAAATGAGGGACCCGGCAACAACCCACACTGGCAGCACACAAGCAATAACAAGAGACGCAAGCCTGAGTCGAATGGAACCACGGCGACGTTTTTCAGCGGACACCCGCGCCTCTGCAGGAGCGGGCGCGTCGGAATCGCTGATTGGGGTGCTGGCGTCACGTTCGCCAGCGATTCGATTAGTCAATTCTTTGGTTTCAGGTTTCATCTGACCGGTCGTACCTTTTCCTGGCTTACGGGGGCCATCAACCAACTGGTTGGTCGCGAAGCTTTGTCAAATTTCTGACCAGAGTAGCTGCTGAGCCAGGGCAATGACATACGCGATTCACCTGAGCCGCGGCTCAAAGAGGGCATAGCTCTCGTCAACTTGTTCATATCGGCAATGCTGAGCAGGAAGTTCTGCATTCAAGGCTGGTGCGCTCCCGGTTGGCGATCAGTTCAAAAATTGTGCAGATCATGGGCGGCGGCATCTGGGTGGAAAGCAAACTCGGCCACGGCAGCAGCTTTCACTTCACGGGTTGGTTTGACAGAGCGGATCCGGCCCTGCTTGACCGCGGTTGTGCTGACGCTTCAATTCTCGGCGGCTTGAACGCTCTGGTCATCGATGATAACGCGACGAACCGCTGTGTGCTCGACGGCATTTTGCGGTCATGGAAGGTGACCCCGATGTCGGCTGAGGGCGGACCGTCAGGATTAAACGAAATCAGAGCGGCTGCTACCCGGGGAATGCCCTATAAGTTAGTTCTACTCGACGCGCGGATGCCCGGCATGGATGGCTTTCAGGTTGCCGCCCAGATGAAGCAGCACCCGGAGCTTTCCGGGGCAACGATCATGATGCTAGCTTCGGGCGACCAATTTGGAGATGCCGAGCGCTGTCGTCAACTCGGGATCAATGCATACCTCGTCAAACCGATTCGGCGCTTTGAACTGCTGCGCGCGATATTGCAGGCTCTTGGTGAGCAAGGCACACCAATGCGGGAACCGGCAGTTACGCAGACCCGCATTATCGTTCGCGCTAATACAACCGAGCATCCTAAGCTGCGGATCCTGCTTGCGGAGGATAACCCCGTCAACCAACAACTTGCCATCCGCCTGTCGCAAAACGAAGGCCACAGCGTGGCCGTGGCGCAAGATGGAGCCGAAGCCGTTCGCCTGCATGCTGCCGATGACTTTGATCTGATTCTGATGGACGTCCAAATGCCTCGGATGGATGGATTCGAAGCAACGCGAAAGATCCGAGACAACGAGCGCGACCATAGCCGACATATCCGCATCATCGCGATGACTGCTCATGCCATGAAAGGCGACCGAGAGCGTTGCCTCGCGGCCGGCATGGATAGTTACATCTCGAAGCCAGTAAAGGAGCGGCATTAGAGATCGCCGGGATCTCACGACAGCCCCTGGAGGAGGTGTTATTTCAGCTCAAGCAGTGATTGCCACCAGCTTCTTAGATTTGGGCGAACTCCAGGGCGTCGAAAGCCGTGGAATACGTCAAGAAAGTTCTAAAATCATCCTCTAAAGCCGACCAATTCAAATTGAGCTTTCCTTTCAGTAATTTACAAACAAACCCATTCGTCAGTTTAGAACTCAACGCCGCCAGGCGGAATGAACAGTCCTCTATGAGGATTCTTTCATCTGTCTGGCAGAATTCTGGCGCGCCGATTGCTCGTGGATTCTTCAGGGAGGAGCGGATTATGCATATTCACGGCAACCTCCTTAACTCGAACGCAGCCAGCCTCTACTCCGCCGCCGCGGCGGCGGAGAAGGCAGCCTCTGCTCAACGAGTTGCTGATGTCCGGAAAAAACTGATGGAGGGCGCGCTGAATATCGATGGCGAATTGAATGCCGAGGAAATCTTGATTCGCCAGTGGTCGGAAGGAAACTCCAATAGGGGCCAAGGCCAAGACCAGCCACGCTCCCCGAAAAATACCCGAACTGCGGATGAGGCGCAGGCCCACAAGTCCAAAATCAAGCTTGCGGACGAGAAGCAGGCCGACAAGCCCATATCCACATGGGCCTGACTGGGGATTTCATTGGTTTAGTGGCTGCAGAATGGGATGCGTTTTTACAAGGGGCTTGCCATTATTTTGACTTACGGCACCTAAAGTTCAGACTGAAAAGCGCCGATAACACTATGGAACGAGCAGTTTTGTTGAGCGAACAGTTTTTTTCGAGGAGAAAGCGATGTCAGTGTCCGGTATTTCCAGCAGCAATCTCTTTAATCCACAGCAGATTCAGCAAGAGTTTAAGCAGCTCGGCAAGGATCTGCAGTCGGGGAATCTGTCGGCGGCACAAGCGGATTTTGTGACGCTACAGCAGTCCGCGCCACAGAGCACTTCGACTTCGTCATCGCAGAGCAATAATCCCATCGCTCAAGCTTTCAACCAGTTGGGCGAGGATCTCCAGTCCGGAAACGCTTCGGCTGCCCAGCAGGACTATTCAACGATTCAGCAGGACCTTCAGAATCAAGCAAGCAGCAGTCAAGCAACACAAGGGCACCACCATCATCATCACGGTGGAGGCAGCGGGGAGAATGAGATCAGCCAGCTAATGAGTCAGTTGGGCCAGTCGCTGCAATCCGGCAACCTCTCCAGCGCTCAGCAGGCATACAGCACATTGCAGCAGGACTTCCAGCAATTTGCCCAAAATAACGGCCAGACGCAGGTGTCTTCGCAAACGAGTTCGAATATTGTCTCGGTAAACGCCTGATCCATGGGACATCCCGCGAAAGTGATTGGGGAAGTGATGCATCGGTGCTTCCCGCACAGGACTGGATTCGGAACCCAATCCGGCCGCAATCATGAGGGTGGGTTTAGCCGACTTCTCTCTTAGAAGATTGGCAGCGGTCAAGAGGAGTTCTGCACCAAAAAAACACCTCTTAGATTTGTGCGAACTCCGAGATCTCGGAAGCACCCGAATACGTCAGGAAAGTTCTAAAATCGTCTGCTAAAGCCGAGGCATACGCTCGGACAGACGGAAACAGTGTGATGACAGAAGAACGCCGTCTAAAGAGTTGCGCGATTCGCGACGCGCTGTCTTGGGTTTAAGAGGTTCTATGCGATCGCTGCTCGCATCGATACATAACTCAGAACTTCCATTTAGGAAGATGAGCCAGATTGCAATGCCGCTCGCAATTGGCGCTACAGCCCACGAGCACTCGTCAGTTGCTTGATGACTTTGCGTGGATCGTCAGATTCGATTTCTAGCGGATCGGAAAGCGTAATGTTCATCGACAGTTGAGCAACCAGTCGTTCTCTTCCTGATTCATCCCGCTGACGAAAATCCTGCTCGATGTGATCCACCGCCGCACTGAGGAATTTGATGTCAGCGTCAGGATCTACTCGCAGCGTGGCAGACCAATCGGTTCGCTTTGCGACTTCAACGACCCCTCCCTCTCCGGGGTCCCATACAATCACTCCGATAGCAACCGACTGGTTCTCAATCAAGTTTGGTACATACAGAATTTCGGCACATTTGTATTTCTTCTTCATCATCTTAAGAAAAGACACCGTCCTGTTTTCGAACTCTAGTCCAGCAGTACTGCATGCACTTCAGTGGCCAAAGCGCGATCGTCGTTCTGAGAAAGGGCTTACTCCAATCCCTACGCCTATAACACACCTATACAGTCCAATGTTCCGGTCGAGAACTGTTTTCGTTGCAACCGCATTGGACTCTATTCCGTTATGCTCCGGCATACGGTTTCACCTATGCTGCATTGCGCTACTTTAATGCCGCCGGGGCTGATACGGACCACCAGTTGGGGGAGGATCACTTTCCGGAAACCCATTAAATTCCTCTGGTTATTGAGGCTGCGCTCGGCCGGCGTGGCACGGTCGATATTTTTGGCACCGACTACCCTACGCCAGATGGGACGGCGGTTCGCGACTATATCCACGTGACTGACTTGGCGCGCGCACATGTATTGGCATTGCGGCAACTGGATGCGGGTAACAGCGTGCTCCTGAACCTCGGCACTGGCCGCGGTTACAGTGTTCAGGAAGTAATTTCTGCCGTGCAAGCGGTGGCGGGACGAACGGTACCCGGCCCGCGAAACTCCGCGCCAACCAGGTGATCCCGCGGTTTTGGTGGCAGGGGCCGAACGAGCAACCGAAGTACTCGATTGGAAGCCGAAGGAATCGGAGCTGGTTGAGATCGTGCGTACCGCTTTCGATTGGCACGCGGCACAGGGGAAATAGCAGTTACCTGAATCTCCATGGTTTTGCCCTTTCCCCGGCTCAAGCGGCTCGCCGCGGGGCTGGCGGGCGGCTCGGGGTGGCGGGAAATATTCTGGCATAAGTCTCAGCACTTCAGCCACTTGGTTCTTTATTATTCCTTCTTTCGCAGGCTCTTCCTCGCGCCAAAACACAGCCGAAATTCTCTCTGATTTTTCCACGCGGGCACGGAGGCTGGAGTTTTGCTTCGCAGTCTTGGGTGAAATCCATAGTCTAGAAAACGGTCTAAATCCCAGACCGCGAATTTCCAAACTGGTTGCTCCATCTCCAACCCAAGCATTGCCAAACCGTTCAAGCCAAACATAGTCGCGTTCCTCGGCAACGCCCCACAGCATCGGCCCTCGGAGTGCTGTTACAGAAAGCAAATGTTTGTTCCTGACAACACATGGGAATAACGGTTTCCCAAATGGGATGTACTGGTTGGCGCATTTGGTTTTCAGCCCGGGTCCGGCACTGGCATAGAGCACTTCCCGGCCTCAACGCTGAGAGCATATAGACGACGCCTTGTGTTGGGAAATTGAAGGAAGTGGCAGTCTCACGGCCGTATCCGCTGCACACGACTGAGTCTTTCTCGCCACGATGTCGAACGACTGCATTATTTTGAGGGTTTAAATGCTAAAACAAAGAGCTTGGATGATTGCGGTTTTGCAAAGTTTCTTAGTTCTAGCGTCGGTGATCTTGGCATGGTGCCTGCGGTTCGAGTTCTCGTTCCCGAATCGTGATCTGCTATTTTCCACGGTCCCACTTCTTCTTCTATTGCGCGCGGCCGCAATGGCGCGGTTTGGACTATTCCATGGTTATTGGCGGTACGCCGGGGCAAGTGATGCAGCCGATGTGGTGAAAGCCGTCGGCGTCGGAAGTCTCGCTTTTGTCGTCGCGCTCCGCTACGTGCTACACGTAACCGCGTTTCCTGTCTCTATCTACGTCCTCGAGGCCATCTTCACGATAGTTTTATTAGGTGGAGTGCGCTTGGTGTTACGCACTGCGATGCAAGCGGTGGAAGTAAAGCAGAGAAGGCGACGGAAAAACGATCCGCCCGGGCGAGTTCTTGTGATTGGAGCAGGCGGAGCCGCCGAATTGCTGATTCGTGATTTGCCCCGCCACGGGTACACCCCTGTAGGCTGTGTCGACGATGACCAAGGTAAGCGCGGGGCGCGAATCCATGGCATACGGGTGCTGGGGACAATCGACGAGATTCCGGAGTTAGTTGACAAGCATTCCATTGACGAGCTTCTCATCGCCATCCCATCGGCAAGCGGTGTGCAGATGCGGCGGATAGTCGACATCTCTCAAAAAAGTACACGGAAATTCAAGATCGTCCCTGGGCTTTCGGACCTGGTGGAAGGAAAGGTCACGGTCGGGCAGTTGCGTGAGGTGAAGCTGGAAGACCTGCTCGGTCGCGATCCGGTCAGGATGAACCTGGAGGGCGTTAGTCAGGCCCTCAGAGGCAAGACAGTGATGGTGACTGGAGCAGCTGGATCAATTGGTTCGGAGTTGTGCCGTCAGATTCTTGGATATGGCCCTGAGAAACTCATCTGCCTTGACCAAGCAGAGACGCCGATGTTCTATTTGCAACTCGCTCTCGCCAAACACGAGTTTGCATCGCGCGTCGCGTATTGCGTCGCCGACATCACCGATACCGCTTACCTACGCAATGTCTTTTTGCAGCACGGCGTCAACATCATTTTCCATGCTGCCGCCTACAAGCACGTACCACTGATGGAAACGAATTTGGCGGAGGCATTAAAGAACAACGTGTTCGCCTTGATTTCGCTTCTCGAACAAGCGGAACAGTGTGGATGCGAAAGCTTTGTGCTGATCTCTTCCGACAAAGCCGTACACCCAACCAGTTTCATGGGATGTACGAAAAGAATTGGTGAATTGATCGTGGCTGCGCGTCCGGCAGGCGCAATGCGCTATGTCTCGGTTCGTTTCGGAAATGTTCTGGGATCTCAAGGCAGTGTTGTTCCATTGTTCCAGGAGCAGCTTCGTACCGGTCAGTGCATCACAATTACGCATCCGGACATCACGCGCTTCTTCATGACGATTCCGGAAGCGGCTTCGTTGGTTTTGCAGGCTGACACCGTTGGCGAGCACGGAAATGTCCTGGTCCTCGATATGGGGGAACCGATCCGCATTGTCGATTTGGCGCGCACTTTGATTCGCTTGTCGGGCAAGTCCGCTCAGGACGCGCAGATCGTGTTCACCGGGCTCCGCAAAGGTGAAAAGTTGTACGAAGAGCTCTTCTATCAAAACGAAGTTAGATTGCCAACTGCTAATCCCAAGGTCTCGCGGGCACGTTCGGAAACGATGAGCTGGTCCACTCTCTCAGTACATCTCCTTAGCCTGCGTGCAATGTTGCACAATAGCACGGAGGCTTCGATTAGAAGCATGGTGAAGGAAATCGTACCCGAATATTCCTACACGCTGGAATCGTTGGCCCCTCCTGTTGTGACTGCCCCCTTCACTTCCAGTACAGCCATCTGCGCGCGAACTGCCAGTGTTGGCGCCGACTAGCCTTGTCGCACCTTAATTTAGATTAAATCAACTTACCTTGACGTCGCGCCCATTGCGTCTTTGCCGTCTTATTTCCAGGAACAGAAAAGCCCGCCAGGAGGCGACCCCCATCGCCACGCTCAAGAAACGCATTCTCTTAACATCAGGACAGTTTAAGGTTACCTTCGTCACTTGCGCGGCGTACGACTCTTGGAGATTATCCTACTGTACTGATGTAACCACTGAAAGTCGTTTTGTCTTGCAATCAAACGGCCCTCGGCACCACATAAAGGACGACGCGCATGAGCAATACGAAAACGATGACATCGTTGACACACGTAGAGCTTTCGGCCGAATTGCCCACAATGCAGGCGAGGACGGGGCTGGCCACAATCAAGCCGGGATCTTTAGTGCCGCTGCGGAAGTGGTTTAATTTCGCACTTCAGCTACGAGTGGTGTCCACAACAGACTTCGCAATGGCAGACTATGGCCCGGATGCTGATTGGGAAGGATGGTTACACGTCATGGGGAGAGCGGTTCGGTAACTGATTACGCCGTCTTTGCCTTTTTCCGTGCCGCCCAACGCTTCTTCATTATGCCGATGTGCGTTTCCGGGCTGTGGGGCTCATGGTGCGGTGCTGGCTTTCCGTAGCCAATTCGCATGTAGGCGGCCTTTAGGCAGCCGGAATGTGAGCGGTACGCTCCAAAGGATGGTGTCAAGGGCGAACTTTGGACGAGGCTATGTGAAAGGCGTCCCTCCTTCATCCACAAATCCTGAAGCTGCTGTAACAATTCCTCATCGCTTTTGCAGTGCGTTCGCAAACTTGATATCTGCTGCGATCGGTCGAATATCGGCTGGCTAACCAGATGGTCTTAGGGGACCGCACTGCGTGACCATCGGAGTATCGTCTTCTACGTCTCACCTATGGCCCGCCGACCGATACTGTGATAGATCAGCCGAGCCTTTTGCATAGCCTCGATTGCGTAGAGGTTACGACCATCGATCACAATCGGAAGTTTCAGTAGCCTCTTCACGCGCACGAGGTCCAATTCGGCAAATTCTTGCCACTCTGTAAGGATCACCAAAGCATCCGCATTGTCTATAGCTTGGTAGGGGCTATCTACAAAAGAAACCCCTGTCGCCCCAGCAAAGTATTCTCGCGCCCTATCCATCGCGGCCGGATCAAACGCCACTACGTTGACGCCTTCAGCGATTAATCGCTCAATGATGTCGATTGCCGGTGATTCACGAATGTCATCTGTGCCCCCTTTAAAGGCCAATCCGAGTGTAGCAATTCGTTTACCCCGAAGTGTCCAGAGGGCTCTACGGATCTTCTGTATAAAGCGAACCCGCTGCTCCTCATTGATGAGCATAACTTCAGTTAATAATCCAAACTCATATCCTACCGATTTGGCTACAGCCTTAAATGCGTTGACATCTTTCGGGAAACATGAGCCGCCATAGCCGATACCAGGGTTCAAAAACTTTGACCCAATTCTTGCGTCCGAGCCGATGCCTTCACAAATTTGCCCGATATCCGCACCTACGGCTTCTGTGACCTCAGCCACTGCATTGATAAATGATATTTTCATCGCAAGAAAAGCATTCGAGGCGTGCTTAATTAACTCCGCACTCTTTGCACTGGTAACCAAAAGGCGAGGTGGCGCTTGAATATTCGCGGAGGGTGTGGCCACTCTCTTGTAGTATGAACCGTCCGTCAATGGCCGGTATATCTCGCGAAGGAGCGCCTCACTGTATTCATCATCAACTCCGATAACGATCCGATCTGGACACAAGAAATCCATGACCGCGCTGCCTTCCCTGAGAAATTCCGGGTTGGAGGCCACACTGAACAATTCGGGAGCACAGCCATACAGTTGCAAAGAGCGGCGGAGTTGCTCGCACGTGCGGACAGGAACCGTGCTTTTCTCGACGATGAGCTTCTTGTCCCCATCGATTGCAGCAGCAATTCGCCTGACCACTGCCTCAACATAAGAAAGATCGGCTTCGCCAAGTTTGGTAGAAGGAGTGCCAACGGTAATGAACACAACATCCGCCCACCGAACCGCGTCCTCGATATCACCGGAAAAGGTCACGTTCTTTCCGAGGTGCCGCTGGAGGAGCTCTCGAAGCAATTTCTCGTGAATCGGAACTTCACCGGAGCGCAGCGACTCTAATTTCGTGGAGTCGTTATCTACGCTCATGACACGATGGTCAAGTTCAGCAAAGCAAACGGCAGAAACCAACCCAACATAGCCGGAGCCAACGACCGCGACTCTTAGCATAACAATCACTCCCCCGATTCCGCGTAAAGGCCCGACATCGCACTCCCAAAGAACGCTTGCACTCGCCTACCGTCTTGCGCGCCCAGTTCCGTTCGTGGCATCAAGGCAAACGCGCTCGGGCCGCTGCCACCAGAACCGCCGGATTACCCGAACGGCTAAAAGTTTTGCGGGCTGTCACGGCACACGGCCACAATCACTTCCCGAACGCTGTAACCGCGGCCGCTGCCGAAATTCAGGAGCGCGCCGTTGCCCGCATCCAGTTGCCGTAATGCCAATACATGTGCGCTCGCCAGATCGGTCACGTGGATATAGTCGCGAATTGCCGTCCCATCTGGTGTACCTTTCTGCAGCGACTTACTGCGGCATGAAACGTTGTCGACTCGACTGCGCCGAGTACCAAGACAACCTATTCACCGTTTGCGCAGCCTGCCATCAAGCTATTCACCTCCATGCCATCAAGCATTCTCTTCCGTCCACCTGTTGAGCAACGAAGTGACAGATCGGTATAGCGGAACGAGACAGAGGACATGTTACCCTGTTCCGAGCCTGGTAACGCTTCCCTTGTTTGTCCCCCTTAGGCCGCGGACCTGATCGATTTAAGCCCTTACCTTCGGGAAATACAACAGCCTCCGCCACTTTTATGCGAAAGACACTTTCGATACCGCACACTAGCGCCCAGTCGCTGGCGCTGTGCCGACCTTCACCTAAGAACTGCAGCTTGATATTCCAGATAAACTTGGGATTGTTGATCAAATAGCGCTTCCAGAAGCGTCGCGGCTCCTGGAGCAACCGACGTAGCCATTGCAGGCCGGAGTTTTTCATCCACATGGATTGGGCGCCATCGTCCACAAATGGCAGAACGTGAGAATGGATGTCGATCATAATGCCTAATGACAGCTTAGCCTAAACTGCCTTCCGGCGGCAGTCCCCGGTACTGATAAAACGCCAA
>JBEKQP010000089.1:0-15637 GCA_049519595.1 Candidatus Korobacteraceae bacterium | reverse complement strand
GCAGCCGGCACGGACGGCAAATGACTTGCGCGCCGGTCCAGCAGGGTGGGATAGAGGTGCACACCGCGCCGATTGAATCGGCTTGCGACTGCCAGTGGAACGTCCCCGGAGCCGCTACCAACGTCCAGTAGATCGAGCCGCCGTAGCGCGAACTCGTCCACTACCCGCTGCACCAGGCGCTCGCTTGTACTCACCCCTCCAAACCAGCGGTTTACGCGGCGAATATCAGCCAGCGCGGCGGCGATTTCTGCTGGCGTCCCGCGATCGCTGTCCAGCAGTTCGCTATCTATCGTGCGCTTCATGTCCGTCTTGGAAGCTTTCTAGTGAATCGAGCCGTCATGAACATCTACACTGTCTATACGTCGAGGTTAGATGCTCACGATCACTTCAGTGAGACTTGCCTTTCGTGCAGGAAGGCCAGCAATGAATTGCGCAACCGGCGCATGCCGCGGGACCGCGCCCGCAGAGCTTTATTTCACAGGCTGTGGCGAAATCTTTGCCAACTCCTCTGAGTACAGATGGTTCCCTGGGAACTCTTGTGACAACCCGGCGAGCAGTGCGCGAGCGGTTGCGCGGTCCTTGTCCCTTAGAGCCGCGACGGCAAGCAATAACCTTGCAAACGGGCCCAGATAGTGCCCTTTCTCGGCGGCCATACGAAGGTGGTTGATGCCCTCCGCCTTGTCGGTCTGCGCGCCGCTCAGGCGCAGAATCCAACGGACGGGAGCCGGATTCTGGCTCAGCAGGTAGTTTTCCACCCCCACCGCAAGGTAGGCGTCATAGCAGGTCGGATCGACGGCAACCAACCGCTCGGCGATCTGTCGTGAATTCTTCATGTAGCCGAGGCTGGCGAGATCTCTTTTCTCAATCAGTGCGGCATAGTCTCCGCGCAGGCCGTTGGCGAGTACCTGCGAGAGCATTGCGTTATGATCTTGCGGTGATTGCGCGAGGATCTGCGCGACCAGTTGGTCTGCTTTGGATAGCGACTCATTGAAAGCAGCTCTTGCCGCAGGATCGGGCGGAAGCTTGCTGCGTTCCTCGAACCTCCTGTCGTTGGTGAACAACGCGGTCTGCAAGACGTGAAGTCGGTCAAACTCAGAAAACAGGTAGGAAGCCGCGTCGGAAACAAACCCTAGCGGATCTTGCGGATGGGAGGTCTGCCATGCGCGGAAAACGTTGTGTGCGGCTCCAAAATCCAGGTTGTACATGTACCGGTAGCCTTGCTCCAGGCCGACGGAAGGTACGGAGGCGCAAGCTGCCCTTCCGAGAAGGAGCAACGCGATAATACATGGGCTAAAGAAACGCAACATCCAAGTACACCTGCACTTAACTAGAGTATATAGGCCGGGGAGTTATCGAGCGTTTCTCAGCGGAGCCGCGTTTGTCGATCTTACACCGCCGGGTTGAACGAAGTCCGGCTGGATTGGCAGCTACACCTTTCGCGAAACTGGTCTGACGTGAGTGGAAAACACCTGCTACTCTGCATGCATCGGAACCAGAGATGACGACGACTCTGGCAAAAACCGACAACCCGACTCCTCACTCCACGAGCGGCCTTGAAAGTCGGGATACACCCCGCATTGAGTTTCTTGACGGGTTGCGATGCGTCGCCATATTGGCCGTGTTGCTCTTTCACTATTTCTCGCGCTGGACCCTGCCGTTGCACAGCGCAAGCTTATATCCATACGGCAATGTTTTCGCACCTTTCTTTAAGTTCGGTGGTTATGGTGTCACTTTGTTTTTTATCGTCTCTGGTTTCGTGATTACCTTGACTCTCTTCAAATGCGACAGTTTGTTCGATTTTATTTACAGGCGATTTTGCAGGCTGTTTCCGGCGATGCTGCTGTGCAGCGTTGCGACCTTCTTGATAACCAGCTTCGTCCCGGGAAATTTGTTCAAAACTCATCCTGCTTCGTTCTTACCGTCCCTGACCTTTATCGATCCAAGCATATACAACAAAATATTCTCCACCACAATTTTCGATAGCATCGACGGAGTCTATTGGTCATTGTATGTTGAAGTAAGATTTTACCTGCTGGTTTCGACCATATATTTTTTAAGCCGCAAGCACTTCTTGCGAAACACGCTGGCGTTTTCAGCGGCAACTTTCCTGTGCACAATCGCGCTCGATATTCTTCACCTGAATGGTCTCAACCAACTTCTGGAGTTTGTCGCGATTACCAAAACCCTACCGTGGTTCATCATCGGAATCGGCTATTATCTGTGCTTTGTCAAAAAGCCGGCATCGCAGTGGCTAGCGGTGGTAGGGGTTGGAACCATGCAGTTGATGGTCTATTCCAAAGGCAGGGTAGTGCCGACCGTCATGGCCATACTGATTCCAACCTTTTTCTTCTTCGCGATGACGAACGGGACGGTGAGGAAGATTCTGTCGTCGAGGCCCCTGCCTGCGATCGGCGTCTGCTCATATAGCCTTTATTTATTGCACCAAAACGTGGGAGTCACGCTGATCAGGTTCTTTGCCGCGAGGTTCTCGCTTGCAACAGCTCAGTCCATCCTGCTTGCCTGCCTGGTCGCAACTGCGCTCATTCTGCTCAGTTATGCCTTGTTTCAGTTCTATGAAAAACCGGCAAACAAATACCTGCTAGGTGTTCTTTTGAAGAGGAAAAGAGGCAATCCCGCGCCCCTTCGTGTCTCTTCTTTGCCGGCACCTATAAAAGCCGAGGGCGGAAGGTAGAAACACTCGCTGATAGCTCCCGTCAGATTGCGGCGATCTCCTTATCAAAAACGGCCCAAACCCTTTCGGCTATTTGGTTGCGCTTATCTCGCAGGACTCCGTCATAAAGCCAGCATGGAAAGAGGTGATAGGTGTCCTTGTCGTGTGGCTATTGGGGCCGGAGACTAAATGTAACAATGCACTAATTCACTTTAGTAGACCTAACACCGGTGAGTGAAACTGCTCCGGCCATCGCTCCTGTGAGCGCCACGTCGAACATCGTGAGAACAAGTGCAGACTTCGCGCTTTGAATCGCCCTACCGGCCCGGCGCCACCGCTCCTCCGTCCATCTTAGGGATCCCGAAGTGACCGCTCAGATGCAGCAGGTCGAGCGGCGTGATCGAGCCCGACACCGAGATGAAGTTCAGGTCTCTCGCTCCAACAAACAGCACCGCAACATCGCGGATTGACGCATGGTCCATATGAATCCACAAATCGGTCGTCAGTCCCCCGTCGCCCTTGTGCTTGTCTACTAGGTGTTGCCAGCCCGCCTCGCGATATTGCTGGCCGATCGAATCCATAATCGCCGGCTCGTACAAAACCGTCCCCGAGAAGCGGAAGCTGTGGACCGAAATTCCGTTCACTCCCGCGATCACCCGCCGCAAATCCTCGTTGCCTTTGTCCAGCTTGGAAGCCAGCACCAGCATCGAGTGATCCAGTGTAAACTCTGTCCGCGACGAGGCATTCTGCCCCAGCGCCGCAATCCCCTCCGGAACCCACGTTCGTGCCTGATCTGGTGTAACTACCGGAGCCTGGCTCGGTGGCGCGGTCTGATCCGACTGAATAGACGAGGGCTTGCTCTGCGGCGGAGCCTGAGTTTGGTCCTGTGCCACCGCGCTCACAACCATTGCGCAACCAATCAAGGCTGGAAATAAGATGCGGGAGGGTTTCATCTTTAGATTTTCACCTCACAAAATATACTCACGCGTGGCCGTCAGCCGCAGCCGTGGGTCTAATTCTATAACCCGCAGACTCCAAGTATGTTTCCATGGGTGGGACAAGATGTCGCTCCGGTCATTGTTATGCTGCACAAATCTGTTAGTAGGAATCCTTGTTTCTGTTGGTTGGTAGCGCCATCTTCCGAACAAGATACCTAAAATCGGGAGGGGGTTCGCAGTCAATCGAGACGCTCTCTCCTGAGCGCGGATGAACAAACCGAAGATGTGCCGCATGCAGAGCAACGCGAGCGATTAGCTGCTCCGACGATTCCACCGAGTGGTACTTTCGATCACCGATGACCGGGTGGCCGAGCGCCGCAAACTGTGCTCGGATCTGATTTTGCAATCCTGTCACCAGCGCCACTCGGACGAGCGAAGCATTCGAAAGAAGGCGCTCGACGGAATATCGGAGTTCAGCGCGCGCCGCATTGGGGTCCCGCTCTGTGCGCAGTCGTTGAAACATTCCTTGCCGCTGAAAATAGTGAACCAGCGTCCCTTCCTTTGCCGCGAGACGGCCACGAAGGACCGCCAGATACTGCCTCACCGGAGTATGTCCCAGAAACTGCCGAACGAGTGAATCTCTATCCGACTTGGTTTTCGCAAAGAGCAGAATCCCGGACGTGAAACGATCGATGCGATGCACGACGAAGGCTCGCTCTCTCTTCAGTTTGAGTCTTTCGGAAAGCAATGAGAAAGCCGACGGGGTAGCAGAGCCTTTGATCGGAACAGCCAGAAGCCCGGCCGGTTTATCGAGCACCACCACGGCATCGTCTTCGTAAAGCACGGAAAGCTCTGGCGAATAGCGAGGGGGGCGCCTATTCTTGTGGGCTGAAACCCGATCCGTCTTTCCCGAACGAGGGCCGGCTTTTCCAGAATGTTTCTTCATTTGGAGAGTCGCCAATCCTATTCCCAGGACTATCGGTTAGCAGCCCCCGGCATCTCGTGGGGCTGGGTTCCAGCGAGCAACAATCAATGATCTCTCAACGATCTGCGGGAACCGTTCCACGCAAGCCCGCCCTCTCAATGGCTTGGGCGACTTGACCATTTTGCTGAGCTTCGCTCAAGAATTGATTGAGTAGCGGTAAGCCCCCCTCTCGTCCTTTGGGGATGCCCGCCGCGAAATGCTCATAACCCCAAGCACCTTCAAGCACCTTGGAGCCGGGCAACCGATCGGATAGTTCATACAAGATGGCCTTATTGGTGGCAAACGCTTCCAACTCGCCGGATTGGAGCATACTGATTACCTGATCGAAAGTCGGCACCGCCATCAGTTGCGCGTTCTTGAATTTGTTCGCCAACATCTTTTGCGAAGTACTCCCTACGCTCACACCCACCCGCACGCCTTTGACGTCGACCTCATCGAGACTCCTGATAGGACTTCCGGCGGGCACCAGACAACCTTGCTCGACTCGCAAAAACGGCTTCGAAAAATCGATGTCACGAGCCCTGTCGGGCGTCGCATTAGTGAAAGTGATATCCACCGCGGCCGACTTGACCGCGGCGAAGACGTCCGCATTCTTTGGGAAAACGACGGGTTCAAAAGGCAGATCAAGGCGCTGTGCGAGCTCCCGGCCAAGGTCATAGCCAACCCCTCTGGTATCCGCGGGCGTTGGCCCGGGAATAATGGAAGTCGGACTCCCTTGATAAAGGCCGACCCGAAGCTTGCCTGTCGGCGCCAGGGTTGTTTTGGCCGAATCGAAGCCAGGCGCGCCCGACTTGAGCGCTTGCGCGGGCGGTGGGCCCAACTCGGGCTTCACGCCCGCCGGCAGCGGATAGCGATCAACGTTCAAGACCATCGAGACCAGGTGGTAGTAACCCATCACCCCTATCAGGTCGACAACGCCGCGCTCGCCAAACCGATCTACGGCTGCCTTGAAGTGCGCATCGCTCACCTGTCTGGTGTTGAGCAGTTCGTGGCAGAAGTTGTAGACGATCTCTTCATCCGGTTGCATGGAAGTTGGCTGCCTTCCGGCTGCCACGGCGTCGATTACCACCGGGCTCAGACCGGCCTTGAGAGCATATTGACGGTGGGCATACCACTCGTATTGTGAATTCCAGAAACGACCCGTGATCAGAATCGCAAACTCGTTCAGCTTATGCGGAATCGATGAGTGATAGCGCATATAGGCGCCGTACTTCTGCGCCAAGTCACCCATTTCGGGGCTGCGAAGAAAGACATTGTAGGGGCCGTTCAGCGACCCGCGGTCTCCGGCCAACACGTGTTCGGCCATGGTTTTCTGCTCGGGTGTCATTTGTTCATAGGTAAGAGGCTTGAAGCGGTCGCCTCGGAGTTGAAGCGCGGGATTCGTCGCGGCAATGGCCATGCCGATTCCAAGGCCCACGATGCTTGCACAGATAAGCTTGAGATTCATCGCAGTTCTGCCTTTCTCAAGTACGAGGGGTGACGCCTTCACCCCAGCGACGGCAAGACCGGCCGTCGCCGGACCCCGGACGTTGCTTTCGTTATGTCAAAAATCCAACTTCTCTGGAGACGGAGTGCGTGCGGACAGTTTACACGAAGCGGGGAAAGGCCCGGCGCCGCGATGTCTACGAGTCGGCTGCGTCGTAGACGCCGACGGTTGCAATTATTGCCCCCTGCCGAACCTCGATCTGGCCCACACCGCTGGCGGGGACGCGACGGATTCCGAAGTCGACGACGAGATCGCGAATCACCGGATATCCCTTCATCGGATCCACGGTGTATGAGCGCGGCTCCAACACAACATGGCATGCTTTCTTCACTGTGCCATTCACGGTTACTCGGCAACCGCCGCAGAGGCCGCGTCCACAGTAATAGTTGCGGAAGGCCAGAGTTCGATCCGTCTCGGTATAGATATTCCTGATTGCGGCCAGCAGCGTGAGTCCCTCCGTCCAGGGCAATGTATACGATGTGTAGTAGGGAATCGTATCGATCGCAGGGTTGAATCGAAAAATTTTTAATTGCACATCCATAGCCTGGAACCTCTCTCTGGTTTGATCCAGCGTTTGCGCTACCGGCGAACCACTGGAACTAGGCTCAACTGTTGTTTGCCATCAACCATCTGGATACAAGTATGCTGGGCGGTGGGATCGGTCTGCGGGTAATCGAGACGGAAATGATGTCCCCGCGATTCCTTCCGCTGCAGCGCGGATAAGATCACAAGCTACGCCAAGTCGATCATGCCGCGAACTTCGAAGGCTTCCTGCACCTCATAACAGAAGCGCCTGATCGCAACCGTCGTGACCTTCGGCAGCAGGTCGCAACGAAGCGCTCGCACTGCCGCCAGTCCTTTCAAAAGGTTCCGCTCATCGCGCTCCAGGCCAACGTAACGATTCATCAAGTCCTGCAATTTCGCCTTCAGTGCAATCGGCCTGATGCCGTCGGCTTTGCACTCGTTCCAATGACTGATGGTCTGGTGCTCTGCCAAAACGCCTTCGCGATACAGCGCTTTGCGATTTGAACCTCCGTTCGGCGGCGCATCGTCAGCATATTGGCAGGCAATTTCGGCACATCGCTTGCCAAACACCTGAGTTTCCGATAGCGCGTTGCCGGAGATACGATTGGCGCCATGCACATTTCCGGTGATTTCACCCGCCGCAAAGAGGGCTTCGAGATTGGTGCGGCCGTAATCGTCGATCTTGATGCCACCCAAGCAGTAATGCGCGGCTGGCGCCATTTCCACTTTGTCGTCGCGCAGGTCGATGCCGACCTGTCTCAAGTTCCAGAACTGGTGCAGCCAGCCTTCCAACTTCTGCGTGAGCTCCTCTCGCGAAAACTTAGACTGCGACAGGTCGGCGTAGAAGCCGCCGTGAGGGCTGGCCGTCCCGTTCCGCACTTCCCTTCCGATGGCCCTGATGAACTCGTCCCTCGCGGGGAATCCCTTGATGAAAACCTCCCCTTTCCCGTTCAGCGCCCTGCCATCCAGAACATCGGGATTGAGGATGTACTCGTATTGCACGAGCCAGCCTCGCGCCGCCGGCGGATGCACCACCACGCCCGGGTAGTAAAGGACCTGTTCCAGATCGACGAGCTGCGCGCCAAGTGCATAGACCTGGACCAGGCTTTCGCCGGTCGTATCCGGAGGGGTGTCGGTAAACGGCCACAGTTCCTCGTAGCCGCCAGTGGCAAAAATCATGGCTTTGGCCGAAACGCCGTGCACCTCGCCCGTGCGCACGTCGAGGTAAATTGCGCCGATGACCTTCCCATCAGTGGCCAGAATGTTGGTCGCGATGACGTCCTCGAGAATCGTCACCTTCGGAAATTCGGCAAGCTTGCGGAACAGGGTAGCGGCAAAACCGTAACCGCCGCCGATAATGAAAAGATTGCGCGAATGGCTCTGCCCCGGACGCAACGATGTGGCATAGGACCCGTCCGACTTCTTCTTAAATTTCGCGCCGTAGTTCTCCAGGTCCTGTATGCGGGCGACCGAGTCTTGCGCCAACGCATAGACCAGGTTTTCATCGGCCAATCCGCGGCCGGCAGTCAGGGTGTCACGATAGTGAAACTCAGGCGTGTCGCCCTCATTCACGGCCCCTTCCACACCTTCGCCGGCAACCGGAGTGATGCCAGTGCGAGAGAGCGGTCCCTTACTTAGCAAGACCACCTGTTTGCCCATTTCCGCGGCTGCTATCGCTGCCCTCATTCCGGCGCCGCCGCCGCCAATGACCAGGATATCCGTCTCTCTGATTTCGAACATGGAACTTCCCCCCAGCCGCTTCGTCTATGCCGTTCAGTTGGAGCGTTCGTCCTGCGCCGGTGTGCTACTTTCGGCGTCAGGAAGGCTCTAAAGCAACGGGCGCGGAGCGCACCACTATACGGCCCTATACCGTTGCTGGCATGAAACTTCGTTTTCGGCTCTGAATCTCCGGATTGTAACGCTCGCGAACGGTTTTGCAAACCCGAAGCTACATCTGCGAAGGAAAGGCGGAGCGCCACGCCGGTTGCCGCATTAATAATAAGAGGACCGAGTGCCGGGCTCTCTGAAATGGCCTTCGTGGAGGTACGGGATGGTGGCGATCGCGAGTTTGCTAGTCGCCGGACTCGGAGTGGGAGTCACTGGCAATGGTCACGCGCAGGTACTTGTATGGATTCACCGGGGTTTCGGCGATGCGCACCTCGTAGTGCAGGTGAGGACTGGTAACGCGTCCCGTGGTACCGACATAACCGATTACCTGGCCACGTTTGACGTTCTGTCCCGCGGCCACCGCGAATCCTGAGAGGTGTCCGTATCGCGTCTCAAACCCGTGCCCGTGTTCGATTTTGATGATGCGTCCATAACCGTTCATGAAATCGGCGAACGAAACCGCACCGTCGCCGGCGGCAAGCACCGGAGTGCCATAGGTAGTCGAAATATCGACGCCACTGTGGAACGCACCCTCACCATTGAACGGGTCAACCCGCTCGCCAAACGAACTGGTGATTTTGCCCTCGACGGGCCAAAGCGTGGGAGCTGCCGCAACGCGGAGCCAATCGTTAAGGGTCGCAGCCCCGCTTCCGAATTGCAGACCGGGATTGGCAACCCCGCTCAGAGCAGACCGGCGCAACGCATAGAGCCTGTCGAGCGATACCTGGAATTCATCGGACCGCGATTCCAACTGCGCGCCCTGCGCCAGTTTGGAATCGGACTTCAACCCATACAGCGCTGAGACCTCGGAGGCGATCGAGCCGAGCGAGGCTACCTGGATATCTTTCTCGTGAGAAACCTGTTCCAGCTTCGAGTATTGGTTTCTGAGCTGTTCCTTCTGATTACGCAGTTCGTTGAACCGCTCGGTCTTGAGAAGCATCCTCGTGTAAGAACCCGCCATGCCCGTAATCGTGAGCATGCCTATAATGGCCCCGGCCAAGAACACGTATACGTAGTGCAGCGATATCGGAATCTTACGGAGATGACCTTCCGCATCGCGAGCTACGAAAAGAATATAAAAACGTTTACGCAAAACTTGATTCCTCTTGCCATTAAAAAGCGCAAACAACAATGGCTCATGGCGAACCCGCGACTTCAGGTGCCAGCTCCATAGCGCACGGAACACAACTTACTCAAAGCTGTCGTGAACGGAAAAAGGCTAACAACCGCCTCGGCTGTTGTCAATCCGGCATTCACTCTGCCAAGAGCACAAAGGGGCTTGGACTGTTCGGATTTGTCCTATTTCTCGATTACATACTCCATATTTGGAGTCGTAGCCCCTTGTTTGGATGCGAGAGTTGCCGGATGCGCCGCCTTGATTGCCCCAGTCGCCGCCGTCCCTGTGCGTCCGTTTTCGGGAAATTCGCGCTCTGTTGCCGCTGGCGCTTAGGACGATTCCGCGACAGGCTGTTCTCTTCCTGCCGCCGCCTGCGATAATCTGCCCAGCGACCGCCAACAACAGGAACGGCCGCAAGACCTCGAGGCATGAATGCCGCTTTCAGAACGCAAATTGATTGAACGTATTGCCCAGGCTTCACGAGCACGAGACGGTTCGAAGCTGATCGCTACCGGCATCGGCGATGACTGCGCCGTGCTGCGCGTGCCCGAAGGTCACGAGATGTTAGTCACCACGGACTTCAGTCTGGAAGGCGTGCACTTTCGCCGCGAGTGGCATCCGGCGGACGCCGTCGGACACCGCTGTCTAACCCGTGGCCTGAGCGATATCGCCTCGATGGGCGGCGAACCGCTGGCCGCCTTTCTGTCGCTGGCGCTTCCCGAAGAGTTGCCGCAGCGCTGGGCCGACCAGTTCGTGAAGGGAATGTTGGCGCTCGCACGGCGATTCGGCGTAACCCTGGCGGGAGGCGATATTGCGCAGTCGCCTGCTGGGGTACTGGCCGATATCACGGTCGTGGGCTCGGTTCCGGCGGGTCAGGCGATCCTACGTTCCGGTGCACGGCCTGGCGACAGCATTTATGTGACCGGAGAATTGGGCGCGCCAGTGGCCCTGTTGGAGCAAATGATTGCCAATCCGGAACGTAAGTTTAGGGCTGCGGCTTTTCCCGCTCATTTCTATCCCGAGCCACGGATCGCGGTTGCACGCCAACTGCGAACGAAGAAGGTGGCCACCGCGATGATCGATATCAGTGATGGACTTTCCACCGACCTGAGCCACATCTGTGAATCCAGTGGCGTGGGGGCGACTATCATCGAGCGCGCATTGCCGATTGCCAGTCTAGGGCGGCACGAAGTGGAACGGCGTCACGCTCTTCACGGTGGAGACGAATATCAACTGTTGTTCACCGCAGCTCCGGCGCGGCGATTGGCCAAGGAGATCGCCGGAGTGCCGATTACCCGGATTGGCTACATCAACGAGGGCAGCGAAATCCTGATCGAACACGAAAACGGCTATACGACCGAGCTGAATCCCGGAGGTTGGGAACACTTTTCAACTGCCCGACGGAGAAAACACTGATGGCCATGCGGAATCGCAGCCCCGTACGCTCCATTCTGGCCATCGTTGTTGTATTGACGGGTTCGTTTCTCTATTTCCAGTCGAATTTCAAATCGACGCACAACGGCTTGCGTCTCCCTGACCGCACCGCCCACGCAGGCAATGTCGGAGCCGGGCAACACTATTCTCCGTCTGAGAACCTCGAACAATTTGATCGGGAGCGCCTCGATAGCGCGCAACGCACCGTTGACATCGCAATGTACGCTTTTACCGATCGCTACCTGGCGGAAGAACTGGTTAAGTTGGCGCGGCGCGGAGTGCAGATTCGCCTCTATCGCGACCGCGAGCAGTACGAAGAGGAGCAGCACAACTCCGGGCAGCGCAATCGTGGAACGACCACCGAGATGCTGCGAGGCCAGCACGGCATCCAGATCCGCGTAAAGGGAAGCCGCGAACTGATGCATCTGAAAGCCTACGTAATCGACGGCTCGCTGCTGCGCGATGGCTCCGCCAACTGGTCTCCCAGCGGACTCAAGCGGCAAGACAACAATGCGCATTTCACCACCGACCCCGCGCAAGTAGGAGCATTTCGGCAGATATTCGAGCAGATGTGGAATCGCGCCGATAACGAGCAGGTGCAATAGCGAGCGGGGTCCCCATGCGCAGCCGGTTAACAGGCTGCCGAAAGAACAGCCTTACTCTGAGTTGAGAACATCGGTATTTGCGCTACGCTCTGTCGGTCATACTCGCGTGGTGCTTCGGCGCATTTTTCTGCAGTGGCTAGACCGGAACGGCATCGGGTTGCGCGACCTCACGCTCGATCTTTACTGCTTCTTCTAACAGCATTGGTTTGCCGGTTTCCATGCGGGCGGCGAAGGAACGAAGCACCGTCAACACTCCGTCTTCCACGCTGAGAACCACATACGAGCAGTTCGTCCAGCAGGCGAGTCTAACATCCTGCTCCGAGGGGTTCGCGGGCTGATCCGGGTGCGAGTGGTATATTCCCAGAATCTCGAACCGCCGCTCGCGGCCGCAGCGCTGGCACTGGATTAACTCTTGCGAGGTAATCAGGAAGTTTTCCGCGGATGCTGGAGCGGCGTTATGGCACGCTTGCGCGCACAAGGCATACTTGTCATGGTCACGGCGCGAACCCAGCAGCAGGCCACAACACTGATGCGGATATTCGCGCTCAGCGTGCTCGCGCATTTTTCGCAACTCTGTCGCCGGGATGATCAGCACCCTGTCACCAGACGCAATTGCCTTGTTGGTTCATCCGGAGTTGCCACCGCCGGACTCAATGTCACCTCAGCAAACGCCAAACCATTCGTCGGGGACCTCGATGATTGCCCGACGGATTCACGGGATGCACCTTTCGTGAAACCAGTCTAGACTTGACATTCTGTTTCTATTTTTTGAAAGAAGCAAGCTCCAGTGTGCCAAATTACGCGAACCGATTTGCCGTGGACCGGCGCGATGTGCGAAATTTGAAGCCGCCATTTTATTCCCGGAGGCAGTTGGGTTAATTCAATGTGCGTAACTCGCGATCCCTTCATGCACCGGACAGCACGCGACTACGCTATAAAGGAATCCGGCGGGTTGCCGAAACGCTCCGAAGTCAGGTCCTCAGCACGCACCGTGGCTGCCAGGGTCGTCGCGGAAGTGATTCGGTTGCTTGCTGGCGGCGTACGCATCTGAGCAGGAGACATGGCTAAAACGATTGCTCCAAGAACTTTCGACGAAGCAGTAAGCTGGCTGCGTTCCCACGATTTTGAACTGCTGGAGGCTCCTGGTACTGCGAATCGCATTTTTCTCAAGAAGTACAAATGCTCCGCCGCCATCGAAAAAACGCAGAATGGAGGCGTGAGAATTTTCGCTTATCCCGGAAACCTCATCAACGGCGAAATAGCAAAGCTAGTTGACCGCGGCTACCAGAAGTTTCTGAAAACCACTAAGTCGGAGATTCCAGCTACCGCCGAGCACCTGAAGGCTCTGCATAGCTTTAGCGAGGAACTGAAAGAAGCTATCGGGGCGACGAGTCTCTACAACGAATCACTCGGGTCGGTGAGCGAGGCGTATAACTACGATCGCGTCAAAGACCGCGACTTGCCCGATTCCTCCCGGCCCAAGCGTCCCTGGCAACGGAAACGAGCATCCTCCTAGCAGGCTGCTGAAAACAGGCTTGCGCTGATATATTTCACCCGGATCCACTCCCGCTCAGCCCAGCGGGTTTGAGAAACTACTTTAAGCGAGCGTGAACAAATGAAAGCATGTACAAATCATAAACCGGAAGAGTGTATTGCCAGCCATTTTGATGAGGCGTTGTTATGGCGTCAGCAGTTGCACCGCAACCCACAACCGGCCTGGTTGGAGTTCTACTCCACGGGTTTTGTAGCGGAAAAGCTTTTTGACTGGGGCTACCAACTGCGGTTGGGCAAAGAGATTATTGACGAAGGTAAACGGCTTGTCGTGCCTGATGAAGCAACTCTGCAGGCCGAGTATGAGCGGGCGCTCAAAGCCGGCATCAAAGAAAAGTTCATTGCGCCGGCTAAAGGCGGCTTTACTGGAGTAGTCGGAATCCTGAAAGGTGCGAAGCCCGGCCCGACGGTCGCGTTCCGCTTTGACATCGATTCACTTGAGATCCTGGAGTCGAGCGATCCATCGCACCCGCCGGTTGCAGGAGGGTATGTCTCACAGAACAATGGCTATGCCCATATGTGCGGGCATGACGCCCATACCGCACTCGGTTTGCTCATGGCACGCTACTTCGCCGAGAACCAGGACAAAGTCAAGGGCACGGTCAAGCTCATCTTCCAGCCAAACGAAGAAAATCTTGGCGGCGCCGTTACGATGGTGCCCATGGGGGTGGTCGACGATGTGGACTACCTGTTCGGCGCGCATGTCGGCATCAATGTGAAAGAAACAGGCAAGATAGGCCTGAACGTATTCGACTGGCTGGCGATGAATCGCTTTGAGGTCACTTACACTGGACGCGCCTCGCATGCCGCGATAAGGCCGGATCTCGGCAAGAACGCCTTGCTCGGCGCGTGCGCTGCGATTACGAACCTGCATGCCATCTCCAGACACGGCACGGGTGCGTCACGCGTAAATGTCGGTGTGATGCAGGCAGGCACGACCTGGAACATCATTCCGGAAAAGGCTTACTTTCGCATGGAAACACGCGGGGTCACCAACGAGGTCAACGAGTACATGGTCAGTAGGGCCATGGAGGTGCTCCACGGCGCCGCCAAAATGTACGATCTCGGGTTGGAGATAAAACCGGCAACCAGTACCGTGGCCGCGGTGAACTCGCCCGAATTGATCGAACTCGGAAATAAAGTGGCGAATGCGCTGTCTTCGGTGAAAGAAATTGTGCCTGCCTGTTCAACTAACGGCTCTGAAGACATGTGCGTCTTTATGCAGCGCGTGCAGCAGCGAGGTGGCAAGGCGATGGAGATTCTGCTGGGGACCCCGATCGGAGGCGGTCACCACAGTAATTGTTTCGACGTGGACGATAAGGTGATGCAGAACGGAGCAGAGTTCTTCGCCGCCATGTATGACGCAGTTACCGCATAGTTACATTTGCGGCGCCCAGTCTAGTTAGTCAAACCGGACCCCTGAAACCGACTCATACGGTGCAGACCCAGCACGAGTCCTCTATTTTTTGGGGTTCGGTTATTGAAGGCTAACCTTTGGATGGGACTCAAGTTCGATCAGAGCTCCCCGGAGCTGCGCGATAATATAGTGCAGTTTTATTCCAACCTATCGCTACCGATCAAATCGAAGACTGACCGCGCGCAACGCGTGCTGATTGCGCGGAACCTGTCGAAGGCTGCGTCGGGTGGTAAAAACGTCCTTGCTCTACTCTTGACGAGGGCATCTACAGCCGCAACTTTGCCCTTATGCTCCGTCCAGAAGCTCGCCCGTTGTTAAGAAAAAAATCCTGAGACAACTCTAGTCAAGCGCACCCCGAACGTAGGGCATACATCCTATCGCCATTCACACACGCGCCCGGCTTGTTACCGTTCCTTGGAGCTTTCGCTCCTTGGAGTTTTCGTCGGGCGCTCGACGATAACTTTAAGTCGCGACCAGAGGTCGACTATCGCTCACCACCTGAAAGGGGTTGAAACAATGGTTGCTAATGTCTATCGGAAACTGTCAGCTAGCGCCGCCGCACTGCGGCAGGCGTACCTGACAAAGCTTATCCTGGGCTTGGTGCTTGCCTTCGCCGTCGGCGTGGCGGGCGTGAACCAAGCTTATGCCAAAGAGCATCACCACCATCACCATCATCACCATCACCATCACCACCATCACCACCATCATCACCACAGAAAGTAGGGGTGAATCGATAAGCGTAGGTGCCCGGGTAACAGTGAAACGGGCACCTATGCTCTCATAACACCCCGACACTTTCCACGGCCTAGTGATGGAAACTGAGTTTGTGCGCACGGGTCGGGAACTTTGCTCCTGCTCCCGCAATGTGTTTCAAGGCTCAGAGGGCGCGTATTTTACTAGAGCTTGTTTCATAAATCTATTTCAGGCAAAAAGCATGCATCCCTCGGGGGCTAAAGCCCCATTTTTTTCTGACCTGGACGGCATGGCTAAAGCCATGCCCCTTCAAAGCACCATTTATGAA
>JBEKQP010000088.1:0-16464 GCA_049519595.1 Candidatus Korobacteraceae bacterium | reverse complement strand
GCAGGCGCCCAGCAGACCGGCCAGTACCACGTATTGGGTTACGATCTCCAGTTCGATCATGCCCTGGCCGATGGTCTTGGCCACCGCCGTGCCAAAAAAGAATGCGGCTGCAAAATTAAAGAAAGCCGCCCAGACGACCGCCAGTTTTGGCGACAATACACGGGTGGAAACCACCGTGGCGATACTGTTGGCCGCGTCGTGAAAGCCGTTCAGAAAGTCGAAGGTCAGTGCGACCAGCACGGTCAGAACCAGCAGCAGGATATCTAAGCTCACAGGCGGGTTTCCTCGAAGCTGCGATACCTGCAATGGCGCCCCGGCAAATCGTATCGGCCATGTTTTCCAGTCGATTGATCTCTACACAGTGCGGCAGAATTCCGTCCGGCTTCTCTAGCATCGCCACTGCCTTGGACAATTCTTCAGCTTGTCGCACAATCACCGAGGCCAGCTCCGCCGCAGCCACTGGAGGGCAATCGATTTTATAGATAATAAGGCGGTCGCTCGCGCCATTCACGCGATCGAGAATGTCGTCCAGACGCGACGTGAGTTCGGCGATGTCTTCGCGGTCGAAGGGGGTGATGAACGTCTGGTTCAGCTTGACATAGACCTTGTGGGTCATCTCATCGCCGCGACGCTCAAGTTCCTTGATGCGGTTTACCGAATCCTGAACCTGTTGAAAATTGAGAAAAAGGTCGCGCAAAACGGTCGCGGCCTGCGCCACGTTGTTCGCAATCTCCACGAACATGTCGAAGAACTGGGTGTCTCGCGGGATCAATCGCATGCGATATAAGAACCTGTAGCGCGGTGCTGCTACCTGACACCTACGCTTGCCTTATTAAAGTCAGGTAACTATCTCACTCGGACGGGCAAGCGTCAAACGATGTCAGCCTGTTATACTCAAGGTTTCGCCCAGACCTCTTCAACTTGACGCCTCAGCATCGCAAACCCTCTTCGTAAGCCTTTCACGATCAAGCGGATCGCAAACACCAGCGCAATCAAACTGAGAATCGCTACGCTGGCGGCCGCATAGGGATGAACTGTCGCCAACCACGTCAACCCAACGGCAGCGCCATCTTCCGCGGTGCTCACGATGAAGTTGGTCAACGGCTCGGGAGTGGCATTGACACCGATGCGAAGTGCGGTCTTCCCCGCATGTGCGACGAACGCGATTCCACCTCCCAGTGCCGAAGCGGCCACCTGCCATTGCGGCGGCAACTGCGAGGCCGCCTGGTAGGCCAACAGAGCGGCTACGGGGATTCGCACGAAGGTGTGCAGAAAATTCCAGACGACGTCGAAATACGGAATCTTATCGGCAAAGATCTCAATAAAGAAGAGAGCTCCACTGATTCCGATCGTCCACCATGAGTCCAGAAGACTCAAGGCCGGCGGGAGTGAAACCATGCCCGCACGAGACAACACGCCAAGCGTCAGAACGGTAGCATAGACATTGATCCCGGCAGCGAAGCTGGTCGCAATGATCACGGGCAAAAGTTGCTGCAAGTCCGACTGCATAGATTGCGCAAACGGGAGCAAGGCGCGTCGAAGGAAAAGGAAGATGATTCAAATCTGGAAAAAAACCGAAGGGCCGCACATGGCGGCCCGGTTCGCATTAGCAAAGAATGCGGATGTGTTTACAACGTCGACTCAATCTCAAATCCCCACGCCTCGAGAAGAGGTTCGGGAATGTACTTCGAGTTCTTGTTACGCCGTGCCCACTCGCGGAGACGAGTTGAGCGGATGTACTGGTCGGGTTGGAGTTTGAATTCGCGAACGACCTGCTCGAATTCAGTGATGGTAGGAGTTACCGGTCCAATCGGCTCCGGCTTGCCCCAATTAGGATTGCCGCGTCTTTTTGCCATAGATTCAGTTCTACCTCTGCGTTAAGAACGATCAAGTTTATGTTTTCCGGGAACCTTGCTTCTGGGATCTCTTTCTATAGACTCGGGGAGCCTTGAAAAAGTTTCGGCCAGTTTTGTCCGGAACTGACTGATGGGCTACTATGTTCAACCAAAAACATCTCATTCTACGACGATTTTACGGGCTGGGCAATAACTTATACTTGAAGTCACCGTTAAACTGAGGAATTCGGGCTTAAGTATGGCGACGATACGTCATGTAAAGGTATGATAATAAATACGTTATTGTCTGTAACTTGTTTATCTCGCCCGCGCGGTTGCTGTAGCTCGGTATATCCAGAAATCCCGTCTTCCCATGTACCAAACTGCCCACCTAGTCCCAGTCCAGTGCATACGCACTCTGGATAGTTGAATCTGGAAGCGCCTTCTCCCAGCGAGCTACCACCAACGTGGCGATTATATTCCCAATCAGATTTACCGCGCTGCGACCCATATCCATAATTCGGTCCACGCCCATAATCATGAATAGCCCCTCCATGGGTAAGCCGAATGTAGGCAGAATCGCTGAAATTATGATGATTGCAACTCCGGCAACGCCCGCTGCGCCTTTTTGAGCCACCGCCATGGTTACAAAAATCACTATCTGTTGAGCCAAGCTCAGATGGATGCCGTAGACCTGCGCGATAAACATCACTGCCATAATGTGATAAAGCGAGCCTCCGTCCATATTGAACGCGTAGCCGGTGGGAAGAACGAAGCCGGCGATATGCTTGGGCACACCGAACCTTTCGAGCCTCTCCAGCGTCATCGGCATGGCCGCTTCGCTCGATGCGGTGGTGAACGTGATCACCAGCGCCTCCCTGAAAATCCGTAGGACCTGGAAAAAATTGACTTTGATAAGTGCGCATGCGATGCAAAGAACAGTGACGACGAACAGAAAGAGCCCGAGGTAGAGACACCCGATCAGCTTCGCCAGCGGAAGCAGCAGCTTTGTGCCATACGTGCCCACTGTAAAAGCGGCAAAGGCGAACACGCCATAGGGCGTCAGCTTAATGACGTAGCGGGTGACATGGAACATCGCTTCTTTAGTGGCGTCAAAAAAATCGACGATGATCTTGCCTTTGCTCCCCATGGCAGCGACGGCCACGCCGAAGAAGCAGGAGAAAAACACGATTTGCAGCAGATTGCCGCTGGTCGCGGCTTCGAATGGGTTAGTCGGCACCATGCGTGTCAGCAGGTCCGCCACCGTAATCGCCTTGGTCGCCGCAATCGCCTCGTGCGGTTGTACATGCATGATAGGAACGCCGGAGCCCGGCCGAAGCACGTTGGCGATGACCAAGCCGTAGGCCATGGCGATCGTTGTCGCTCCCCAAAACCAAGCCATAGCCTTGACGCCGAGTATGCCCATCTTCTTAAAGCTTCCGGTTCCGGCGATACCCACAATCAGGGTGGAAAAAATCAGGGGCACGATCAACATCTTGATCATACGAAGGAAGATATCGCCAATCGGCTTCAGTGCCGCTCCCTGGCTTGGAAAGACGTAGCCGAACAAGCCTCCGAGGAACAGCGCCACAAAGATCTGGGTGGCCAGCGGAAATTTGGCCCTCTTGGGCGATGCGGCTTTCTCTTTGGTAGTCTGCCCGGCAGCCGTTTCAGCCGTTTCAACCGTTTGTGACATGGTGATTATCTCCCTGCGCTTTTGGAGCAGCCCCCAGCAATATACATTTCGTGGGTACTCGATGGGGCAGCAGCGTATCACCGTGATGCTCGCGGCAGCGGTGATGTAACTCACAAAAATGTAACCGATCGATCGGCAACCGGAGCGTTTTGACACGCGGTCATCACTGGCTCCATGGGCCAGTCAGCGCAAACGGAAAGGAGCAACGTTGTCGGGACGACGAAAAGTTTGGACAATCAAGCCGCCTCTGTGGTGAGATCATTCCAGCGAAGGTCGCCCTAGATCATCACTGCAGAGGCCGAAATGAAAGTGGAATCCGTGTTTGCCCCCTTAATTGCGCCCCGGATGGATCGAATCAAGCCGTCTCCGAGCGCGGTAGTGACCCAGCGCGCCCGGGAGCTGCGCGCCACAGGGCGTGACATCATCAGCCTGAGCATCGGCGAACCGGACTTCCCTACCCCGCCTCACATTTGCGAAGGCGCGGTTGAAGCAATGCAGCGCGGTCAGACTCGCTATACCACAGTGGACGGCACTCCCGAACTAAAGCAGGCGATCATCGGCAAGTTCAAGCGCGAAAACGGGCTTGAATACAAAACGAATCAGATTACCGTTGGTGCTGGCGCCAAGCAGGTCATCTTCAATGCCATGATGGCAACTTTGGCGCCGGGCGACGAAGTCGTGATCCCCGCTCCACACTGGGTTTCCTATACGGATATCACGCTGCTGGCCGAGGGCGTGCCCGTGATAGTGCCCTGCCCTCAGAGCCAAGGTTTTAAGCTCAGAGCCGAACAGCTCGAGGCGGCGATCACGTCCCGCACAAAGTGGATAATTTTAAACTCGCCGTGCAATCCAACCGGAGCGGTCTATAGCCGCGATGAGTTGAAGGCGCTCATTGAGGTTTTGCTGCGTTACCCGCAGGTGCATGTGCTCGCCGACGATATATACGAGCACGTCCTGTTTGACGGTCGCCAGTTCTTCACGCCCGCCCAGGTTGAGCCGGAGCTATATGAGCGCACGTTGACCGTGAACGGGGTCTCAAAGGCTTATGCCATGCCTGGATGGCGGATCGGCTATGCCGGCGGTCCGCCCACGCTCATCAAAGCTATCGCCAAGTTGCAGGGTCAGAGCACCACGAATCCATGTTCGATCAGTCAAGCTGCTGCCGTGGTGGCGCTCAACGGACCGCAGGGTTTCATCCCGGAGCGTACAGCCGCTTTCCAGCAGCGCCGCGACCGTACGCTTGAATTGCTGAATCAAGTGCCCGGGCTGAGCTGCCACAAGCCTGAAGGTGCTTTCTACCTGTATCCGGATTGCAGCAAACTGATAGGCAGGCGACGTCCTGACGGGTGCCGTATCGAGAACGACCAGGATCTTGCACTGTACTTGCTCGATTGCGCCGACGTGGCCGTCGTTCAGGGGTCGGCGTATAACTTGTCGCCCTATATCCGCATCTCGATCGCGACTTCGATGGAGTTACTAGAGCAAGCCTGCGCTCGCATCCATCGTGCCTGCGCCGAGTTGAGCTAGGAGCTGCAAGCCCGCAGTTACAGCGGGTGACTATGCGGCAGTGCAGCGGCTGTGTCAAACTGAGGGAGACTCTGGTGTACCTCAGTCGCTTAACACCAAGGCCGGGATGGCGAAATTGGCAGACGCAGCGGACTTAAAATCCGCAGACTCTAACGAGTTGTGGGGGTTCAAGTCCCCCTCCCGGCACCAATAAAAGGTGTGCCTCCACCGACGGCAGCTGTATTAACCACTCGTTCGGCGCGGCAGGCGTGCATTACTGCAAGATACGCGAAAGTCATACCGAGTCCGAGTTGCGATCCCGCTCCGGGATACTCGCCAGCTACGATGGAATGCTGGTCGTTGCCGCAAACGTAGAGACCGGGGATTGGGCGGTCAGACCCATCAAGCGCCTGGGAATGGATATCTGTTCGCACGCCAAGGCTGGTGCCGAGTGGCGTGGGCACAACCGCCACGGCGTAAAAGGGAGACTTCTCGATTGGCCAAGACACGGGTTCGGATGATGCTCAGCGTCCCCGTTTCCGCGGTCATAAGAGTTGCCGCCCCTGCCGAACTCCGTATCAAAATTCAAGCTAGAATGTACCAGCCCTGACTTTTGCCACAATCATGTCGGCTGAGAATGTTAATTTTTCCAACCAGCTTCTGGTTCTAAATCGTTTGTGAATTGTACTGCGCACGTTCGGTCTTGCAGGGCCAAAACCACACCGCAGCGATCATCTCCGGGGCTCACGGCTGCTCCGGCCATGGGTGCTTCGGATAGCGCCGCATCAATTCGCGGCGGACTTGCGGATAGAGCCGCTCCCAGAACCCCGCGAGATCCGTTGTCGTCTGTACCGGCCGCTGATTCGGTGCGAGCAGGTGGACCACCACGGGCGTGCGCCCGATTCCAATCCGCGGTGTGTCGCGCATGCCGAAAAAGTCCTGCAGACGAGATGCGATCCAAGGCTGCTTGCCGCGTTCGTAGTGAACCTTCGTCTGGCGGCCACTCTGCAAGCGGATGCGAGCGGGGGCGACCTGGTTGAGCTGCCGGGCACCCACCTTCTGTTCGAGCACATGGACTACATCCGCCGCCGCGCGTTTCAACTCGGCAAAGCTTCGCAGTCCCAAACATAAGTCTCGCAGCGTCTGCGGAACTTCCGGCGGTTCGATACCAGCGAACTCGATGCGTCCCATGAAATCATCGAGTGCCTCCACATCGACGAAGCGCTCGATGCCGGCCTCCAGCGCCTTTTGAGCAAGCAGCTCTGCTGCGGCTTCCACGCCCGGCGCCGCGCCGCGCGACTCCTGAATCACCAGCTCGTCATAGAGCAGCGCGCTCACCGCATCCACCCGCTCGGTCACGTGATTCCATATCACGCTGGATTGTTCCCGCACGCGTTCTGGAAACAGATCAATCAACCACCCCGGCTCGATGCGTGCAGTCATTCGAATGAGCGGCAGCAGCTTGTCTTTGCGGTCCTCAGCGTCTACGGCGACCATGAACTCATATCGGGGAGGCTCGCCCATCACCTCTGCCGACGCTCCCGTCGATAGCAGCACTTGCTTGCCGGCTCGCAACCGCGCGACACGATCCGGGAACCCGGCAAGGACGGACATGAGCAGAGCGTCGTCGTTATGATGTGTCTGCCTGGAAGGCCGCGCACGTGGAGTTCCCTTGATGCGCCGATTTTGCTCATCATGGAGTAGAAGTCTGCGGAGCTGCTCTAAATGCTGCAGCGTGCGATAGTCCTGATCCGTCTCCATGGCGGCAAGCAGATCGTTCTTTTCGACATGCACGCCTGACCCGAGCAATGCCGCGGCGACACAGCCGTCCTCACCCACACCGCGATCCATCGCCTCGACAAGAATTCGCGACAGGCGGGGAGGCAGCGGATACCGCGCCAGGCGCTGTGCCATGCCTTCTGTGGCACTCAGGCGATTGAGCAACGACTCGGCCGTATGAACTGCTGCGATGGACGGCGCATCCAGCCAATCCATGTCGGTGACGTGGGCAATCCGCATGGCTCGCAAAGTAAGGCAAAGCTGGGAGAGGTCACTGCGCAAGATCTCCGGCGCGTCTTGCTCCGGGCGGCGCAAGTAATCCTCCTCGGTGTAGAGGCGCAGCACGCGTCCGGGGCCGGTACGCCCCGCCCGGCCGGCTCGTTGCTTCGCCGAAGCCTTGCTCACTCGACCTACGTGGAGCGTCGGCAATCCACTCCATGGAGAATAAGCCGCGAAGCGCGCTAGTCCGCTGTCGACGACTCCCGTCACACCCTCGACTGTCACCGAGCTTTCAGCGACATTCGTCGCAAGAATAAGTTTTCGCTGTGGAGCAGGCGAGACCGCGCGATCCTGCTCCTTGGGCGGCAGACTGCCGTGCAGCGGCAGTACCAGGAACCCGGCACGACTCGCAATCGCACCGCACGCGCGCATCGCACGATGGATCTCCGCAGCGCCGGGCAGGAAAACGAGAATATTCCCGGAGTGTTCGTCGCCGATCAGCAGCTCCACCGCGGCTCTCGCCTGTGCTTCGAGGGGCGCTGGCGAGTACGGTAGATGCTCAATCGAAATCTCAAACCGGGTTCCCTCGGACCGCACGATGGGACAACCTCCGAGGTATTGCGCCACGGGAGCGGCATCGAGGGTGGCCGACATGACCACGATCCGCAGCTCGGGCCGCGTCTGCTGCAAGCGTTTCAACAACGCCAGCGCGAGATCGCTTTCAAGGTGGCGCTCATGGAACTCATCCAGCACGACGGCAGCCACGCCCTTCAGATACGGATCTGAAAGCAGACGCCGAGTTAGGATTCCCTCGGTGACAAACCGCAGCCGCGTGTGCGGACCAATCGCTTCTTCAAACCTAACTTGGTAGCCAACAGTCTCACCGAGCGGTTCGCCGAACTCCCACGCGACTCGCCGAGCCGCCAGTCGTGCCGCAATACGGCGCGGTTCGAGCACCACCACTTCACCACTCACGATCCCCAGGAGTGCGGGCGGCACTCGGGTCGTCTTCCCCGCGCCGGGCGGAGCTTCGATTACAAGGTTAGGATGCCGATTTAAGGAATTGATAATCTCCGGCAGAATTGCATCCACCGGGAGAGCAGATTTGCGGTTCACCACTTCTCATCGAAACACGGCGTTTCGGCTGGCGTCAATGGAACTTTGTTACTCGATCATCTGCGTTATAAGGAGAGTTAAGATTGCTCGATCTTGCCTTTACTATCCCGCCACTTCGAGATCCTTGATTTCCGTCAGGTCATAGGCTTTCTTGGTGCCCATTGTCATCGAGTATGTGTCTGCCCCGCGGCGTAAGAATCACGGCGCATTGATTCATTGTAGCTCCACTCTCAATCTGGATAAGTTTGTCGATCAGCGCATCTTCCCAAACGGTATGCCTGGGGCAGTTGCTCCGCCAAGCCTCCATTGCGTCGGCGTAGGTCCGGGGACGAGCGGCGATCCACCTGAGGAACTCCACGGTCAAAAGGGGTACGGGTTCATCCATGGCCACCCTCCAATTTCATTTTACCTGCTTGCCATGTGGCCAGCCTCACACATGGCCAGACGCCTTGCATCTGGCGTATTCTGACACGGATGTGTGCTGCCACCAGGAACGTTACGGTGGGTGGAATCTACATCCGGATCAACTTTTCGGGCTAGGTCGACGCCATTGGTTGCGCGCATGAGAGAAGTACAAGGCTGAAGCGGGATATGGACAATCCCATATCAGGTCAGGACAAGGCGATAGTGAGCGATCGTGCAGCTCTCGGCAATGGTGACGCCCAGACGAGCCAGCGGTCGCTCGAAGGGATGCACGGTACCGTCGAGGTGCCGCCGCACGAAGCGGGGTTCTGGGCGCAGTGGCGAGCATACGTTGGACCCGCCCTGCTGGTGAGTGTCGGGTACATGGACCCGGGCAACTGGGGAACCGATCTGGCGGCAGGCGCGCAATTCAAGTATGGCCTGCTGTGGGTGGTGGCCTTGGCCAGTCTCATGGCCATCTTTCTGCAGGTGAGTGCCGCTCGCCTGGGCGTGGTCACGGGGAAAGATCTGGCACAGTGCTGTCGCGATTGGTATCCACGGTGGACACGCTGGCCGAATTGGCTGCTGTGCGAGGTCGCCATCGGCGCCTGCGATTTAGCCGAGGTCCTCGGAAGCGCGGTTGCCCTGAACCTGATGTTCCATATCCCATTATTGTGGGCCGTCCTGATTACGGCGACGGACGTACTGCTATTACTGGCCTTGCAGCGCTTCGGGGTACGAACCGTCGAGGCGCTGGTGCTGCTGTTGGTCGCCACCATCGGCGTCTGCTATTTCATTGAGATTTTTGTCCTTCCCCAGACGGCTCCCAGCTTCCGGGAAATGGGTCGTGCCCTTATCACGCCCGGCCTTCGCCAGGTGGGCATGGCTTATGTGGCAATTGGCATCATCGGCGCGACAGTCATGCCGCATAACCTCTACCTGCACTCGGCGCTGGTGCAAAGTCGCCAGATCAAGAAGGATGAACGTTCCATCCGCAGCGCTGTTCGCTTCAATACGCTCGACTCGACCATCGCACTGTCGATCGCGTTTTTTGTCAATGCCGCCATCATGGTCCTCGCGGCGATGGTGTTCTACGGCAAGGATAGCGTGACCGTCGCCGGTGGCCAGGTGGTCACATTCGGGAACGACGCCGATTGGATTCGCGTAGCGTACCTCACGCTTGCCCCGCTCCTGGGTACAGCCGCAGGCAGCATTCTATTCGCCGTTGGGCTGCTGGCCAGCGGGCAAAGCAGCACCATTACCGGGACCCTCGCGGGGCAGGTCGTGATGGAAGGATTCATGCACTGGAAGGTTTCGCCGTGGCTCCGGCGCCTGATTACGCGCGGGCTGGCCATCCTCCCGGCGGTCCTGATCATAGGGATTCGCGGCGACAGCAGTGTCAACGACTTGCTGACCCTGAGCCAGGTTGTGCTCGCCCTCCAATTGCCATTTGCGATGTTTCCGCTTCTGTGTTTCACCAGTTCCCGCAAGCGGATGGGCGTGTGGAAGAGCGGCTGGTTCCTGCTGATCACTGGATGGGGCAGTGCCATCGTGATTACCGCAATGGATATCTACGGTCTGCCTGAGTCGCTGAAGTCGGCTTGGCACGTCATCACCGGCGGATGAAGAAACTTTAGGGCACCACGGAGAACAGCTATGTACGACACCATTCTCTTGTCGTTGGATATTTCACCAACAGACCGGCCCATCATCGAACATGTCAAAAAGCTCGCCAGTATCATGCACAGCCGAGTCATTCTATTGCGCGTGGCCACTGGCGCCGCTGCGCAGTTTCACGGCAAGGAAGCGGCAGGTGAGGAGATCGCTGAAATACAAGCCTACCTGGATAAGGTCAAGGCGGAGTTCTCGGCCGCTGGTATCCCGGTTACGGCGGAACTCGGCTACGGAGAACCGGCGAGGGAAATCATCAAATGGGTCAACGAGAAGGGCTGCGATCTGTTGGCCATGGGCACCCACGGGCATAAACTCGTGGCCGATCTAGTCCTCGGCACAACCGCCAGCAGAGTCCAGCACAACGTCAGTATTCCCGTCCTGCTCCTGCGGGCTCGCTAAGCGACCGGAGAAGTTCGCGCGGACACCCGCGGCGACGCGGATGCCCGATGCTGGGGCCCGGCGCATCAGGCAGGGCGTGTTTCAGCATGTGGCGAGCCCGTGCCATGCCAGGCAGCTCGCCTCAACTCCCGCTTGGCGAACGAAAAAGAATCCAATCGATTTCCTTCGAGCGGCTCCACCATCGGCTGCCAAGTGATAGCGCGCGCTGAATGCCTCGTCAGCCGGATCGGGTGTGGTTGCCGGTCTGCTTTGGCGACATTTGCGCTTGGCCTCATAACGCCGCTGTTTTAGACTTGAGATTCCAAGCACAAGAAGGAGTTTCATCGTGGCGATTGAGTCTTCCGAAACAAAGCTGTGTCCGGCGATCAACCCCAAACTCTCCGCCGGAACCAGAGAAACCATCCAGGTCGACCAGAAGGTGCCATTTCTGAAAGGCATTCCGCTGAGCCTGCAGCATTTGTTTGCCATGTTCGGCGCGTCGGTCCTCGTTCCTATTCTTTTCAATCAAGCCGCGGGAACCACGGTGGTTGACCCTGCCCTCGTCCTGATGATGAACGGCATCGGCACCCTGATCTACACCTTCGTATGCCGGGGTCAGGCTCCTGCCTTTCTCGGCTCCAGCTTCGCTTTCATTGCGCCCACCATCACTTGCATCACTCTGGCTAAGACGCCTGGAGTAGGTTTTCAGCATGCGCTGGGCGGTTTTGTCGTCGCCGGTCTCATTTTCACTATCGTTTCGCTGATCATCCGTTTCGCCGGCCGCGAATGGCTTAACGTGGTCCTTCCGCCCGCAGCGATGGGGCCCATTGTGGCGTTGATCGGGCTGGAACTGGCGCCGGTGGCGACCGACATGGCTTTTCACAAAGGTACCGCTATCAGTGGCACGGCAACATTGATCTCACTTTTCACTTTACTGATGGTGGTTATCGGCTCGATGGTCTTCCGCGGATTCTTTTCCGCCATTCCCGTTCTGATCGGTGTTCTCGCGGGCTATGCTCTGGCGGTGGTGGTCAATATTTGGGTGCCCGGGACGGTTGATTTCAGTCCGCTACGCGGGGCCTCGGTCTTCGCCTTTCCCCACGTTGTTGTGCCTATCTTCGACTGGGCTTCCATCCTGATTATCATGCCAGCGGCCCTGGTGGTGATTTCCGAGCACATTGGACACCTCTTCGTCACCAGCAACATCGTGGGACGTGACCTGCTGAAAGTTCCGGGCCTCCACAATTCCCTGCTGGGCGATGGCCTTTCGACGATGCTTTCCGGCCTCGCCGGCTCCTGTCCGACCACCACTTACGGTGAAAATATGGGCGTAATGGCGCTCACCAGAGTCTATTCCGTGTGGGTATTGGGAGGGGCGGCCGTCATCTCGATCGTCATTGCCTTCTTCGGCCAGGTGAGCGGGGCCATCCGGACGATTCCTGTTCCCGTTATCGGCGGAATCAGCATGATGCTGTTCGGCGTAATCGCCGCATCCGGCTTGCGCATGCTGATCGAAGCAAAGGTCGACTATTCGAAAAGCAAGAATCTTCTCCTCTCGGCAATCATTCTGGTAGTCGGAATTTCCGGCGTCTCCGTGAAACTGGGCCAGACCCAGCTCCGAGGCATGGTTCTGGCCACCATCGTTGGCATGATTCTCAGCTTGTTCTTTTTCCTTCTGGACAAGGCGGGATGGACCGCGGAGGATTCTACGGTTCCCGTCGAAGGATAGATCGCGAACGCTTAGAGCTCCGACACTCACCTTGGCGCGATTTCCCTTGTCGCGCCATCGGTGAGCATCTCCCGCAATGAGCGGTTTGGTTAAGCCGACTTGCGACGCTGGGACGCAGGCTCGCCTTCCGCCTCCACCAGGGGCATGTTGACCAAGTGCTCGCTCAGAAACCAGACCTGCATTTCATTGCCCCGCAGAACCTGACTTACCACCAGGTCGTTCGTTCCGTCATCGCCTGCTCGCGAGGCGCGGCGCGCCAGTTCACGGCAGTCGCTAATGATGATCTGGTGGGCATCAAGCAAGCGTGAAAGTTGCACCGGAACTTCCTCGCGGCCACGTGGCGGGCGTGCGATTTGCGTGGTTTCCGCAACGTCGGCGGCCATTGCGAGACTGATTCCACCGAGCATTTGAATCCGTTCGGCAATGGCGTCCACCAGTTCCGCTTGTTCTTCGAAGTGCTTATCAAACAAGAGGTGGAGCTGGTAGAAAGTTGGCCCGGCCACTTGCCAGTGCGACTTCTTGTAGAGGTCGCGCATGGTAATCGTATCGGCGAGCAACTGATTCAGGCGTTCGGTCATTTCCAGACGCACGGATTCTTCCAGCTCGAGTGGCAGCATGTGGCTGACTGTTCCATAAGCCTGGATCTCGGGAGCGTTCTGATGAAGTCGCGGCTGGGCGCTGACTTTGCCTTGATTGCTCGAGAACTCTCTTTTCGTCATGAGGACTCCTTCTCGTATTTGCGGGTGGGGGTGAAACCTTAAAAGGCTGTTGTTCGTGGCTATCTCGTTCGACTTTGTAATTGGCAAGATGCCGCGTTCTATTACGCTGTTGCCTGAAAAATGCGCTTACTCGGGCCCGTGATAATCCCGATTTCGAGTGTTGGGTCGAACGAGTCAGCGAGAAAGGCCCAGGGAGTAGAACGTCTGCAGGAAGCGAAGCTGCCAACCGACAGGATGGAAAGCGTCGTGAAAGTGACAGTTGGTAGCGCTACCGGGAATCGAACCCGGGTTTGAAGATTGAGAATCTTCCGTCCTAACCCCTAGACGATAGCGCCGTTTACCACACCTGAATCATAGTAGCAAAACTGCATCCCAGCGCCAAGCCGTCAGGCAGTGGTTCCCTGCCCCGTTGCGTCGTGCGTCCAGATTCGCGGCCTTGCTTTCCGCCGCGGAGCTAATCCCGATCGCGCGTCCAGAGATCGGCAGATTTTGCTGGCTGTCATTTTAGCGGTAGCCGGCATCGTAGAAATTCAACAGCATGCTCCAGCGCTATCACGACAATACTGGGCGCAATGTGAACGTGAGCACTGCCAATCGGCAAGCCGCAACTCGGCAGTCCAGCAATCGCCAACTGCTCTGCTCGATCCTGTTGACGGGCTCGATCATCGTAAGCACGATGTTGCCAGCTCGCGGGCAGGGTCAGGCGGGACCGCTCTCGCCCACTCAGGGGATAGGCTCGTATGAAGGCCAGCCGGTTTCAGCAGTTGAAATCGTCGGCCAACCTGACGCCGTGACGTCCCAGCTCGAACCATTGATTCGGCAAAAGGCCGGACACCCGTTTTCGCAGCAGCAGGTCGAGACCAGCATTTCCACTCTGAAACGAGAAGGCAAATTCCAGGATGTGCAACTCCAGGTGCAACCCGAGGCCAGCGGCGTGCGCGTGCGCTTTGTGCTGCAACCCGCGCTCTATTTTGGAGTCTACGAGTTTCCGGGAGCGATTCGCTCTTTTCCCTATTCACGCCTGCTCCAGGTTTCCAACTACCAGAGCCAGGAACCATATTCGGCGTTTGACGTGCACCAAGCTGAAGAGAACCTGACGAAATTCTTTCAGCGGGAGGGTTTTTTTCAGGCTGCCGTACACGCCCAGCTGCAACCCGAGCCGGCAGACGGGCTGGTCAACGTAGATTTCCAGACGGAACTGAACAGGCGCGCGAAGATCGGCCAAGTCATGATCGAAGGCGTCTCGCCAGAAGAAACCGCGAAACTCCGGAAGAGTTTGTGGTCAGTAATGGCACGGCTGCGTGGAGCCTATCTCAAGAATGGCACAACCTATAGCTATAAGAAGCTGCAGACGGCCACCAGTTATCTGCAACGCGAGCTCTCAAAGGACCGTCATCTGATGGCGCAAGTGAAACTGGTGAGTGCAAACTACCATCCGGAGACTGACCTTGCGGATGTAACTTTTCAGGTCACACCCGGATCTAAAACGGAGCTAGCCATTGCGGGTGCTCACCTCTGGAGTTGGACACGGAACAAGCTCATCCCGATTTACCAGGAAGGCACGTTCAACGATGAACTGATCCAGGAGGGCCAGCGCAATCTGACATCTTATTTCCAATCGAAAGGCTACTTCGATGCGAAAGTAACGACCGAAGTCAACCGTCAGCCCAGCGCCATCAGCCTCGTATATCGCATCGAACAAGGGCCGCGGCACAAGGTCGAAGATGTCACCGTTTCAGGCAACGGACATATTCCCGATAAGACTCTGCTTTCGAGCGCCGCCGTCAGCAAGGGCAGGCTGCTTTCGCATGGCAGGTACAGTGAGCAACTGTTGCGCCGGACGGTCAGCTCCATCACCAACCTTTACCGTGCCGCCGGCTACAGCCAGGCGAAGGTGGTGCCGCGGGTCACGAAACCCAATGGGAATCTCATCATCGCGCTGAGCGTGCAAGAGGGGCTGCGTGACACCGTCGAATCTTTGCAACTGCAAGGAAACGCAACTGTGACGTTGAGCCAACTTGCGCCTAAAGGACTTCAGCTAGCGCCCGGCAAAGCATACTCTCCGCAACTGTTGCGGCAGGATCGCAACAACATCATGGCCCGCTATCTGACGCTCGGATACCTGACGGCAAACTTCCGCGCAACCGTTACGTCGGTCGATCACGATCCGCACCGGCTCGCCGTGACCTATGCAATCTACGAAGGGCCGCGAGTGGAAACTTCTCAGGTCACCATCGTCGGGCGGGAGCACACCAAGCCCGCTCTCATCAAAAAGACCGCGGACATCAAGATCAACCGCCCACTCAGCCAAGGTGACTTGCTTAGCGCTGAAGCACGTCTTTACGCACTCGACCCCTTTGACTGGGCCGAAGTCAACCTACGCCAGCCCATCACTACGCAGTCTAAGGAAGGCGTCACGATTAAAGTGCACGAATCCAAGCGAAACACGGTTACAGTTGGCTTCGGTTTTGAAGTGATCAATCGCGGCGGCAGCGTGCCAAGCGGTACCGTGGCGGTGCCGGGCCTCCCGCCCGTAGGCCTCCCTTCGACTTTCCAAACGAGCGAGAAAACGTTTTATGGCCCACGCGGCTCCATAGAATACACGCGCCACAATCTGCGCGGCATGGCCGAAAGCTTCACTGCCTCCGGGCTGGCCGGCCGTCTCGATCAACGCGGCTCGTTGACGTACAGGATGCCGCGCTTCCGGGGCAGCAGTTGGAATGCAAGCATTACCAGCTCCGGTGAGAACAATGCGGAGAATCCGATCTTCAGCGCACAAACCGGACAGTCGGGGTTGCAGTTTCAGAAGCCGCTCGACGCCAAGCGCACCAAGAACGTCATTCTCCGATACGGTTTCCAGTACACATCGCTGAGCAGACTGTTGATCCCGGGACTCGTGCCGCCGCAGGATCAGCAGTACCATCTGTCAAACGTGGGAGCAGCCTACACCCGCGATACACGCGACAACCCACTCGATGCTCATCACGGCATTTATCAGAGCTTCGATATCACGATCAACACCAGTGTGCTCGGCTCCAGCGCTGACTTCGCTCGTTTCGTCGGCCAAGTCTCATACTATAAAAAGCTCGGCCACAACATTATCTGGGCCAGTAGCATCCGGCTCGGACTTGAACAGCCATTCAACGGCAGCTATGTGCCTCTGAGCGAACAGTTCTTTACCGGAGGCGGCAGCACTCTTCGCGGATTTCCGCTGAATGGCGCGGGGCCGCAGCGCGAGCTCCCGGCTTGCGGCGATCCCTCGAATCCCGCGACATGCACGCAGATCACGGTTCCGTTCGGCGGCAATCAGTTGTTCCTGCTCAACACGGAATTTCGCATTCCGCTGCCCTTCGATTTTCCCGCGCCGATTCACAAGAATCTCGGTCTTGCAATCTTTTACGATGGCGGCAA
>JBEKQP010000087.1:0-17092 GCA_049519595.1 Candidatus Korobacteraceae bacterium | reverse complement strand
AGACGCCCACTCAACTCCGCGACTGGCAAGGCGCGGATATGTTCCGCGTTGAGCCACACTGCCTTGGGATCGAAAGGATCCTGTTCCGTGAAATTGATCACCGCATTGGCGCGGTTTATGCCTTCCAGCGAGAAGGCATCGACCAGTTCCTTCCGACTCATCTGCTCGCGGTCGTTTTTCGGCGACCAGCCGAGCAGGCACAGGAAATTCACGAACGCCTCAGGCATGAATCCGGCATCGCGGTAGGTGGTAACGCTCACGACCGGTCCGTGGCGGCGCTTGGAAAGCTTGGTTCCATCGGGCGCAACCAGCAGGGGAAGATGTGCGAACTGCGGTGGCGCGGCGCCGGCGGCCTCGAAGATCAGCAGGTGCTTGAAAGTGTTTGAGAGATGATCCTGGCCGCGAATGATGTGGCTGATGCGCAGGTCGGCATCGTCGGCGCAGGACGCCATATGATAGGTCGGCATGCCATCGCTGCGCAGCAAGGCGAAGTCTTCAATGTCGCCCGACGACTTCACCTGCTCGCCGTAGACGGCATCGGCAAAGCGAACTTGCTCGCTGTTGCGTGGCACGCGGAAGCGCAATGCGAAAGCTTCTCCAGCGGCGGCGCGGCGGTCACTTTCCTGTCGGGAGAGCTCCCGCATGCCGGCATTGAACAGCCACCCGGGACCCGCTGGGCCTTCGCTCTCCTCCGTCCGCGCGGGCGTAAAGTCGCGATAGGCAAGTCCCTTCTGGAAAATCGCCTCGGCCATCTGGCGGTGCAGAGCAAGACGTTCGGACTGCTTGTACTCTTCATCCCAGCCGAGATCGAGCCAGCGCAGACCATCGAAAATGGAAGTCAGCGAAGCCTCGCTGTTGCGCTCCGCGTCGGTGTCATCAACACGGAGAACCATCGTTCCGCCTTGGTGGCGGGCATAGAGCCAGTTGAATATGTAGGTGCGCGCGCTCCCGACGTGCAAAAAACCTGTGGGAGAGGGCGCAAAACGAACTCGGACCATGTACGCTTAGCCTCTTCAGCTTTACCCCACTCAGTATAAACGCCCTGCCGGAGAGCACGTCAGCGGACGACAAGTTGAGAGACTTTATTCTGGTGGCCGGCAACATGCCTCGGCCTTACCTTGGTCGGGATTACTAACGTCATCTGGACAGCGACGAAACATCTCCGTAGGGTGGGGAAGGGAAGCCTAATGTCACGCGCGTTTAGCTTCATCTCTTTAATTATCGTTGCCGGTTTGGGAACCTACCTGTTCATGCGCCAGGCACAGGGGGTCTCGCCGTCGCCTGGCTCAAACCCGGCAGCGACTGTGAATCTGTTGGCCGTGCAGCAGGACCTGTTGCAGATTGCTCGCGCTGAGCAGCAGCACCTTTCCTCGGACGGGCACTACCTCACCCTGCAAGAGATGCGCGCTGCTGGCGATACCGGCCTGCCCCCTGACCTGCGCGCCCCGTACAGCTACTCGGTGGAGATCTCCGAAGGTTCATTCACTGCAACGGCAACGAACTCCGGCCAGCCGACTGCCGGAGTTCCTCGAGTGATGCGCGTCGGCCCTCAAATGACGATAAGTTCGGAGTAGACGGCAGCCCGACTGCTTTCACGGGTCCGAAGCTCATCCGGCCTAACCCTTGATATTTGGGCTCTGCGCAGGATTCTTGCGCTTGTTAGTCGTGGCGCCGCGAACCACCTTTACATCGAACGCGAACGCCTGTGTGTGCGGTGGGAAGCATTGACGGTCGCTGCATGCCTGGTAGCGCAGTTCGCCGCGCACGCGGTAGGTGCCGCGCGAAACCGCACGGGTCGTCTTCAGCACACCCTTAACATCAAACGTCCCCGAATAAACGCTCAGCTTTTCTTCCGGCATGAAGGGCAACGCCATCTGTTCTCCGGCGGGGTACTCCAGTTTTCCCACCAGCACATCCGCGGGTGGGCTGAGCTTGACCGTGGTTGGAATCAGAATTTCCTGTGTCGGCTTGTTGGAGTTGATGTGAAAGCCGGCGTTGATGCGAAAACGCATATTCAGCGTGGCCGATTTGCCCGGTTGGATGGTGACGGGTTCGACCGGCAGAACCGTGACGCCGGGACCGCCGGAACTCTGCGCCTGCCCTGCCATGGAAGCGAAAAGCGCAGTCAGCAAAACCACGCAAAGCAGCGTACGAGTTCTCATCGCGCTCCTGTTGCCGCAGGCCGCAGAACTCCGCTCTGGACGGCTGTTGACGAACCCGCAAGCGCGTTTTTCACCTCTTCCTCTATTTCCTTGCGGTTTATGAGGCCCTGCACGTGCGAAACGATCTTCCCGTCGCGGCCAATATAGAACGTATCCGGCAGAAACTGAACGTCGCCATAGGCCCGGGCGGTGGATTCCTTGCCAAGCAACACCGGGTAATTCACCCCTAACCGTTTGGTGAACGCTTCAATCGTTTTTTGATCAGAGTCGTCCATGGCCACGCCGATCACTTGCAGTCCTTGCGCCTCGTAGCGCCGCTGCAAGTCGACGAACCAGGGCATCTCTTCCTTGCAGGGTGGACACCATGTAGCCCAGAAGTTCAGCAGCACAACTTTTCCATGATAGTCGGAGAGCTGGACATTTTTGCCCGCTAGGTCTTTCAACTCAAATCCGGGCGCAAGTTGTCCCTTTGCGTCTCCGCCGATGCTCACCGAGCGCGCGGCTCCGCCTTGCGAGCGGTTTGCCAGGTAACGCCCTGCGAAAAACATCGCTGCTACCAGCACGACCAAAAGCACAGCGCTAGGTAAATTGATTTTCACGCCGACCTCGTAGGAGAGCAATTCCAGGTTTGATATGTCCCTGATGTCACCGCCGGCGACCCCAAACGGCGGGCTTTTTTCCGGGCAATGCCTTCCGCGAAACCTAGATCGCGAATCGATTCAGAAAGCCAAGGTATCCGGAGAGCATGCTGAAGCGCCCAAGCGCAATCAGCACCCCGAAGACGATCAGCAGAATGCCGCTGACAACCTCTACAGTATGTAGATGCCGGCGGAAGCGCGAATAGAACCCAAGAAAACGGTTTACCCCAATCGAGGTGAGCAAAAATGGGACAGCCAACCCCAACGAATAGACCGCCAGCAGAAGAATCCCTTTCGCAACCGTGTCCTGCGAACCGGCCAGGACAAGTATGCCGGCCAGAATAGGCCCTATGCAGGGAGTCCAGCCAAAGGCGAAGGCGAAGCCAACCAGGAATGCCCGCAGCGGACCGGCAGCCTTCATGCTGTGCAATCGCTTGTCAGCGTAAAGCGCCTTGATCTTGATCAAGCCGGTCAGGTGAAGTCCGAAAATGATGATCACGGCGCCGGCAATCATCGCCAACTCGCGGTGATACTCGCGCGTCAATTGTCCAACGGTGGTGGCTACCGCCCCCAGCGAAATGAAAACCACGCTGAAGCCGGCAATAAACAGGCATGAATTCAACATGACCGCGCGCAGCAGCCGCCGGTCTGCCGTTTGCAGGTTCTCGACCGTGGCGCCGGAGATCAGCGAGACATAGCCGGGCACCAACGGAAGCACGCAGGGCGAAAGAAAGGAAAGCAGCCCGGCAAGAAACGCGGCGATAGGCAACGGCAGTGCCGACATACTCATATTTTAGCGCGGAGTTTCTCGCCTGTGTGAAACCCCCGACGTCAAAGTTCCGGAAGCCGCCCTGGGCCAAACCGCATCCGCTTCACAAGATTCAGGGTACGCCGGCTGGTCCGCGCATGAGGCAGCTGCGGAACCCGCCCGCAGCCTAGCGTCGTGCAACGTCTCGCCCTATTTCCGTAACCCGCTCCAGGTTTCAGAGGTCACCATCGAGTTGCTCGGGTTGTGCGGATCGTATTTGACGCTGGCCGGCAGTCCCAGGCTGCAGGAGTGCAAGTCGACGAATGGGCGCAAATGCGTGACGTCCTGCGAGCACTCGTACTGCACACCGCCAACATCGTAGGTGTAAACCACCAGTTGCTGCCGCCCGAGCCGGGGATCCTCAACTTCGTTGACGTCCAGGACCGTGCCGTCGGTCAAGCGGCCGATGGCGTTCAGCATTACGCGGCGCTGGCGCTCGCGCTCCTCCGGCGATTTACGATGCGTGGCAAGCCAAACGACCGCTGTTCCGGAGGCTAGGACGACGCCGGCAGCCAATAGCAAAATGCGAAATGGAATCATACTTTCTGGACGCCGAGAGCTATTCGTTGACTACCGGATTGCGCAACGCACCGATGCCTTCGACGATCACCTCCACGGTGTCACCGGAGTTCATGGCGCTTACGCCCGGAGGAGTTCCCGTGGCAATGATGTCGCCTGGCACCAGCGTCATCACGTCGCAGATGTAGCGCATCATGTAATCGATGCTGAAGATGAAGTCACGAGTGTTGCCATCCTGCCGCACTTGGCCGTTTACCAGTGCCTGCACCTGGAGTTCTGAAGTGTCGAGGCCGGTCGCGATGACTGGACCGACCGGGCAAAACGTGTCGAAGCCTTTGCCGCGGGTGAATTGGCCATCCTTCTTCTGGATATCCCGGGCGGTGACATCGTTCAGACAGGTGTAGCCGAGAATGTAATCTCGCACATCCTCTTCCGGCCGCAGTTTGTGACAGGTGCGCCCGATGACGATAGCCAGTTCCGCTTCGTGATCGACCCGGCTGGACATCTTCGGCCGCACGATCTTGCCGCCCGGAGGCAGCATTGATGAAGGCGGCTTGAAGAAGAGAAGCGGCTCTATCGGAACCGGGTTTCCCAATTCCTTGGCGTGTTCGACGTAGTTCCGCCCCAGACAGACGATCTTGGTCACCAGGGGAAACGGAATCAGCAGCATCGCCGACTCGAGCGGAATCGGACTGGGTAAGGGCTGGGCGCTGGCGGGATCGGGCAATAACACGGCGCCGGGCATCCCCGACGCGCTCACTTCCAGGTGTGGACCACCCACCCGGGCCGTGATGACATCCTGCCCATTCTTGTTTTCGACGAGACCGTAGTGAATTCCATCTCTATCAACAAAACGGCAAAAACGCATAAACGAACCCTCGTAGTTATGGTTGAGGTACCGATTCCACAGCGGTTTCAGAACGTGCGCTTTTGTTGCCTCGCTCATCGACCGCACTTACCGAGTAAATATAACGATGTCCGGCGACGACGTCCTCGTCCCGGAAAGCTGGGGCCTTCACCAGCTGACGGTTAATCTGGCGCGCCGATTCTCCCAACTCGCTACGGAATACGTCGTAGCCCGCAAGATCGGCTTCCGTGTTCGGAGCCCAGGTCAGATCGATGAACGGCTTTTGCCCCACTCCCGAAAATACAGCCTGAAGGCCGGTCGGAATCGCCGGAGGAAAGATATCATGCGGGAAAATATGAACGATAGGGGAATCGTTTCCCTCAAATTCCATCGGTTCCCCACCCGCCGGCTGTACCCGCGTCACGCTCGCCACTTTGTAATCATAGGCGTGCTCCCACACAAAGCTGCGGTCGCTTACTGTTTCCGTGCCGGCCCTTGCGGGCAACTCCTGTATCAGCGTGTAGTCGGGAGCGTTCGCCAGCTTGCGAAATACGCGATAGAAGAAGCGAAGGTTAGCGGCACTGGGGAGCAACTCAGGCGCTGTCCAACTAAGTACCACCGACTCGGGCGTGGCTTCGGCGCGCAGATCGTTGGGCGCAGGCAACGACGGAGCCAACGACACCCGCACCTGATTGGAAAGCCCCGCGCTCTTCTCGCGCCGGTTCCGGACCTCGACGGCGTAGGTGGCGAACTGCTCCGCGCTCTGAATTTCCGGACTCAGCGCGTCCTCGAACATCACCCGCGAGGGCTTTCCGGCGACCGCTGACACGGAGTGCAGATCCTCCGGACGCAACTGTTTTATGACCCGGCATTCCTTCATTGGAAACTCGCCAATAACCCGGCAGATCACGGTCGGCCCCATCCGCCTTATTCGCTGGCGATCCGTAGTCTGCGTCGGTTCTGTCCAGGTAAGCACCACACGGCCGCCTTTCCGCATCGCAGCCAAATCGTCGAGTGGACGCGGTAATGCCAGAGACGGCGGCATGGGAACACCAGGTGCTCCGCAGCCGGCGGCACACCACAAAAGACCGATGACGACGATGTGGACGAAGGCAGTCCGATTCCGCATGTATGAGCAATCAGCCTAACACCCGGAACCGGCAACAGAAAAGTCTCGAGCCTTGAGACGATGCAAAATTCATCCTCGTTTCAAGCCTCGACATTCGAACTCATTCGAGCCCGGTACGCGGCATAGTCCGGTACGAGGCGTTCGTAACTGCTTCTCATCAGCGGTGAGGAGATCATGAAATCGGCCGAGGAACGATTGCAAGCAACCGGAATATTCCACACATTCGCGATTCGCAACAGCGCCTTGATATCCGGATCGTGCGGTAGCGGCTCCAGCGGATCCCAAAAGAAGATGACGAAGTCGATTTCCGATCCCGCAATCTTCGCGCCAATCTGCTGATCGCCACCCAATGGTCCGCTTTCGAGCTTGCAGATCGGGATCTCCAACTGATTCTCCAGCAGTTCTCCCGTCGTGCCGGTCGCGTACAGGTTGTGATCAGCCAGCAGGTCGCGATTATAGTGGGCCCACTCGAAAAGGTCGCGCTTCTTGTTGTCGTGAGCGACCAAGGCAATGTTCTTCTTGGGAGACATCGGCAAAATCTTATGTTTTTTCAATATGATAATTACCCTCTGTAATATTTTCGCGCGCTCAAGTTACGCCCCGGTGAATCCTTGGATGAGCTGCTTTGGCCAATACCACATTAGATGCTTGGAAGTGTGCCGCTGGTGCGATATGTGGCTTTTCCGGCGATATCCAGATGAAACGATCACGATCGCGCAGGTGCTTGATTGCATTGATTTTTCGTTGATTATGTCACTGTATCGAGGCAATTGCTTGTGCAATAATCCACACGGATATGCCCGTCGTATTTGTGTCAATAGTTCGTATCCATAATTTTTCAGTGCACTGGAGGTGTTGTGAGAACGACTCATAAACTAATCGTCCTGCTATTGGGCGTATTTGTCCTGATGGTGGCCTCGCTTGCGTTTGCTCAGGCGAAGCCGCCGGCGAGCGTGGTTCTTCCGGCGCCAAATGGCGCGGTGACCTTCGACCATGCGGCACACATCAAGGTCGGCAAATGCACCGAGTGCCACCATGCGTCGAAAGCGCAGAAGCCCTCGACGTCCCCGACCGAGAAGTGCGGCGATTGCCACACCAAGACGGCGACTCCGCCGGTAACGACGAAGTTGCAGGCTGCTTTCCATAACCCAGCCGCAACCGCCGGAACCTGTATCGATTGTCACAAGAAGCAGAACGCGGCCGGCAAGAAGGCACCCACAAAGTGTGCCGAATGCCACAAGAAAGCCTAAGCAGCATTCTGACGAAACCATGTGAACCCGCGGCTCAAGTCGCGGGTTCACTGTTTTCGGGCGGACTTTTATGCGAAGGAAGACGTGCCCAGTGACGCTCGGTGAAACAACATATAGTCGGTGAAACAACATATAGATCGTCAGGTCGGTTCGCGAAAGCGGCGAGCACTCTGACCGTGACACCTGTAGTGAAGGATTAAACGCCACCGGAGTCGGAGGCCCGGCTGCTTCACGGGCTATGTTTTAGCGAAGCTGACTATCCAGGGCGCATTCCCGCTTTCAGTCGGCGTTATCGGAAGCCGCCCGCAGCGCCACGTTCGGCCTTCGGCCCGCCATCTCGGCTCCGGCGTCGGACGACAAAGTAAAGGCGGAATAGGCCGACAATGCGGTGATCACTCCCATGATGAGAAGAGCCGGCCAGAAATCGCTCGCCACGATGGTTCCATGCCTTTGCAGGAAGCTGGACGCCTGCAAGGCAAACGCGCCCACCGTAACTCCCATTCCAAGCGACAGTTGCTGCACGGTGGCGTACATGCTGGTGGCTTGGCTGACAAGCGGGTCGGGAATGTCAGCGTAAGTGATTGCATTCAGGGACGTAAATTGCAAACTGCGAACGCATCCGCCTAACAGAAGCACCACGAAGATGATCAGATGCGGCGTTCTTGCCGTGAACAGCGCCATCACGGCCACGCTCAGCGCCGAAAGCAGGGCATTGTAGGCGAGCACTGAACGGAATCCATAGATCCGCAAAAACATCCTGATGGCGCCTTTTATGAACAACGCGCCGACCGCTGAGGCGCAGGTCAGCAGTCCTGATTGCAGCGGACTCATGCCGAAGCCCAGCTGCAGCAGCAGCGGCAGCAGGAGCGCGATAGAGCCAATTCCAACGCGGAACAAACATCCGCCGCCAACCCCGACCAGGAACGTTTTGATCTTGAACAGGCCGAGATCCAGCAGCGGCATCTCCGTGCGCCGAGCAAGGCGAAAGTAAGCATAGGTAATGGCGGCGCCAAGTACGATGCTTCCAACCGCGAACTCCCGCGGCAGCAAGCGCTCGGTGATCGTACTCAACCCGAACATCAACAACGACAGCCCTGTCGCCGACGTAAGGAAGCCGATCATATCCAACCGCGGAACGTCGGCCTCGCGGACATTATCCATGAAGCGAAGGGCGAGAAAAATGCCCAGGATGCTGATTGGAACATTGATGAAAAAAATCCAGCGCCAACTCAGGTAGGTGGTAATGAAGCCGCCTAGCGGCGGACCAACCAGGGGTCCTAACAACGCGGGAACCGTCAGGTAATTCAGGGCTGTAACCAGTTCGTCCCTGGAAACCGTTCTCACAATTACAATTCGGCCCACCGGCACCATCATGGCGCCGCCAATGCCCTGCAAGAAACGCGCCGTCACGAAGAAAGCAAAAGAACGCGCGACGCCGCACAACATCGAACTGACCATGAAGGTTGCAATCGCCGCACAAAAGACGGTGCGCCCGCCAAACTTGTCGGCCATCCAGCCGGAAATCGGTATGAAGACCGCCAGGCTCACCAGGTAGGCCGTCAACCCGAGTTTGAGTACGATCGCATCCATGCCCAGATCGCGGGCAATCATCGGCAGCGATGTGGTGATTACAGTCCCGTCGACATTCTCCATCAACAGCGCACAGGCGACGATGAGCGGGACGAAAAGCTCCGGCCGGATCTCGGGCCAGAGTTTCCGGCCGAACCATCTCTGCGATAAAGAAATCGAGCGACGTACGGGTAATGCGTCAGCTATTTTTTCAGGATCTTCTAGAATTTTTGCCACGAGTTCTTATTAACAGTATCTCTGTTTTGCCGCGAAGTCGCAAACCAAGCTCCGCGAAAAAACACCAGCGGAAGCGCTCTCTAAGAGATTTGCCCGAATGAGCGGGCTAAAGCGGCCGGCATTCGACAGCCACTCCTAAATAATCAGATGCGTGTGAGCTGGAGCGGTTTCAAAATAGTGGGCTGGTTAGCAGGTGGGCGAGCATCATACCGATGTCCGTGCACAAGAATTTTGCAGGGTACTTCACCTGAAAGCTATTTCTCCACAGCTGCTTAGGGGATGTACCTTTCGCGAGACTCATCTAAGATGTAAGCCGTATGCCACAAAACGAGCGAGACGCCTGGAATCAGCGCTACCGTGATGGATCGCACGGCGGAAGCGGTCCTGACTCGTTCCTGATCAAGAGCTGCGAAGAGTTCATCCAACCCTTGTTCCCCACGGGCGGCACGGCGCTTGACGTTGCGGGCGGCGCCGGCAGACACGCCGTATATCTTGCCGAGCGCGCTTGGCGCGTGACGCTGGCCGATATTTCCGACTTGGGTATCGAGCGTGCGCGCGATCTGGCGACCAGGCACGGCGTAGCGATCGATTTTGTGATTGGCGACGCTCGCGGTCTGGAGTTTGGCCGCGAAAAATTCGACGTCGTGATAGTTTTCTTCTACCTGGAACGCGAGATTTTTCCCATGCTCGGTGCTGCCCTGCGTCCCGGCGGGCTCATCGTCTATAAGACGTATACACACGAGCATGAAAAGTTCGCCATCCACGGTCTGTCGCACCCCATGTACTTCCTCTGCGATAACGAATTGTTGCATGCGTTTCCGGGCTTTCGCGTGCTTCACTATCGCGAGTCTGTGCATGAGCGCGGCATCGCCGAGTTGGTCGCGCGCAAGCCGCTGTAAACGTCTGCAAACAGGCTAAGAGCAATTTGGTGTATACAGAAATTCCCAAGCAATGTCATGGCGGCCGGAGCGCCTTGGAAATGCCAACTGGAAACTGCTCTAGTCGCCGCCCTTGTGCTCCCGCAGCATGCGGTACACCAGCGCTACTGGCAGTCCCACCACGTTGCAGTAATCGCCTTTAATGCCGCTGATCCAGCGCGAAGCTCTGCCCTGAATAGCGTAAGCGCCCGCCTTGTCGAGAGGCTCTCCCGTTGCCACGTAGTCGTCGATTTCACCATCGCTCAGCGGTTCGAAGCGGACCTCTGTGGACTCCAGGCGCAAGTCGTTGAATGGCACACCATCCGAATCACGCCCGCGCAGGCAAACACCGGTGATCACTTCGTGGGCCCGGCCCGCGAGCAAGCGCAGCATCCTCTTCGCATCACTGATGCTGGTTGGCTTGCCGAGCACGTGTTGATCCACCACGACCACCGTGTCGGCTGCCAGGACGTGGAGGCCATTGGCCTCCAGTGTGGCCACTGCCGCGGCTTTTTCGCCTGCCAGCCGCATCACGAAATGCCGCGGTGCTTCGTTCGCCCGGCGGATTTCCGCGATCTCCGCCGCGTGCACCCGGAATTCGATTCCCGCGCTCCGCAGCAATTCCGCTCTTCTTGGCGACGCCGATGCCAGTATCAGCATGCTTTCGATTCTAATTGCTGGGCGGATCATAACGCGCGCCATGATGAGCGGCATTGGCATTCAGTCAGCAAACGCCCGATGCATCCTGCCCAGTATCGTGATCGTCCAACCGGAGGTGCCGATCGAGTCATTGGAGAATTTGAGCCGGATTCGCGGAAGGTATACCCCGTGAAGGAGCAGGGCGTCCGGCCCGGCGGTGCGAGTGCCGGGCACATTAATCTTGAAACTGCTCTAAACGGCGCGACCGTTCTCCACGCGGCGGCCCAAGCGGCTTCGCGGGTCGAATTCCGCGTCTGGGCGCCCAGCGCTCGGGAGATCCACTTGCGCCTCCTCCCCAGCGACGGGGAGAGCAAAGTGATCGAGTTGCGGCGCGGCCTGTCCCATGATCGGGACACCTGGGAAGCAACGGTCGAGGCGCAGCCGGGCGACCGCTATTACTACCTGGTAGATGGCAGGCAAGTGCCCGATCCGGTCTCGCGTCTGCTGCCGGAGGGTGTTCACGGCCCGACAGAGATTGTCGATCCACTGCAATTCCAGTGGACCAGTTCCGAGTGGCGCGGTCTGCCGTTTTCCGATTATGTCATCTACGAGCTTCACCTCGGCACCTTCACGCCCGAGGGAACTTTCGACGCAGCGATCAAAAAGCTTGATGCGCTCAAGCAGCTCGGCGTGACGGCAATCGAGTTGATGCCGGTCAACGCCTTTCCCGGACGCCGCAACTGGGGCTACGACGGCGTCGGGCTCTACGCCGTGCAGGCCAGCTACGGCGGGCCGGAAGCCTTTCGCCGCTTTGTCGACGAAGCCCATCAGCGCGGGCTTGCCGTCATTTTGGATGTGGTCTACAACCATCTGGGCAACGAGGGAAGCTACCTCCGTCTGTTCGGGCCATACTTCACCGCTCGCCACCAGACCCCGTGGGGCGAGGCGGTCAATTACGACGACGAAGGATGCGAGGGCGTGCGGCGCTTCATCGTCGATAACGCTCTCTACTGGCTCACTGAATATCATCTGGATGGCCTGCGCCTGGATGCGGTGCAGACCATTCATGACAATTCTCCGCGGCACATCGTCGCCGAGATTGCCGAACGGGCCCACGCCCTGGGCGCGCAGTTGCAGCGCACCATCTGCATCATGGCGGAAACCGATGAGAACGATGCACGTTACGTTCTTCCTCCAAGCCGCGACGGCTATGGCCTGGAAGCGATGTGGAGCGACGACTTCCATCATGTGCTACACGCGTTGTTTACCGGCGAGCGCGCCGGCTACTACCAGGATTTCGGCGCCCCTGGGCAACTGGCGAAAGTGCTTAACGAGGGCTACATTTTTCAGGGAGAGTTCTTTCATTTCTGGAAAAATATTCGCGGCACGTCTGCCAGGGATGTGCCTCTGCCGGCAAACATCATTTGTATTCAGAACCACGACCAGGTGGGAAATCGTGCCAAGGGCGAACGGCTGACGGCGCTGGTTCCGCGCGGCGTTCGCAAGCTGATGGCCGCAATTCTCCTGCTTGCCCCGCATACGCCGCTCATCTTTATGGGACAGGAGTTCGATGAAGCGGCTCCCTTCCAGTTCTTCACCGATTTTGCCGACCCGCAGATTCAAAAAGCGGTTAGCGAGGGCCGTCCAAAGGAATTCAAGGATTTCGCTTTCGGCGAGGTTCCCGACCCGCAGCACCCGGACACCTTTGAGCGCTCGCGGCTGAACTGGTCGCAGGCGAACGAGGCTAACGACATGCTCCTCTGGTACCGCAGCCTGCTCGAACTGCGGCGTAGTGTCTTTCCGCCCGCCGGAGCAGCGGTCCAGAGCCCGGATCGCACCTGCCATGCGCGTCTGTTACAGCAAGACGCTGTGCTCCACATGTACGTGCCCCGCCAGAATTCGCGCCTGCTGCTCACCTGTAACCTCAAACCTGATACGCCGCTGACACAGATGCCCGGCTGGGAGCTGCGCTTATCGTCCGACGAAGATGGCTACGCCGTGCACGTCTGGATGAGGTGAGGATACTTCGCCGGCAACTGCTCGGGCGCGAAGTGAAGGCCGCGGAGGGCTAATACATCTCCCCGCGATTCGGGTTGTAGAAGAACGTGAACCGCAGCGCCAGGTAAGGCCCATGGAACTCCGAGGGGAGGGGAGAAAATGGGTTAGAGGAGCTGATGCCGCCCCAAGCGGCGCGATCCAGCGCGATGTCGCCCGATTCTCCCATGAGCCGCATGCCAGCTACTTTACCGTCCGGCAGAATCACAAATTCAATTGCGACCTTGCCTCTTTTTAGCATCGGCGGACGCGCCTCTTCGGGAATCAGGTTGTACCAGTTCATCCGCACCACGGCAACTATGCGGGAAAGGTATGGGCCAAAATCGACGCCCTGGGTATCGCTGAGCACGTCGAGGCCGCTCCCGACCCGGCCTCCACCGCCGTTCGGATGGCCGTAATCACCCCCGCCGCCCGTCGAGAAGCTTCCCCGGCTGTTCTTGGCGGCCTGTTCAATGGCGGAGCCGGCCGACAGCCCCGCAAAGGAGCTGAAATTTTTCGGCGGCGGCGCGGGCGCGCTGAACGGCGAATTATTGTTCGCCTGCTGCTGAGTGGCCGACCCAGACGACTGAGGCTGTGTTGGCGCTCCGGATGAGGGCGCACTCGGCTGCACCGTTCCGCTCGGAGGAGGCCCCGGCGTCCCCTTGCGTAACGACTCCAGGGCCTGCCGGTCCGGGGGTGGCATCTTCGAGTGTGCAATACGATTCTTGTCCGAGAGGAACTTCGTATCCGGGGCCTTTGCCGACGGTCGTTGCGCGTCCTTCGGCAACTCCAGATAGGTGAAATCCTTGTCGTGGATCATCTGCTCCGCCGTGCGCAACTCCACCGGATGCCAAAAATTCGGCAGCAGTTTGGGAGATAGCGCCAGCAGGATTATCCCCAGCAAATGCGCGACGAGCGAAATCCAGAAGGCCTCGCGCAGCCGTGAACGCGACAAGTCATCCTGCAACTGAGTGAGCAGAATGGGCACGAACTCTGCCCCTGGTTGCTCGGTTTGCGAGGACAACGCCGGCTCAACCACTGGCTCGGGCGGCTCGGTCTTCAGCGATGGAAATTCAATTCTCGCCATGCGGTCTTAGACCAGATTCGCGGAGGACATGCCCCGCGAAGGAGCCGGGCGTACAGGCCGGCGGTACTGGTACTGAGTACATCAATCTTAGACTGCTCTAACAGCTGCTTGTAAGCAGCTTCGGGCTGATGTGAGCGTACAAGCAATCGCGCTGGAACTCATTGGATCACACACACCGCTGTGCCTCGTTCGACACTTGACGCAGCTATCAGCAGCCTTTTGCTGCCAACGTGGCCGGTAAACGCCGGCCACAGACTTATGAACACACTATCTCCTAAGTCAATTAAACCCGTCGACGCGCGTGGGGTTGCTGAGGATATTTTCGCACTTCTCCGGCTTTTTTTTCGAATACAAACTCCTAAGAAGAAATGTTTTATCCCCTAACCCCATTTGGATGAAGCCAGTCGTAAGGGTTTTGCCGCCCACCAGGGTAGGGCCTTTGCGAATTTATCTATTTCGCAAGCTCGCGATTCTCGCGGACTTGCGGCGGAGGCCTATCGTAAGTTCATCAGTCCGGGCAGGTCCACGCGGCGGCTGTGCTCTTCCATCCGAGATCGAACCCGCAGCGCCAAATCCAATGCGCGTCTGCCGTCCTCAAGGCTCACCACCGGGCGCGTCCGTTCGGCCACAGCTTCCAGGAAGCTGCGCAGCTCTGCCCTGAGCGGTTCCTCACTAACCACCTCTGGTTTGAAGGGAACGATTTCCGGCAGCGAGAAACGACCTCCGGTTTGGCCCGCTCCCGCCGGCTTGACGGTGAGCATGAACACGTCACGTCGAGAGTAGTCCAACGAAACGTACTGCTGCGGCTGAAAGAAGCGCAGCTTTCGCACTCGCTCCGTGCTGACACGGCTGGCGGTGAAATTGGCCACGCATCCGGACTCGAACTCCACCCGCACATTCGCGATGTCCACCTTTGGTGTCAGCACCGGCAGGCCCACCGCGCGAATATCGCGTATCGGCGAGTCCACCAGCGAGAGCACTACGTCGAGATCGTGGATCATCAAGTCCATCACCACGTCCACGTCGAGCGAGCGCGGGGTGAATATGCTCAGTCGATGTACCTCGAAGAACATGGGACGGGTGACGTGCGGCAGCGCCGCGCGCACTGCCGGATTGAAGCGCTCCAGGTGTCCGACCTGCGCCACTCGCCCATGCCGGCGCGCCAGCTCGATCAGCGTATCCGCCTCTGCCAAGTCGACCGCAAGCGGCTTTTCCACCAGCACATCGACGCCTGCTTCGATTAGCGTTCGCGCCACCGCCAGATGTGCGATTGTAGGCACCGCTACGGTCGCCGCATCAATCTTTTCGTTCGCCAGCAGGGCACCGATATCGGTATAGGCGTGCGCGCCAAACTCGCTGGCGACAGCTTCCGCCCGCTCTCTATCACGGTCAACCACCGCCGCCAGTTCCAGCTTTCCTGCGGCTCCGCATTGGTGTCGCTCGCTTGCCAGTTCGCGATAGACGCGGGCATGATTCCGGCCAAACGAACCGACGCCGATGACCGCAATGCGAAGTAATCCTTCTTGTTGTTTGCTCATAACTCGTCGTTCGACTTCAGCTTCTGTGCGGAGCCTCATCGGCCACGATGGTGATTTCCGCTTCGTCCGCGGCCTTGATCACCACTTCGCCATCCAGCACCAGGCAGCGGCCGGCATCCAGGGCCAGGCAGGTGGCGCCGGCTTGCCGCATCGTCTCAATCGTGCGCAGCCCGATGACGGGCACATCGAAGCGCATGTCCTGGTTGGGCTTGGCGACCTTCACCACGGTGAGTGCGCGGCTCAGCATCGCCGACTCGCCATGCAGGCTCTTCATCAGTGCTCCAGCCCGCAGGATGGCCGCGTCGGTGCCCTCCATGGCCTCGATGGCGACGCATGCGGCCTCGGCGATGACCACGGTCTGCCCAATATCGAAGCGCGCCACGTGATGCGCCACCGCGCGTCCATAAGTGATGTTGGTCTGCTCCTGGTCGGTCGGCTGGCGCCGGGTAAGCACGCCCGCGCGCGCCAGCAGCGGCTCCAGCAGCGAGGTCGAATTCAGCAGCGTGATTCCTTCTTCCGCCAGAATTGCGGCCACGCCGCCGATTAGCGAATCGGTATTGCGCAGCGGCAGGGTGAGCAACAGCTTGGCCAGCTTCCAGTCGGGACGAATGCTGCTAAAAATCTGCTTGTGCTTCACCTGCCCGGCCATGATGGCTTCGGTCACGCCTTCGCGCTGGAAGGTGTCGATCAACTTCGAAAGCTCGCCCAGCGACATCCAGTGAACCGAGCTGGCGCCGCGCTGCTCGATCTCCGGAAAGGCTTCTTCCTTGATGGCGGCCACCACCACTTCATAGCCGCGCGAGCGCGCCGCAGGGTCTCAAAGGTTTCGGAGTTTCACGGAGAGTCTGGCCTCTGCAATCCTGAAGCCTTGGTGGTGGTTACAAAGTTGGATTCCCACGGGGCGACTGGAAGCGAATTAACGACACTCTTGAATGGACCACGATCTCAATCCTTAGCGCCGATCACGAGCACAAATTTATCTGTGGGGAAGAAGTCCGGCGAAACTTGTGCGAAGGCGAACACAATACCCGCACTTCCGAGCATTCTTCCGAGGCCTAGGGCAGATGGGTCTATGTTGTTTGTATCTCGGACCCCAATGAAAGTTCCTGCCACGTCTGGCCTGAGACCAGGAATGGGTAAGCTCAGATCTGCCTTACACCCTGTCTCATGCCGAAGGGCATTGACAAAATCCATTGCGTATCGCTGCGCTTCTTGGTTTCCATTTGATGCAGTAACATTAATCATCGGAAAAGTGCTTGAACAAAGTTTTCGCGCTGCTGCGTTCAGGTCTAACATCTGCTTATCGCTTAGGCGGCGGGGAACTAGTTGCTTAACATCCTTGCCGATTTCGTCCAGTTTTGCCATAACCGCTGCAGGATCGAGCTGATTAGCTAGGATTTTATTGAGAACGGCGGGAATTCCCTCTATCAACTTACGCTCTGTGGGCGTCAGACTAGAGCAATTGATGTTGACGTTTCCTGCGAGAGCCACGATGTTGCTGCAAGCACTATCTCTGGCTTGCTGTTTGACGCTAGGTGCGGTCTGACCGAAGCTGCATATAGCGGTAGCGATAAGAACGACGAAGAAACTAGGGCCCCTTCGGAGTGCGTTCTTTGCCATTTCGCCTCTCCTCGCCTGGCGAGCAATTGATTGTCGCACTCCCACCGGACACCAGGTTTGAACAAGCAGAATCACTTGAAGTCTGATTGATGACGGTG
>JBEKQP010000086.1:0-16389 GCA_049519595.1 Candidatus Korobacteraceae bacterium | reverse complement strand
GTGGTCGGTTGCTCGCCGAGCCCGATTCTGGTCAGATGATGGGCAAACCGGAAGTTACCCGCCGACACGTATGGTTCGATCGGCGCGGTCACCGCAACGTGAACGGCGCGCCATATTCGGCGTCAGCCATACTCACAAAGCCGTAACGCGGATGTTGTTCACCACTTGCTCCAGATCCGGCTCATAACAACTACATGGGCTCCCACTTTGGCAAGGGTGCAAACGGCGGCCGCGCCAATACCGCGGCCCCGCCCGTCACCAAAGCTGTCAGCCCATCCAGCCGGAGATGAATAGAACCCGGATCGCCAGCGTGTTTCATTTCTTGTCTGCCGCCAACTCCGCCATTCATCCGCTTCACCTCACAACGGACTTCTGGATGAGCTTTCCATATTTCTCTTTTCTTACCTTGCACGAGATTCCATGCGCGAGCATATTTTCGTAGTTGCAGGCCCGTTCGCAGACTTCTGCGATCTTGTAAGAGGCTTCCTTGGTGGCGTACTGGTAGGTTACGGTCTTAACGAATTTCCCGACCGACAACCCGCCGGTGTAGCGGGCGGCCTTCATGGTGGGCAGCACGTGGTTAGTGCCGATCGTCTTGTCGCCGTAGGCAACCGTGGTCTCCTCGCCCAGAAAGACCGAACCGTAGTTGCGGCAGTGGTCGAGGTAATATCTCCAGTCCTTGGTCTGCACTTCCAGGTGCTCTGGCGCCCACTCGTCGCTGATCTTGACCGCTTCTTCGGGTGAGTTGACGACGATGACGTCGCCGTTGTCGCGCCAAGCAACGCTGGCGATGTCGCGAGTGGGAAGATCGATTAACTGCCGGTCGACTTCCTTCATGACTTCCTGCGCCATCTTCTTGGAGAGCGAAATGAGGCACTGGCGCGCGTTGGGATCGTGCTCCGCCTGGCCGAGCAGGTCGGCGGCCACGATCAAAGGATCGGCGGTCTCATCGACGATCACCAGGATTTCCGTTGGTCCCGCCAGCAGGTCGATGCCGACTGTGCCGTATATCTGTTTCTTAGCTTCGGCCACGTACTTGTTGCCGGCGCCGGCTATGACATCGACCGGGGCCAGGCCTTCCATGCCGTAAGCCATCGCAGCCAAGGCGTATACGCCGCCCATGCACCAGACCTCGTCAGCGCCGCCGGCTACCATGGAATACAGCGTAGCTGGCCACAGCCCTTGTCCCTTGCTCGGGGGCGAGCAGGCGACGACACGCCCCACACCGGCCACCTTGGGCGTGATCACCGTCATGTGGGCCGACCCCAGCATTGGGTAACGGCCGCCGGGAACGTAAGCACCGCTGGAGGACACGGGAATGATCTTCTGCCCCAGATGTACGCCGGGAAGGGTTTCGGCTTCAAAGTCCACCAGCCGCTTCATCTGCTCCTTGGCGAAGTTCCTGATCTGCGCCTGGCAGAAGTCGATGTCTTCGACCTCGCTCACCGGCAGTTGCTTCTTGACGGCACGCATATCGTCCTGAGAAACCTTGAAGCTCTTCGGCTCCCATTTATCAAAGGTCTTTGCATAGTCGCGGACCGCTGCTTCGCCTTCCTTTTTTATTCTGCTCAGTATCTCCCGGACCGTGTCTTGTACCGCCCGAATGTCCTCTTCCGGTTTTTCTTTTGCTTGCTTGAGATATTCAGCCATGGGAATCCCTCTCCAATCAAAGTAGTGTGCTATAAGGAACCAGTTAGAGTAATGTAATGTCCGTCATACATTATCTTGCAGAGACTCAAGATAACCTTCACCTTCACCCCGATGCAAAGCGCAGTGTTTGGGGTCTTTGCGAGCGAGATTACGGTTGAACGATCACCTTAACGGCAACATTGTTTGGGTCGGCGAGCATTTCAAGAGCGCCGCTGATCCCGTCGAGACTCACGTGATGCGTAATCGCTTTTCGTAAGTCCTCTTTCCGTTTGACCAAGATCCTTATCGCACTTTCGAAATCTTCCCTCGTATAGATATGGCTGCCCTTGAGGTTAATTTCATTCCCTTGAATGGTATTCATGTCAATGGCGACTGGATCGGTAAATAGGGCGATTACAATAATCGTTCCACCGCGCTTCACGAGTTTTAGGGCTTGACCGAATGCCTGCGAAGAAGTAAATGCCACCAGGACGACGTCCGCTCCATCGGGCGTGAACGACTTAACTATCTCTTCTACCGAGACCTCGTCCGCCTTGATCGGATACAAGCCGAACCCCTCGGCAATTTGTAACCGGAAGCGATTGAGATCGGTGCAATAGACACGACCTGCACCCGCTTGCTGCGCTGCAACTCCAGCCAGCATGCCGACGGTTCCGCTCCCTAACACAACGCACGTCGATCCTTTTTTTATATTCGCTAATCGAATTGCGTGAGTGCCAACCGCCAGTGGCTCTGCCAGCACGCCTAAGTCATAATCTAATTCTTGCGGCAACTTATACGCCCGCATGTCCGGAACCGCGAAGTATTCCGCAAAGGTTCCGAGCCAGCCCCGAACGCCTGCACCGACTCTTTCCGGGCATAGGTTATAACTTCCACTGAGGCAATACGAGCATTTGCCGCAGGCCTTGATTGGCTCAACGATTATCCTGTCCCCGACATTTAAGCCTTTAACTTTTGCCCCGACTTTGACTACGTCGCCAGTGGCTTCGTGACCCAGGATCATGGGCGGCTCGCGAAACGGATGCGACCCGCGAAATGCATGCAAGTCGGATCCGCAAATTCCCGCGGCCTTCACCTTCATCAGAACGCTATCTTCGTCCACGTTGGGCACTTCAAATGCCTTGACTTCGACCTTGCTCACCTCCGACAAGTACCCTGTCCTCATCTTCATGAACGCCACCTCACCCTACCGCTTTCACAATATTTCTGTTAGCAATCCTTGAAACCCATACTCGTCCGCTCTGATGTTCCGGCCGCCAAGACCTAAATAAATTCCGAGTTCATCTCTAGTCCTTACACGCCCAACAAACGGAGTTGCAATGCCTCATCCTGCCGCAGAGCCTCGGCATCTCCGACATAGGCAATCTGCCCACTCACCATCACGTAAGCGCGGTCGGCCATTTGGAGCACAAGATCGTTTTGCTCGACAATCAAAATGCTGGTGCGTCCGCGAAGCAGACCGATAGCCCGCACAACTTCGTTCACGATGGAGGGCGCCAGCCCTTCCAGCGGCTCGTCAAGCAGCATAAGCTTGGTCGGCGCCATCAGGGCGCGAGCTATTGCCAACATCTGCAGTTCGCCGCCGCTCAGGTTCTCACCTTTTGAGGTCTGCAGCTTCCGCAGCCCGGGGAAGAGTTCAAACGATTCCTCCACGCTGCAACCCCCAGCGCGCTGGGCCAATTGCAGGTTGTTTAGCACCGTCAGATTCGGAAAAATGCGCCGTCCCTCGGGAACAATGGAGATACCAAGGCGGTTATTTCGATACGGCGGGCGACCGCCGATCCGCCGGCCGGAAAACTCGATTGTACCCGCCATGGGTCTGAGCGTTCCGATGATCGTCCGTAGGGTAGTGGTTTTGCCGACGCCATTGCGGCCGAGCAGGGCGACTATTTCTCCTTCACCAACCTCCAAATCTACATTGCGGAGAACGGAACTACCCTCATAGCCCGCAACAACGTCCTGCAGTTTGAGAAGTGGCGTTGTGCTCTGGCTCCGCGACGCCCGGACGGCGGTCGCAATCCCTGTGGGAGCCGGCTTGCGCCCTAAGTAGGCCGTGACCACCTCGGGCTGATTCATGACCTCCTGCGGCGCCCCTTGGGCGATCACTCGCCCTTGGTGCAAGATAGTAATCCGGTTAGAAATCGCCAGGACGCGATCGATGTCATGTTCGATCAGCAGAATGCTGTGACGGCCGGCAAGGCGCTGTATGAGAGCACTGATTCGCTCCCGGTCTTCGTGGCTGAGGCCGGCCAGCGGCTCGTCAAGCAGTAGAACCTCCGGCTCGGTGCCGATGGTGATGGCAATTTCCAGCAAGCGCTGCTCACCATGAGGCAGATCGACTGCAGTCTGATCTGCGTGTTCCGACAAGCCCATGGAGTCCAGAATGCTCCATGTGCGCTCATTGATGTCCTGAAAACTGTAGGCGTTTCGCCAAAAGGCGAAGCGGTGATTCGAGCGCGCTTGAACGGCGATCCGCACGTTTTCAAAGACTGTGAGGTTCTTGAAGATGCTCAAGATCTGGAACGAGCGACCAAGCCCAGCATCGACGCGCTGGTTCGGAGGCAGAGAGCCAATGTCGCGGTTCTTGAACAGGATCTGCCCTCCGTCACGCGGCACCAGACCCGTCACCATGTTGAAAAACGTGGTCTTGCCTGCTCCGTTGGGACCTATAAGGCTGTAGATTTCCCCCTGCCGCAGTTCCAGATTGATGCCATCGGCTACCACAAGATTTCCGAACTGTTTCGCCAGCGCTCGTACCGACAGGACGGGCTGATCGTCTTTGACCACGGATCGGCCGTTCTCCGTTGCAGGCACCGCGTGGGGTCGCGGCGGCAGGATTGTGCGGGTAAGGTTCCAGCGAGGACCTCTGCGCAGGCGAGCAAAAATGCCCGAGAGACCTTCGGGCGAAAGCAAGATAAAGCCGATGAGTACCGCGCCAAAGACAAGCCACCAGTGCTCCGTAAAGGAGCTGAGCTGATCGCGAAGCACGATGAAACCGAGAGCTCCCCACAACGGCCCCAAAAAATGGTGCATCCCGCCGAGAACAGTCATCAGCACGGGATCGCCGGCGTTCTGCCAGCTCATCACGTCCGCGTAAACGCCTTGGATGAGGAAGGTGAGCAGGCTCCCAGCCAGTCCCATGAAGGTGGCTGAGAAAATGAACGCCACGAATTTGTAACGATGCGTGTTATACCCAAGGCAGCGGGCGCGCTGCTCGTTCTCGCGGATCGCCTGCAGGACCCGGCCGAAGGGCGAATGGACGAGTCGCCACAAGAGGTAAATGGCGATGACGACAATGCATGAACAAAAAGCGTGAAAGGCTAAATTGCTTTCCAGGCCGGGCCTCGACATTCCCTGCAGCCCATTTTCGCCGCCTGTCACTGGAGTCCACTGGAAGGCAATTTCGTAAAATAGCTGCGTGAAGGCAAGCGTGAGGAGAGAAAAGTACAGACCGCGCCGCCGCAGAATTAGCGCCCCCAGAGCCACGCTCGTCAGGCCCGCGGTCAGCGTCCCCAGCACAACCGCGACATAAACGTTGGACGCCAGATGAAGCTGCGCCAAGCCGGCGCCATACGCAGCTATGCCGAAATATGCTGATGGACCAAACGACACCAAGCCGGTATAGCCCAGCAGCAGGTTATACCCGACGCCGTAGAGGGTGTAGAGAACAATCTCCGTTCCCAGGCTGACAGTTGAACCGATCCGCGGCAGCACAAAAGGCAGGAGCGCGAAGACCACGGAGAGAATAAGTACTGGATGGGTGACGACCCGCCGCAGCGCATTCATTCAAAGCGCTCCCATCTCTCTCCAAACAGCCCACGCGGCCGGACTAAAAGGACAAAGGCCATAAGGAGGTACATAATGGCGCCAGAGGCCGCCGGGAAGAACTGTATGGTCAGGGCCACGCTCACCCCGACAAGGAGGCCGGCGATGACCGTCCCTCGGAAGCTGCCGAGGCCGCCGATAGTAACCACCACGAATGCCGGCATGATAGCCTGGTCTGCCATTGACGGAACGACGCTCCACAGCGGAGCTGCAAGCACGCCGGCGACGCCAGCCAAGGCGGTGCCTAATCCGAACGTGATTGTGAAGATGGTTCGGAGGTTAATGCCGAGCATGCTGACCATCTCTGGGTCCCGGCTGCCAGCCCGAATCACTCGACCCCAAGGTGTTTTTTCCAGAAATAGCCAAACCGCGATCAGAACGAAGATCGTGAAAGCTAGCACTGCCAAACGGTACTTAGTGACCAGGATCGGACCATATACGATGAACCCCGCCAGAAATTGCGGGGCATCGAAAGGATGTCCGCGCGCGCCCCATACGGTCCGAATCAGCTCCTGCAAGAACAGAGCCAGCCCGAAGGTGAGCAGCAGCCCTAGCAGGGGCTCCTTGTTGTAAAGAGGACGCAGGAGAGTCGCTTCGACGATCATGCCCGCGATCCCAACGATAAACGGCGCCAGGATGACTATCGCCGCATCCCCGACCAGTGGTCGCAGTGTCAGAGCGAAATAGGCGCCTAACGCAAAAAACGCGCCATGAGCAAAGTTTACGACGCCGATCATGCCAAAGATGATGGAGAGCCCTTGCGCGATGACGATATAGAGGAAGCCCAGGACGAGGCCGTTGATTACCTGGGCGAGCACGACTCCAAACATGCGCTGTACCTTATCCGCTAATCACGAAATAGACACGCGCCAGCACCGAAAGCTAGTACTGGCGCGCTGATGGGAATGCGCGCTGATGACTATAGCGGCCCCAGGGTGCACCCAACTTCCTGCTTGGTCCCATAAAAAGCATCCAGGTCCTTTGCGCCACCCTTCGGGAATTGGTCAAGGATGTCGAAGTAGTCGTACTTATCAGTGATCTTCTGCTTCACGCGAGCCACGATTACCGGCTGAACAAGCTGGTGGTCCCATGAGCGGAAGTAGATGGGCATGTCCTTGTAGCCTTCGAACTTATATCCCTCGAGGAACTCTACCAACTTTCTTGAATCGGTCGAGCCCGTCTTTTGGATCGCCGTCAGAATAGCCGTCATGCCGAACCAATCTTGCCAGCCCTCCACTTCGGGAGGAGCGCCGAACTTGGCTTGGTACTTCTTGGCAAAAGCCTGGCTCTTCGGCGTATTGTACGGACCGGTATAGTTCCAGAGCTTCGGGTAGATGCCGGTCGCGGCCTGTGGCCCCGCAGCCCATAGATCAGAGTCGTTGACCACGGGCGAGGAAATCAAGACCTTGCCCGTCATACCGATTCCTTGGAACTGCTTCAAAAAGTCCGTGAGATCGCTGCCGCCGAACGTCACCCACGCTGTCTGCGGATTACCGCTTCGCAACTTCAGCAAGAACGCACTGAAGTCGGTCGTCCCTAACGGCGCCTGATCCTGTCCGACGATGGTGGCGCCAGGGTCCTTCTCTTTAAGGTAGTCCTTCATCTGATTGTAGGAGTCGATGCCCCACGCGTATGACGCCGAGAGGAAATACCATCGCTTATTCTTCCCATTGTCCGACAAAGAAGGGAAAATGGCTCGAACGGTGACATGGCTGGGCAAATCGACCCTGAAAGTATATCGGTTACAGGCCTTCCCCGTGATCTCCGTCGCGTTTGGCCCGGAGGCCATCAGCAGGATCTTGTTCTGCAATGCAACGGGCATCATGGCCAGAATGTCGCCGCTGCTGATGCCTCCATCAATAGCTACGACCTTATCTACTTCGATCATCTTCCGCATGCGCTGCACCGAGGCCTGCGGAGTGGACTCGTCTTCCCATATCAACTGGACCGGACGGCCCAGAACCTTGCCTCCGAAATCTTCGACCGCAAGCATGGCTCCGTTGTGACCATTCTCGCCTTGCACCGTGTAGGTTCCGGACTTAGGCAATAGAACGCCGATCTTGATCGGTTCCTGGGCAGCCGCTGCCGAAGCCAAACATAGCAACAACGAGACGGCCGCGATAATAAGAAACAAGGAAGGGTTCCTGCCTGGTTGATTTTGGCTGAAACGAGCTAACTTCCGCTCCAGAGGGTTTGCAATATTTCCGTTCATGAACTTTCCCCCAACGTGCAAGATAGTTAAGCGTCTACTATTGCGCTATAAGAATTTCCTCTTGCTCGTCCATTCCATAAGCACCAAGTTGGGAGCATCAACGCAGCACACAAAACTGAATGGGGGCTCCTCACTATGGCCATTGCTTCGACGTTAATGAATTAAAGAAATGAACAAGGTGCAACACAACATTCTGTTCTGCTGCCTAAGTTTTCCGCGAAAACCCCACTAACCGAATCTCTTCGGTCCTGAACCGATGTCGAAAGCTTATACTCGAACGGAGCCCATGCTGTCAAGGATTGCGGGGAAGTAAATCAGGGAGATGTGTTTAGTACGTGACATGTCCGGTCGCCTCGTTTCGACATTGGCTGACCCGGTTGATGGAATCCGCTCAACTCTTTTGCTGCTTACCGCTAGTTCGTGAGTTCTCATGCCTTCATCTTTACAGTCACGCGTAATTACTCACGCAGAGCTCGATGGCGGACAAAAACGTGTGCGCCATCATATTGACCGAACTTCGCAGAACTGAAGATCGGGTCGTGCAGGAGCGCCCGTGGAAAATGGCGCAGCTTCAATCGCCGTTCAGCTGCGGTTTGCACCAGGTATTTCCTTTCTGGCGCGCAGCTCAGTCGTCGGGAAAAAACAATCCTATTGTCCAGTTGCTATCGCCTTCGGCGCCAAGGCGAGCATTGCCTAGCCGGAATGGCCAGAATCCCTTCCGATCGCCAGTGCAATCTGCTTCATGCGGCGCAGCAAACCGAGGTTAGTGGCAAGAACTCCCTCGACATCGTAGATGTTATTCTCAAGACCTATCCACCCAGAGCTGTTCACGCGTCCCGAGAGAATCAGGGCCTGAATGACGCATTCGAGGCTGAGAAAGGCTATTCCCTGTGCCGGTGGCGGTGCAACCGCTTTGGCGCTCATCCAGACGCACAACTACTTGTCCGGCAGTTGGATGGCCGTCACGCCCGCGCTGCGGTCGGCGACGCTCTAAAGCATCAACGGAGTCGCCATATGTCTTTAGGACCTAGTCCCCCAAAATAGCCACCGGACGCAAAGGCGAACCGGTTCCGCCCCGTATCTTCAATGGCAGGGCTATGAACGTGAAGCGTTTCCCCACGAGCAGATCCAGGTTGCAAAGGTTCTCGATGTGGGTGATCTGCCGTTCGGCACAGACCGAATGGCAGGGATAGGTCTTGTCGTACCACATATCGGGGCTTGCCGAGTCTACGCCAAAATTCACGCATCCCTGGTCGATAATGAACTCCGTTCCCTCCCTGTCGAGTCCGGGATAGTCGGTCATGTATTCCGGTTTTCCGTAGTAGCGAGAAAAGTGCCCGGTATGGAAAAGGACGGTATCGCCCTTTTCGATGCCCAGCTTCCAGCGCTTGAGCTCCTGCTCGATCTTCGCTCTGCCGAACTGTTTCTTCTGTGGAATATCACTCACGTCGAGGCAGATGCCGGAGGTGATGCAGTACTCCAGCGGGATCTTGTCGACAGGGGGTGCGTCGGGGTTGCGCGAGAGATGGCTGACGGCGTCGATGTGGGTGGGCCCGTGATCGCAGAACATGATTCCCCGGGTCTCGTAGGAGAAGCCCGTGCCTAGCGCCCTCTGGCACTCCTCGTGAGACATGTGCGTCCAGATAACGGTTTTCAGGTGACCAGGATAGACGGGCATTCCCTGATAAATTTCCTGACTCAAGTCGATGATTCGTCCCTTGAAGGGCATCATTTGGAAACTCCTTCCGATTTAGAGAGCATTAATGTTTCGAACTCCTGTACCACGGCGGAAGAAAACAATTCATCGTTGACGTGCATGGGCAACAAACGCACTGGAATCGAAGGCTTGATCCGGCTTTCGAGCGCCTCAACGAAGGCCTTCACCCCGCCTGGATTGTAACGAGCCCGGCCCTCGCAGTTGGGATAACAAAAACCTTTCAGAGGCACCAGAGCCACGGCTTTGCCCTTCGCCTGATTCAATTTTTGGGCCATCAGATCGCCAAGCAACGCCATCTCCCGTTTGGATGGCATGACAAAGGTCATCTCCGGGTTATGCATCATGGTAGTGCGCTTCTTCCACGCTGGCTTGAGCTCCGAAAAACGTCCCGTGACAATATAATCCGTACTCCCTGGCACGACCACCTGCGGGATCCCCATGCGAGAGGCCGCTTCCAGTCTGTTGGGTCCAGCGGCCTGCTGACCGCCCGCCAATTCGCCGATCAGTTCGTGCGTGGTCAGGTCGATTACCCCATCGAACCGGCTTTGCAGGATCATCTCTTCCATCGCCCTTCCTCCCACCCCGTTAGGGTGGAAGGCAAAACATCTCTCTTGCAGCAGCGAGACAATCCGCATACATCCACCTTCTCGCCGATCCCTCTTCCCATCGCGCAATACGATCCTCGATCCAAGGTGATCGTGCCGGTATTCAGGGGAACAATCTTATATCCCATTTGTCCTCTCAAATCTTTGCGCCCAGACAGTGAACGACTTCCTCCATCCGCAAGTTCAATTCGTCAAGCGTCCCCGAAAGGCGAATTTCGCCTTTTTCCATAATGTAAGCCCGAAGGTTATCGGACAGCCGCATGGCGATTTCCACGTGCTGTTCTACCAGAAGAATGGTGACTCCATCCTTCTGGAGTTTCTGGATGATCTCCATGATTTCGTGAATGATCTTTGGCGCCAAGCCCTCGCTGGGCTCGTCGATGAGCATCAACTTGGGGGCGGCCATCAACCCCCGGCCGATGGTCAGCATCTGCTGCTCGCCGCCCGAAAGGCTTCCTCCCTTTTGCCCCATCCGTTCTTTGAGGCGGGGGAAATACGCGAGGACGGTGTCGAGGGTCTCCTTCCAGTTCCCGACTTTACGCCGAACCAGCGATCCCAATCTCAGGTTCTCGTGCACGGTCAAGTTCGGAATCACGCGCCGATCCTCAGGGATCATCGAGATTCCCTTGGCAGCAATCTTGTACGGCGGAAAACCCGTGATTTCTTGATCCCGGAAAACGATCTTGCCGGTTTTCGGTGGCTGGATACCCATGATCGACTTCATCGTGGTGGTCTTACCTACTCCGTTCCGGCCTAGCAGTACCACAATCTCTCCCTCTTTCACCTCCAGAGAGACGTCGTGCAGAACGTGGCTATAGCCATAGTAGGTATTGACGCCGCTCAGCCTCAGCATACGCTGCTTTCTCCTAGATAAACCCTTTGCACCTCTTCGTTGTCGCTTACCTCTGTCGGGGTCCCTTCCGCCAGCAATCTGCCCTCGTTCAAGACCATCACCCGGTCGGAGATTCCCATCACCACGCTCATGTCGTGTTCGACCAGCACCACCGACAGGTTGAGGGTCTTGTTCAGCCGCTGAATCAATTTGGCGCAGAGGTTGGTCTCCGCGCAGCTCATCCCCGCCGTGGGCTCATCCAGCAAAAGCACCTTCGGCTCCGTAGCCAGGGCGATGCCAATTTCCAGATAACGGCGCTCGCCGTGCGAGAGCATAGAGGCCAGCCAACTTCTCTTGGGAAGCAGATCGACTTGCTCCAGTAAGCTCAGCACCCTCTCATTGAGCTTCGTCATGGAGTTCGTCATCTGCCAGAAGTTGAAAGTCGTCTTGCGCGACTGAGCGGAGATACGCACATTTTCGAAGACGGTCAAGTTCGGAAACAAGTGCGTGATCTGGAACGTCTTGGTAATGCCAAGCCGCGAAGTGCTGTGGAGGGAGAGGCTGCTTATGTCTCGCTCCTGAAAAAACACTTTGCCGTTGGTGGGCCGGAAGACTCCGGCCATGAGATTAAAGAGCGTGGTCTTGCCGGCGCCATTCGGCCCGATAATCGATTTCAGTTCGCCTTGTCCGAGGGCAAAGTCAACCTGATTGACCGCCTTCAGGCCGCCGAAATGCTTCGAGACCTTCTCCGTGCGAAGTAGCTCGTTCATTCGCCAGCCCCGGCCACCGCCGCTCCCTGCAGCTTTGACATCTTGCGGTTCATGAATTTTTCACGGATCGTGCCCATGATCCCGCCCGGAAAGACGAGAATAATGATCACGAACAGCGAGCCCACGAAGGACTCCCAGCGGGGTGTAAACAGGCTGATTGTGTTTTGCAGGAAGAGGTAGACGCCCGCTCCTACCAGAGGCCCCAGAAGCGTTCCTTTGCCTCCCAGAATGGTCATCATGACGATCGTGCCGGAGGTGAGCCAGTACAAAGTCGTCAATGGAACATAACCAAGGTACAGCGTGTTTAGCGCACCTGCGAGACCACCGAAAAACGCAGAAAGCACCAGCGAGTAAAACTTAATGAGCGTCGTATTGTACCCGCACGCCTTGGCCCGATCTTCATTCTCGCGGAACGCCTCCAGCACTTTGCCAAAGGGAGACTGCAGGATCCGCCAAGTTAGGTAGAGCGCCAGCACGGTAACGCCAAAAACGAAATAGTAGAGGTTCCTCGGGTTCTCCAGAGAAATGGAAAAGAGCGCGACGCCGGGAATATGGGTAAGGCCATCCTCTCCCCGGGTAATCTCCTTCAGCGGTGAGAGCGCAATGAAGTAGAGCATCTGGGCAAAGGCCAGAGAAATCATGGCAAAGTAGACGCCGCGGCGTCTGATGGCCAGAGCGCCGATAAAGCATGCCAGCAACATCGCGGAGACGGTGCCGATGGCAAGGCTCGCGAACAGCCCTACCTTCCAATAGCGCAGGGCAAGGCCCGCGCTATACGCTCCCAGACCGAAGTAGGCCGCGTGGCCAAAGGAGAGTACCCCGGTGTAACCCAATAAAAGATTGAAGCCAAGCCCTAAGATTCCCCAGATGAGAATTTCAGTCGCCAGAGGCAGCGAGATGACCAGGGGCAGCGCGGCCAGGACCAGGGCCGTGATCCAGACGACCGTCGAACGCGGCTCGGGGGCCACCTCTTGGAGCATCTTGCGTTGTTCGGCAACATCGATCATTGCGACTCCTCTATTCCCGCCCGCTTTCCCCAAAGAGTCCCCTGGGTCTGATCAGCAGAATCACCGCCATACAGAAGTACATGGCGACGGTCGAGTATTCTCCGGCAAACAGGGAGGTGAACGCGACGATCACTCCAATCAACAGGCCGCCGACGATGGCCCCGCCCAGGCTTCCCAGACCGCCGACGACAGTTACCACGAAAGCCACCATGGTCATCTCAACCCCCATGTCCGGCGTCGCCGCCATCATTGGAGCGGAAATGGCCCCGGCGAGCGCCGCCAGGCCGATACCGAGTGCAAAACCGATCGACCAGATGCGCGAGGTGTTGATGCCCAGCACCTGTACCATTAATCGATCGCGCGTTGCCGCACGAATGATCAATCCCAGGTCGCTCTTCTTCAGGAACAACCAGAGCGAGATAAGAATCGCCATGGTAAAGAAGATGACGAATAGTCGGTAGTTCGAAAATGTGAGTAGACCTAGCGTCGTGGACCCGCTCAACGCTTCCGGATAGGAAACGGGCTTTCCGATCAGCCCGAAGATGACCTTCATGAAGTCGGGGATGGCAACCGAAAGTCCAAACGTAAGCAGCAAAGGCAACAGGGGATCTTTTCCGTAGAGCGGTTTGAGCAGTACGAACTCGGTCACCATGCCCAGAATCGCCACCACCACGACAGCGCTTGCAATACCCACGGCAAAGCTGCCGGTGAGAGTCACTGCCAGAAAGACGGCATAAGCTCCCAGCATGGCAAATGTGCCGTGGGCAAAATTGACGACGTCGAGGAGCCCGTAGATGATCGATAGGCCGCTTGCCAAAAGCACATAAACAGAACCAAGGGCCAGCCCGAAGAAGAGCTGCATCACTATCAAGTCCCAGGAAAGATCCCCAAGCATTCCAGCCCCCTGCATCAAACTACGCTCCTCGAATTGCAATCCACGGGTTGGTTGATTTCAGCCCGCTGCAATCGCCAAAACAGACTGACTACTTAGGGAGCTTGATGTTGACGAAGGGAAGCTTCTTCGAGTTGTCTTCGCACGACATAATGATCGAGTCTCCCGGAACCTCCTCGACAATGTCCGCCAGATCCCAGCCATTGGCCCGTCTTCCCTTGCCCCGCAGCAGCAAATAGCTTTGCACGCGTTGGTGATCGCACGCCCGCACGTACTCGGGTCCTTTCGTCAAGGTGTATTTCAGGCCTTCCATGGCGGCGGCGATCTTTAACTTGTCGGTGGTGGTGTTTGCTTTCTGCATGGCCATGAACAAAACGTTGGTGGCCACATAGCCGCTTTCGCCGTCCTGCTCGATTGGCTGGCCGAACTTCTTCATGTAGGAGTCCATGAATTTTTTGCTGCCCGCGTACTTGTCCCTGAGTCCCCAATAGAACGACATTCCGCCCAGGACGTTCTCATCGTAAGCCGCGCCGACCTCTTTCATGGTGCTCAGGGCCGACTTCGTGCAGACGATTTTCATCCTCTTGGTCAAACCGAGTTCGCTCGCCTGCTTGAGTGCCGCCGTCTGGTCGGCGCCCAGGTTGTTCATCACCAGCACGTCTGGCTTGGCCGCCATGATTCGGGTGAAATACGTGGAGAAGTCAGTCGCGCCCAGCGGAGCATAGACGTTGCCAACATGCTGCGCGCCCATCTGCTGACTCTGCCAGATCCAGCCTTCGAGCAGGCTCTGTCCCCAGCGATAGTCCGCTGTGATGGAAAACCACTTCTTGCCCAGTTTCGTGAAGGTGTATTTCGACGCCGCGAGCGCGGCGGAGTATGGGATCACCATAAAAGCGAATCCATACTTGTTCAGATCGGATCCCAGCACCATGTCCGTCTGGCAATCGGTCACGTAGATGACCTTGTTCTTGCCTGCGAATTCATTGATGGCAAGAGAAATGGAGCCGGAGAGAGTTCCGCCAATGAAGTCGCACTTATCTTCCTCTACCAGCTCTTTTGCCCGGCGGAGTGCAACGGCGCCGTTCAGCTGGTCGTCGCGGTAAATCCACTCGATCTTGTGGCCCAGAACGCCGCCCTTGGCATTCCATTCCTCCACCGCGAGCTGAGTCGCGTGCATCTGGTCGGCACCAAGAGCCGAGTAGGTGCCGGTCAAGGGATGCATCGTTCCATACCTGATCACCTCGGGCGCGGCGGCTTTCAGAATCGACGGTGCCGCGCCTCCCAAAAGCGAGAGCCCCGCTACCGCGGCACCGCTCTTCAGAAAATTCCGCCTTGACGTCTTCTGGTCAGTTTTCTCGTCCATAGCTTTTCCTCTTTTCGGTAACTTGAAGGTATCGGAGCCCTGGAGCTCTCACTTTGGCCCGGCCGCGCCCTCCTGCTCATTAGTGGGACTTGTCCAACAGCCTTTCGTGCATCCACTGACGGCAGAAGCCGCTTGCATCTTGCACCAAATCGACTCTACATCTTCGAGGAGCCTATTTCTTACATTACAAACTTTCTCACACTGCAAACCCACCGTCCACAGCTTCTCCAGGCAGTTCCCGAGTTGCTGTATACCGGCGGGTTGATTGTAGCGCTGAAAAAGCAGGACCGCATGTTCTGAATACGGCGATTGTCGTGTCGTGTAAGCTGCAAGCACGATCTCAAAGCGATGTTTGTTTGCCAATCAAGCAAGGTGAAACCGCTACTGCTGCGTGTCCTGACGATGAAATCTGCCAGGAAGTCGCCCCCTTGCCGGGGGCTATCGAGGATGCCTCGGCGCGTATCGGCGCTGAACAGACCACAATGCAGCCCTGATCATGGAGTCTGAGAGCTGCAATTGTCATTGCTTGAGCAGGTGCTCTGGACTACGATGCTGGGGACTTTAAACCAGGAGCAGAGCAATGGGAAAGCATTTCCGGAGTCAAACCTCGCAGTGCTCGATTGCTGTTGCATTGCTGTTGTTGATACTCGTAGCGTGCAACACCGCGTTGGCCGCCGCTGCCAACCCACCGGAAGTCTTGCTTGGAACAAGCGTGGGAGTGAAGAGCGAGGTCACGTTCACGATCTTCGTCAAACATGCCGGTTCGAAGTCGGGTGATCTGTCGTGCCGCATTCCTGCGGACATGCGGTTGGCATCCGCGGAGAAAGCGACCGTAACTGGCAGCAAGGTTTCCTGGAAGCTGACAAAGGGCAAGGATGTCGCGGGCCCATACCAGTTCACGGTCGCGCCAGCAAGGGCATTGAAGCCTGGCGACCAGTTTCGCACCGTTGCAGAAGTGCGCTGGGGGCCAAAGTTCAGTGACCGGACGTTCTCAAATGAGTCGCTCCTGGTGGCAGTTGGTCATTCGCCAGAACTTGTCGTGGTCGGCACGAACCATGAGGCTGTAGCCTCTACCGCCATGGTCGCCGCGCCGCATCCGCTGGTGGCTCAGGCTGCTATAGAGACGTTGAAGAAAGGCGGTAATGCTGTGGACGCAGCAGTTGCAGCTTGTTTCATGTTAGGGGTGGTCGACCCGATGCACAGCGGTCTGGGTGGGTATGGCGGGTTTATGGTTGTTTACTTGGCGAAGACCAGAGAGGTCTGGGTCGTGGACTTCAACACTGTGGTTCCTTCCAAGGCCAGCACCAATATGTATGAGATTTTGCCGAGCCAGTCCGGGTGGTGGGCAGTGAAGGACGACGCCAATTTCACCGGGTACAAAGCGATATCCGTACCGGGGATGTTGTCGGGCGCGACATCGGCTCTCCAGAGGTTCGGCAGTAAGCCACTGAAAGACGTCATGGCTCCGGCCATCGATGTAGCCGACAATGGTTTCAAGATCAACTCGCTTATCGCA